>NZ_CP011834.1:0-327643 GCF_001412575.1 Limnohabitans sp. 103DPR2 | reverse complement strand
GTTCACGGTCACGGGCGGCTCTCGCAACTACGTGCAGAAAATAGTCAGGGACATCAACGACAAGCGTTTGAACACCCCCGTGCAACTCATTGAACGAGATGCGCAAGGCGTTCGAGTGGTGACGCAAGGGGCTGCAGAGCGTTTTGATGAAGTGGTCATTTGTACACACTCCGATCAAGCCTTGCGCATGCTGCGCACGCCCTCTGCAGAAGAAACGCAGTATTTGTCAGCCATTCGCTATCAAGACAATGTGGCCGTATTGCACACCGACGACAGCGTGCTGCCGACTCGCCGCAAAGCATGGGCCGCGTGGAATTATGCACGCGCCGAAAGCGAAGACCAAGAAAGCGCACGCGTTTGTTTGCATTACTTGTTGAACAAACTGCAGCCCTTGCCATACGAGCAAGCCGTTGTGGTGTCACTCAATCCGGCGCAAGCCATCGATTCCAGCAAAGTCATTCGCACGTTTGACTATGCACATCCGGTGTTCGATTTGGCCGCCATTGACGCGCAACAACACATCCACCGAATTCAAGGCCAGCAGCACACATGGTATGCCGGTGCTTGGTTGGGCTATGGTTTTCATGAAGACGGTTTGAAGTCTGGGTTGGCTGTGGCCAGAGAGTTGCTGCTGAAAGTTCACGCATGACAACTGCCCACATCAGCATTGGACATGGCCAGATCAGGCACGTGCGTTTACGCCCGGCCCGCCATGCCTTTGACTATGCGGCTTATTTTGTGATGTTGCCCATGCGCCACCTTCAATCGGTGCTAAGCAATCCAGAGGCTGCAAAAGCCTTGGCTTTTCCCATCAACCGAGCAGGCCTGATGTCGTTTCACGACGTCGACCATGGTGATGGTCGATTGCCTGAGCAAGGCGGTGCTTTGGCTTGGCTGGAGTCTTTGTTGGCCGAAGCCAATGTGCAAGACGCGGACGGCGAAATTTGGCTTCAAACATTTCCGCGCGTCTTGGGCTACACCTTCAAGCCCGTCAGTTTTTGGTACTGCCATCGACAAGACAACAGTTTGGCCGCGATCGTGGCCGAGGTCCACAACACCTTTGGCGAGCGACACTGCTATTTGTTGCAAGAGCCCAAGTGGGGTGTCTCGGCGCTTGCAGACAAGGTGTTTCATGTCTCACCCTTTTGCAAGGTCTCAGGGCATTACCAATTCAGGTTCATGCGAACCCTTCAAAACGGCGTGGAGCGCATTGTTGCGCGAGTTGACCACAGCAATGAAGACGGCCCTTTGATTCAAACCAGTCAAAGTGGCAAGTTGGTGGACGCAAGTCCCAGCGAAATTCGAAACACTTTTTGGCGCTATCCCCTTTGGACTCTGGCCGTGATGTTGCGCATTCATTGGCACGCCTTGTTGCTCTGGTTCAAGAAAGTTCCTTTTTTTCACAAACCCGCGCCCCCCACGCAATTTGTCACGCGTGGTCAAGCGGCTTCAACCTTCACTTCTAAATCTCGCTGAACATGAACTCCACCACGTCTTCCAGCACATCGATGGCCATCCAGTCTGCACCCATGGCCGCGCGCCGTGTGCTTCAGTTGCTTGAAAAAATGGAGCACGGCACCTTGACCGTTCAGTTCCCCGATCGAAGCTCGAAAGTTTATGGCAATGGTGCAATGCCCCATGCCGCCATCAGCTTGCGCAACTGGAATGTTTTTTTGGCCAGCATGAAATCGGGCGACATTGGTTTTGCGGAAACCTACATTGCTGGGGATTGGACCACGCCCGCCTTGAGTGATTTGTTGCGCGTCATGATTCAAAATCGCCGCGTTGTGGAAGATTTGATTTATGGCTCTTGGTGGGGTCGCATGATCTACCGCGTCAAGCATTTGCTCAATCGCAACCACAAAGCCAACAGCCGCAAAAACATCCACGCCCACTACGACCTGGGCAATGCGTTTTACGAATTGTGGTTGGATGGCACCATGAATTACTCGTCCGCATTGTTTGAGGGCGATTTCAGCCGCAGCATGCAAGCGGCACAAAACGCCAAAGTGCGCCGCGCTTTGCAAGCCACGGATGTCACTGCGGGCTCTCGCGTTTTGGAAATCGGATGTGGTTGGGGTGCTTTGGCCGAAATGGCCACCCTGGAAATGGGCGCACATGTGACCGGTGTGACCTTGTCGACCGAACAATTGGCTTTTGCCAATGCGCGCATGAAATGGAATGGCAAAGCAGAACAAGCGGATTTGCGTTTGCAAGACTATCGCGACATTGACGATGGTCCCTATGACGCTGTGTGCTCTATTGAAATGATCGAGGCGGTCGGCCAAGAATACTGGCCGACTTATTTCCAAACGGTTAGCAAGATGTTGAAGCCAGGCGGCAAGGCCTGCATTCAAAGCATTGTGATCGACGACGCGTTGTTTGACCGTTACGTCAAATCAACTGACTTTATTCAGCAATATATTTTCCCGGGCGGCTGCTTGCCCAGTCCTTCTGAGTTCAGAAGACAAGCGCGCTTGGCAGGCTTGGAAGTGGTCGATGAGTTGAAGTTTGGTCCCGATTACGCCGAAACTTTGCGTCGTTGGCGACATGACTTCTTGGCCCATGAGGCGCAGGTGTTGACCTTGGGCTTTGACACCGCATTCATTCGCACTTGGGAGTTTTATTTGGCCTATTGCGAAGCCGCTTTCGATGAAGCCAACACCGATGTGATTCAGTTCACATTGAAAAAGCCAGGCTGATATGAACATCCTGCAATGTCGTTTATGGCAGATCTTGTTGGTGGTGGTGCTCAGCAACGTGAGCGCCATGGCCGCTGCCAACGAAACGATATTGCCAGGCGCGAAACCTTCAAGCACTCAGCGCTATCAATTTTGGGGCTTCGAGATTTACGATGCCCGTTTATGGACCTCGCCTGGTTTTTCGGTGCAGCAGTACACGGCTTCGCCGTTCGTTTTGGAGCTGTCATACCTTCGCAATTTTGAAGGGGTGGCCATTGCCAAGCGCTCGATGGACGAGATGCGCAAGTTAGGCAGCATCAATGCGGCACAAGAGAAAGAATGGCTCAAGGCCATGACCGATATTTTTCCTAATGTTCGCCCTGGTGACCGTTTGATGGGGTTCTACAAGCCCAACGAAGGTGCTGAATTTTGGTTTCAACAAAAACGTTTGGGTGCCATCACCGACCCACAATTTGCCAAGCTTTTTTTTGGCATCTGGCTGCATGAGGCCACATCAGCACCCGCCATTCGACAAGCCTGGATCAACGGCTTATGAGTGAGACATCGCGTGCCGCACAGACAACGGGCGCATCCTATGGCCTGCTGGCTTTGCCTTTGTCGTTTGTGGCTTTGCCCATGTACGTCAACTTGCCACACGCATACGCCACACACTACGCGGTCCCTTTGACCACCCTCGGTCTTGTTTTGTTGATCAGTCGTTTGTTGGACGCTTTCATCGACCCATGGATGGGGCGCATCAGCGATGTGCTGTATGCCAAGTCCAATCAAGCCGTCGGTACTGCTGCCTTTGCTTTGGCCGCTTTGCTGTTGGTGTCTTTTGTCGCCTTGTTTTTCCCGCCACTGTTTGCTTCCACGTCAGGCTATGTGGCCTGGGTCGCGGTGTTTGTCAGTTTGTGTCACCTCACCTACAGTGGTTTGAGCATTCTTCACCAGGCCTGGGCAACACGTTTGGGCGGCGATGCTTTGCAACAAGGCCGCGTGATCGCTTGGCGTGAAGCGGCCGGCTTGGTGGGCGTGGTGTTGGCGTCGCTGCTTCCTGCTTTGGCAGGCTGGCAGACGACCAGCATCTTTTTGGGAGCCTCATTGCTCGTGGGTTTGTGGGCATGGTCTCGGGTGTTTCAAGCCAATGTACCTGTGTTGTCCAGCGAAGCCGCATCGCCCACAGCCAATGCCATGGCCTTGCCGATTCGTCAAAGTTTGTTTTTAAAACTCTTGGCTGTGTTCATGCTCAACGGCATTGCCAGCGCTGTTCCTGCCAGCTTGGTGATGTTTTTTGTAGAAGACCAAATACAGGCGTCATCAGACATTGCGCCGTGGTTTTTAGGCGCCTACTTCATGGCCGGCGTGGTGTCTTTGCCGGTTTGGTTGAAGTTGATTCGCCAACGGGGCTTGCCCAAAACATGGGGTGTTGGCATGTTGATGGCCATTGTCAGTTTTGCCAGCGTCAGTTTTTTAGGCCCAGGTGATGAACTGTTGTTTCTTGGTGTGTGCGTCGCTTCGGGCATTGCCTTAGGGGCAGACATGGTGGTGCCTGGTGCTTTGCTCAATCGCGTCATTGATCACTTAGGTCACCGGGGCGAAGCCGAGGGCTTGTATTTGGGCTGGTGGAACCTCATCAGCAAATTCAATTTGGCGTTGGCAGCGGGCCTGTGCTTGCCACTTTTGGCCAGTTGGGGCTATGCCCCGGGTGCGCGAAGTGCCGAAGGCTTGCATGCACTGTCCCTCGCCTATGGCGTGTTGCCTTGCGTTTTGAAAACCGGTGCCGTTGCCGCGTTGTTTTATTTTTGGATTCAACCGTCAGCCACTTCGCTGACATCAAGGGGTAACTTATGAACAGACGACAGTATCTCAAGCGTGTTTCTCAAGGCGTCGCTGCCCCGCTGCTTTTGCGCACATCGGGCTTGGCTGCGTTGAGTGCTGGGGCCGGACTTTTGTCAGGTTGTGCAGGCCCCCAATTGTCCGACTACGCAGCGCAAACGCCCGTGCTTGATTTGCGAACCTACTTCAATGGCATCGTCGATGCTTGGGGTGTTTTCACCGACCGTTCAGGCCGCGTGGTGAAACGCTTCAAAGTGGTGATGGACTGCCAATGGCAAGGCGATGAAGGTGTTTTAGACGAGGCCTTCACCTACTCTGATGGCACCCAACAACGGCGCATTTGGAAATTGAAAGCTTTGCCGAATGGCCGCTATGAAGGCCGCGCTGACGATGTGGTGGGGATGGCCGCTGGTGGGGTGAGTGGCAACACCTTCCGCTGGCAATACACCTTGGCCCTGCCCGTCGATGGCACGGTTTGGGAAGTGCAATTTGACGACTGGATGTACCTCATGGACGAGCAAGTCATGATGAACAAAGCAGTGATGCGCAAATGGGGTGTGACCTTGGGTGAAGTCACCTTGTCATTCAAACGCCGAGTTCCCAACGCCTCGGGTCGTGTGTCATGAACCTGGATGTTGCAAAAGCAGGGCAAGACACGGTGCCCGTTCAGTCCCTCAAAAGCCGCGTCAAACGTCGATGGGGTGCGCCTTTGAACCCACCCATGGCTCAGTGGCAAGGCAAACGTGTGTGGTTGATCGGTGCTTCTAGTGGCATTGGTTTGGCGTGTGCCAAAGCTTTGCATGCAGCGGGTGCCAACGTGGTCATTTCCGCGCGTGATTTAGGCGTGGTGTCTGTCTGGGCCGAACAATCTCAACAACAAGGTCAAGCGCTCACGCTGCTGCCCCTAGACGTGACGGATGCCTTGCAAGTGCGTGATGCCATGCGTCAAGTGGCCGCGCTGGGACCTTTGGACATGGTGCTTTACTGTGCCGGACATTACCGCGCGCACCGTGCAACAGAATTCGATTTGACCGACATGTTGCGCCACCAGGAAGTGAACTACAACGGTTTGCTGAGAGTGCTCGATGCAGCGTTGCCGGTCTTGCTGCAACAGGGCTTTGGCCATGTCAGTGTGGTCAGCAGCGTGGCGGGCTGGCGTGGCTTGCCCAACGGTTTGGCCTATGGTCCCACCAAAGCAGCGGTCACGCATTTGGCAGAAACCATGTACATGGATTTGCAAGACAAAGGCATTGGCGTCAGCCTCATCAACCCGGGCTTTGTCGCTACACCACTGACCGCACAAAACAATTTCCAAATGCCCGCCTTGATGTCGCCCGAAGATGCGGCCAAAGCCATGCTGCAAGGTTGGGCAGAGGGTTTGTTTGACATTCACTTTCCCAAACGATTTACGCTGTGGTTGAAGTTGCTGCGCCTGTTACCCTATCGCATGTACTTCGCTTTGGTACGCCGATTTACAGGACTGTGACCATGAACTCGCGTCAGCGCTTTGAACAAATAGCCAACTACTTTGAAACTCTCACACCGCAAAGTGTGAGTGAACTGAACGCGTTTTACAGCGCCACCGCGCGCTTCAAGGATCCCTTCAATGACGTGACCGGTGTGCCCGCCATAGAGACCATCTTTGCGCACATGTTTGCGTCATTGACGCAACCGCGCTTTGTCATCACGGGCCAAGTGGTCGATGGCGATCAGGCGTTTTTGACGTGGGAATTTCGCTTTCGTTTCAAGCGCTTTGATACGCAGACCGAACAAGTGGTGTTGGGCACCAGCCATTTGGTACTCGATGCAGACCAACGCATCAGCTTGCACCGCGATTATTGGGATGCTGCTGAGGAACTTTATGAGAAGCTGCCGTGGGTTGGCGCTTTGATGCGGTGGCTGAAAAAACAGGCCAACAGTTAAACCCTGTTGGCCCTACAGTCGGCAGCGCTCGACTTAAGCTGGGACGCTGTCAATGAAACTTTGGCGTTGCATCAACTTGGCGTACAGCTTGTCCAAATTGGGATAAGTGTCGCGCCATTGAGTGGCAGGAAAGCGGAAGTCCAAATACCCCAGCGCACAACCCACCGCAATGTCAGACAAGCTCAGATGTGCACCCGAGCAGTAAGGCTTGTCGGCCAGACCGTGTGACATGGCGCGCAGTGATTCAGAAATCTTGTGCAATTGGCGGTCAATCCATGGCTGGCTGCGCTGTTCAGGAAGGCGATGTGGCCAGACGGCTTCCATGCGTGCCAGCAAAGCGGCATCTAGCAAACCATCGGCCAAAGCCTCCCAAGTTTTCACTTCGGCGCGTTCACGGCCATTGACGGGGATCAGTTTGCCAACAGGCGACAAAGTGTCCAAATACTCCACAATGACGCGGGAATCAAACACGGCTTCGCCGCCTTCCAAGACCAAGCAAGGCACCTTGCCCAGAGGGTTGGAGGCGTGAATGGTGGTGTTGGCCGACCACACGTCTTCGGCCACCATGCGGTAGTCCAGTTTTTTTTCAGCCATCACGATGCAAACTTTGCGGACATAAGGGCTGGTGGGTGAACCGATCAATTTCATGGGTTTGTTCTTGTAAAAGTCGTCAAAAGCGAGTCGAATTGACGTGCATTCTAGAGGAATCGCAAGCTCAGTCATTTGTCAGAGTCAGAACTTACAATCGGTGTATGACTTCTTCTCCTATTTCCGCCCTATCGCCCTTGGATGGCCGTTACGCCAACAAGCTCAACGCACTGCGCCCGCTCATGAGCGAGCTGGGGTACATGCACCGCCGTGTGCAAGTTGAAATTGCCTGGTTCATTGCGCTGTCCGATGCCGGGTTCGAAGAGTTCAAACCTTTGTCCTTGGGTGCACGCCGATACCTCACAGGCTTGGTCACCCAGTTTTCAGAGCAAGATGCTTTGGCCATCAAGGACATCGAAAAGACCACCAACCATGATGTGAAGGCCGTCGAGTATTGGATCAAGTCCAAATTCAAAGATCGTCCCGAACTTGAACAAGCATCAGAGTTCGTGCATTTTGCTTGCACCAGTGAGGACATCAACAACACCAGCCATGCCCTGCAACTCAAAGGCGCACGACAGCAAGTGATCTTGCCTGCGTTAGATGAAGTGATTGAACAGTTGCGCAGCATGGCGCACGCGTATGCGGCAATTCCCATGCTGAGCCGCACGCATGGCCAAACTGCTAGCCCTACCACGGTCGGCAAAGAGTTGGCCAATGTGGTTGTGCGTTTGCGCAGCACCCGCGACAAAATTGCAGCTGTTCCATTGAAAGCCAAAATGAATGGCGCTGTGGGCAATTACAACGCGCACTTGTCGGCTTGGCCCCACTTTGACTGGGAGAATTTTTCCAAGTCAGTGGTCGAAACACCCGAGTCACACGAAGCAGGTGCCTCCAGTGAGCATTGGGGTTTGGGCTTGTCGTTCCAGCCCTACAGCATTCAAATTGAACCGCACGATTACATGGCGGAATTGTTCGATGCGGTGGCGCGTACCAACACCATCTTGATCGATCTGTCGCGTGACATTTGGGGTTATGTCAGCTTGGGTTACTTCAAGCAACGCCTCAAAGCAGGCGAGATTGGCTCATCGACCATGCCGCACAAAGTGAACCCCATTGACTTTGAAAATGCTGAAGGCAATTTGGGTTTGGCCAATGCGGTGCTGAAACACTTGTCAGAAAAGTTGCCCATCAGCCGTTGGCAACGCGACCTCACGGATTCAACGGTGCTGCGCAACATGGGTGTGGCCTTGGGTTACTCGGCGCTGGCCTATGCATCGCTCATGACCGGCTTGAAAAAGTTAGAGTTGAACGAAGAAGCTTTGGCGCAAGATTTGGACGCCGCTTGGGAAGTCTTGGCCGAGCCCATTCAAACAGTCATGCGCCGTTATGGCGTGCAAGGCGCTTACGAGAAATTGAAAGAAGTGACGCGTGGCAAAACGGTAACGGCTGATGCGTTGCATGGCTTGATCAAAGGCTTGGAGATTCCCCAAGAAGAAAAAGATCGCTTGTTGGCCATGACGCCTGGCAGCTACATTGGCAAAGCCATTGAGCTGGCCCAGCGGGTTTAAGCGAGTCTCGCATGGCGCTTAAATCCACCATCTACAAAGTCAATCTTTCCATTGCAGACATTGACCACAGTTACTACGCCGATCACGCCCTCACCTTAGCGCGTCATCCCAGCGAAACCGACGAGCGCATGATGATTCGCTTGTTGGCTTTGTCCCTCAATGCCTACAAATTGCAAACCGATTTGAATGGCGATGGTGTGCTGGCCTTTGGCGCAGGCTTGTCTGACCCTGATGACCCCGATTTGTCACTGCGCGATTTCACGGGTCAAACGCGTTTGTGGGTGGAAGTGGGGCAACCCGAAGACAAGCCCTTGAACAAGGCTTGCCAAAAATCAGATGCCGTCATGGTGTATTGCTTCAACCATGCGGCAGAGGTGTGGTGGCGCGGCATTGAAAGCAAACTCACGCGCATGGACAAATTGCAAGTGTGGCGCGTGCCTACCGAGGCCAGCCAGGCCTTGGCCAAATTGGCTGAACGCAGCATGCAAATTCAAGCCACGGTGCAAGAGGGCGAGCTCACCTTGAGCAACAGTCAAGACAGCGTGCACCTGGAAGTGGTGCGTTGGAAATAATTTTTTGAACAGCGGAATGAATGCCGCTTAGCTTTGGAAGCCAAGCGGGACTTGAGCTTCTGCGGCTGCGCGCGCCAAGTGGCGATCCTCTGCCGCGCGCTCGGCATAACGGTTGAAGCGCCAAGAAGTCCCGTCAACGGTGATGCGGCGCCAAACTGAGCGCTTTTCACCGGGACTCATCTCCGTCCACAGCTGCACCTCTTCAAAACTTCTGCCGCAACCCTTGCATTCGGGGTCGCCTTGAAACGTTGAGCAAATGGCGATGCAAGGCGTGTCGGGTGTGCTGGCGTACCAAGCTTGCCAAGCCTCTGCAGCGGCCAAAGGCAAGGTGTATTCGTCGGCCTCATCTTCCTTGTAATAGACCATCAGTGCATACACCTCCGCCAGCGCTCGCAACTCGCGCGGCAGCGCCACCCCGTCTGGCGAGGGGTTTTTTTGGCGCCAGTAATTGATCGCCGCTTCGATGTCCGTGATGTGAATGCCAGCCATGAGGTCTTTGAAGAAGGACCGGAATCATAGCTTTTTGTGAAAGCACTTGGCGGCGAGCTTGTTTTGCAAGTCAATGCAGGCACCAACCCATCCCCACGCCCCTAAGATGCATTCATGAGTACTGCTTTGGTACTCAATATTGGAAATCATCATGTACAAAACAACTCACACTTCAAGCGTTATGCAAATGGACTTTTGGCCTGTTGCCCTCGGTGGCATTGCCTTCGATGCAGACATTGAGTCACCCATCGAGTCACCCCACTGGCTTCTTTGGGGCTTGATGAACTTTGGCATCGCCACAGAACCCGCCGTCGATCTGCAAGCCCACTTTGCCCGCGAAACCGAAGCCAACGAGTTCCAACTTTTACAAACACTTTCACAAACAGTTTCATTCAACCCAGCGATTGAACCGGTCGGTGTCCCCGCGCCCACCCCTTTCCTGGTCATTGATTATTTTTAATCGCATGCCAATAAGGAACACATCATGCAAGTTTGCAGCATTGCCGAAACCCAACAAGTTTGGGGACAAGGCTTCTTTGATTTTTTAAAGTTTGACTCTGGCACCACCAACGGTGCACGAGATGATGGCCAAGCACTGGGTGCAGGCTGTGGCACCGCCATGTTTGACCGTGTGGTGCCCGACGTGATGTTTGGCATCAACCTTCAGTCGTCTTGTGCGGCGCACGACAACCGTTACAACATGTGCGGCTTTGAAAAAGCAGAGGCCGACCATTTATTGCGCACCGACATCTTGACCAGCTGTGAGGCCCAAGGTGGTAATGGACTGATGTGCGCTGTCATTGCAACAAGCTATGGCTTGGGAGTCAGCTTGGGAGGCGGTAAAGCGTATTCCGTTTCTCAAGAAAAAGTTTGTTTCGAGATGAACTGACATGACGCTGCTTTTGCACCTTGCTAATTCGCATGACGCGCATGTCTTGCGTGCAAAGGTGGCGCCTTTGATGGGCCATCTTGCAATGCTGCTCATGTCACTCAACCTGTACTGGCCCGCTGCGCAAGCCACCGAAGTTTTCAATGGTGTACCCATCGACTTCGGAACCACATTTCTGCACGAAAAAAGAGCCATGCAATTGCATGCAGTTCTCACGCCAGAGGAAACGCAAATCATTGCCAGTGCCATGGAGCGAATTGCCGCCACGGTCAACGAAGCACATGCCGAATCAGTGCAACCCAAAACCGCTTGGCGAAAAAACACCAGCGCACAGAACATCGCGTTGCGAAACGCAAGCCGTGCCGCCAGCATCGATCCCCATTTGGGCATGGCTGTTAAACAAATACACCAATGGCAAGTGCTGCCCCAGCACATTGTGTTTGATGTCGATTATTTTTTGCCCGAACGTGTGGGCCATGCGCCTCAAATTTACAGAGACCGTTATGCGCTCACAAAATCAGCAGCGGGTTGGATGTTCAGCGGTCACCCCCAACCCTTGGCCATTGGCAAACTCACATGCCAGTATGTCAATGCCTTGTGGGTCTGCCCACCATCACCCATGCCTTAAGGTGTCAGTGCCAACTCATCTGTCTTGTCGCTCTAGCATTTGCTCGCGTAAAAGGCCTTGGGCAAAACGCAAGCGCGCATCCACAATGGACGCCTCAATGTGATCCGCTTGTGCTGCATTCATTCGCCTGGAGGCATCTTGTGCTGCTCTAAAACGATCCACAGCAGCGCCAAAATCCATCCTTGCCAATTGCGTTTCACCTTCTGCTCTTAACGAAGCCAAAGGCCGGCCTTGTGCAGCCAATGCGGTTGCCAGCACTTGCCAGGCTTGCGCATCTTGTGCATGTTGAAGCACCCAACGCTGGAGCGCTGAGATGCCTTGCGCCAAAATTTGCGAAGTCTCTGCAGTGGGCGAAGACACTTGCAAGCGCGCGCTGGCCTGCGTGATGAAAAGCAGCTCGGGTCGTTGCCACAAACTGTTGGCTTGCGCGCTCACATGCCGCAATGAAGTCAGCACGCTTCGCATGTCATCTTCTTTGAATGCCAACTCGGCTTCAAGCAACTGAACCAAACGCGCTGAAGGCGCATGTTGGGCCGCTGCCAATTTGAGTCGCGGCAACAAGGCACGCGCTTGGGCAAGGTCACGCAGCTGCATCCACGACAAGCAAGCACCATACAAGATGCCCATCTGCTTGGCAGTGGACTGTTTGGCCACACTGGCATCGTTGGCTTCTTGGGCCCATGCGCGCAAGGCATCGACGCCTGGTTGAGAAAACACACGTGCCCTTGCAGACATCATGGCTTGAACCAGATCTTGTTCTTGATTGGCGGCACGCGGGGTCTGAAGTTGTTGGCGTGATTGCATGTCGGCCATGCGTTCACTGCTGAGTGGGTGACTGCGCAAATACGGAAATGCGCCGTTGTCATTCAAGCTCGATGCTTGCTGCAATTTGCCAAACATGGTGACAAATCCTTGCGTATCAAAACCAGCTTCTGACATCACGCCATAGCCAATCCGATCGGCTTCTCGCTCCATGTCGCGCGAGAAGTTGAGCTGTGATTGTGCAGCCATGGCTTGACCACCCACGATCATGGCTTGCGCGCCTTGCGCACTTTTGCTGGCAGCCAACATGCCCAGAATCATGGCGCCGATGAGCCAAGGTGTCATGCGTGCCTGATCTCCCATGGAGCGCGAAATGTGTCGCTGCGTGACGTGACTCAGCTCGTGCGCCATGACAGAGGCCAGCTCATCGCGAGTGGTGACAACGCTGATCAGCCCCAGATGAATGCCTAGATAACCACCTGGTAGCGCAAAGGCGTTGACCGAGCGATCGCGTCCAATCAAAATTTTCCATGCAAAGCGCTCTTGCAATTCGGGCGACATGTCGCCCCGTGCTTGGGCACCCTTGACCAAAGATTGCCAAATGTTTTGCAAATACTCATCCAGAATGGGGTCTTCCAAATAATCTGGATCGCGGTAGAGCTCACGCGCAATGCGATCGCCCAACTTGCGCTCTGCTGAAAGTGTCATGTCCGCGCCATCGCCCAAGGCGGGTAAATTGGACGAGCTGGTAGGCAACTGAGACCACACAGGTGTCAACAGCAGAGACATTGCCAAGATGGCAATCAGCGGTTTAGATTTGGCAGGCGCAAGCTTCAATTAAGGGTACCGACTTTGAAGGTGAATCCGAACACCGTATCATGCTCGATCTAAGTCAAGCGTTTGTAAATGGTTTTCCCCGTTTTTTTCAATAGACATGTCCCAATCTTCGTCCAACTCATCCTCTCCTCTGACTCACTTTGATGCGCAGGGTCAAGCGCACATGGTGGATGTGGGGGGCAAAGCTTCAACTCACCGAGTGGCCGTGGCAACAGGCTCGATTCAAATGCTGCCCGCGACATTGGCATTGATCCAGGCGGGTACAGCCAAGAAAGGCGATGTGTTGGGCATTGCGCGCATTGCGGGCATTCAAGGTGCCAAGCGAACGTCGGATTTGATTCCGCTTTGTCATCCATTGGCCTTGACGCGCGTGGCGGTAGAGTTTGACGTGCCGACTTCGGCGCCGGTGCCCACCATCGTGTGCCGTGCCACAGCCGAAACTGTGGGTCAAACAGGCGTAGAAATGGAAGCCCTGACGGCTGTCCAAGTGGCCTTGCTGACCATTTACGACATGTGCAAAGCCGCTGACCGCGGCATGACCATCACCGATGTGAAATTGCTAGAAAAGCAAGGTGGCAAATCGGGGCATTGGGTGGCCTGATGGCGCCTGCCATCAAGGCCTAGCTTGCCTTATTCGACGAAGGGCTCAATGCCAATGGGTTTGAGGACCGCATCGGCGGGTGGTGTGCTTAGAAACTTGGTCAGTGCGCGTGCAGCTTCAGCGTGTTTGGATTGTGGGTTGATGCCTGTGGCAAAGCCAATCCACGTTTGAAGTTCTTTAGGGATCAGCCCCAACATGTCAACGCCAGGCACACCATAAATGCGTGATGCCACGACCACCACCATGTCAACAGTGTGCAGGCCAATAATTGAGAAGTTTTCATGAGATCTCCAGTCATTGTTTGGCCGGAGAATAGAAGGCACGTCTGAAAGTGCCGTGCTATTTTTCCTCACGCACCCTTGCAAGAGCTGGGCAAGTATTTGGCTGCCAGGGGATTGGTGGCGGCGGGACCGCAGACCCAGGCACTGATGGGTTTGCCGCCATCGGTGGTGCCCACCAATGCTGTGGTGCCCGATTGAATGGGCGTCAATGAGATGGCATTGGTGGTGGCGCTGGTGGCGCCGCGCAAGGTACTGGGGTTGCCGGTGACGGTGATGATGCCATTGGCATCGACAGACAAGCCAGACACGTATTGCGACGTTTGGGTTTGGCAAGCCGCGGGCAAGGCCGTGCTGACATCGGCTTGCGAAGCGGTGCTGACCACTTCTGAGACGGCAGTTTTGCATTGTGTGGCGGCCAACAGCATTTCGGAAACTTTGGCACGCACGGCATAGTCTTGGTACGCTGGCAATGCCAAGGAGCCTAGGACACCGATGATGGCAATGACCACCATCAGTTCGATCAAGGTAAATCCGCGAAAGTAATTGGAGCGAGGCGCTGTCATGGTGGTCCTAAGTAAAGAATAATTTTATCTCGAAGGACTTCATTAGGCCGTAAAAAAGCCGACCACAAAGGGCCGGCTTGGTCACAAATGCTTGCTTGATGTCAAACGTTAGCGTCAGGTGTTTCCTTGGCTGCGTGTTTGGCTTGGAAGAATTTACCGATGGCCAAAACTGCCAATGCGCCTGCAGTTGCGGCTGCGTAGTGCAACCAAGGGTTCTCCGCAGAAAACTCACGCAGGGCCACGTCACTGGCGATGGTTTCGCCGCCTACCCAGCCGATCAAACAAGCACCGAACGTGACGATGATGGGGAAGCGTGTCATGAGTTTGATCATGATGGCACTGCCAAAAATCACCATGGGAATGCTGATGGCCAGGCCCAAAATGAGGAGGGTCATGTTGCCTTTGGCGGCCGCGGCCACTGCAATCACGTTGTCCAAACTCATCACAATATCTGCAATCAGAATGGTTCGAATGGCCGCAAACAGGCTGGCTTTTTCCACCTCGCCTTCGTCTTCGTCGCCATCTTCACTCAGCAGTTGTGCGCCAATGTACAGAAGCAGAAGGCCGCCGATAATTTGCAGGTAAGACAGCTCAAGAAGTGCCGCTGCCACCACGGTCAGCGCAATGCGCAGTACCACGGCCGCGCCTGAACCAAACAAAATGGCTTGACGTTGTTGGTGTTCGGGCAGTGAGCGTGCCGCTAAGGCAATCACCACGGCGTTATCGCCAGACAAGATGATGTTGATCCAAATGATCTTCATCAAGCCGATCCAGAAGTCGGCGTTTTGTATCATTTCCATGTCAGTCCCTTTGCATTTTTAGTAGGAATAAGAACTGGCCCCTAAGGGCCAGTTCTGTTGTCGGGACTCGAATTTTAACGGCCAGACCGGGCCGCTGGATGCGTATAAGTGCTTACAGCAATTACAGCATGGCCTTCAGCAAACGGCCCATTTCGGAAGGATTGCGGGTAATTTTGAAGCCGCATTCTTCCATGATGGCCAATTTGGCATCGGCTGTGTCGGCGCCGCCAGAGATCAAGGCACCGGCGTGGCCCATGCGCTTGCCTGCGGGCGCTGTGACACCAGCGATAAAGCCAACGATTGGCTTTTTCATGTTGTCTTTGCACCAGCGAGCGGCTTCAGCTTCGTCGGGACCACCAATTTCACCGATCATGATCACGGCATCGGTGTCGGGATCGTCGTTGAAAGCGCGCATCACGTCGATGTGCTTCAAACCGTTGATGGGGTCACCACCAATACCGACCGCAGAAGACTGGCCCAGACCGATCTCGGTCAATTGCGCCACGGCTTCATAAGTCAATGTGCCTGAACGAGACACCACGCCAATGCGACCCTTGCGATGAATGTGACCGGGCATGATGCCGATCTTGATTTCATCGGGGGTGATCAAACCTGGGCAGTTGGGGCCCAACAGCAAAGTCTTTTTACCACCAGCTGCTTCTTTGGCGCGCATGCGATTGCGCACTTCGAGCATGTCACGGACAGGAATGCCTTCGGTAATGCAGATGGCCAAGTCGAGGTCGGCTTCAACGGCTTCCCAAATGGCTGCGGCGGCGCCTGCTGGTGGCACGTAGATAACAGACACAGTAGCGCCTGTGTCGGATGCCGCTTCTTTGACAGAGGCGTAAATGGGGATGTTGAAGATGGACTCGCCCGCTTTTTTGGGGTTCACACCTGCAACGAAGCAGTTTTTACCGTTTGCGTACTCTTGGCATTTTTCAGTGTGGAACTGACCGGTCTTGCCGGTAATACCTTGGGTAATGACTTTGGTGTCTTTGTTGATAAAGATAGACATGTAATTAACCTTTCACCGCTTTAACGGCAGCTTGTGCTGCTTCTGCCATGGTGTCCACGGAAATGATGGGCAAACCGCTTTCTTTGAGCATCTTCTTGCCCAGATCTTCGTTGGTGCCCTTCATGCGAACGACCAAAGGCACGTTCAAGTTAGTGGCCTTGCAAGCGGTGATCACGCCAGTTGCGATGGTGTCGCACTTCATGATGCCGCCGAAGATGTTGACCAAAATGGCTTTCACTTTGGGGTTCTTCAACATGATCTTGAAAGCTTCAGTGACTTTCTCGGGGGTAGCGCCGCCGCCCACGTCCAAGAAGTTGGCTGGCTCGGCGCCAAACAGCTTGATGGTGTCCATGGTGGCCATGGCCAAGCCCGCACCGTTGACCAAGCAACCAATGTTGCCGTCCAAGCTGATGTAGGCCAAGTCGAATTTAGAAGCTTCGATTTCAGCTGGATCTTCTTCGTCCAAATCGCGGTAAGCCACGATTTCGGGGTGACGGAACAAAGCGTTGGAATCGAAGTTGAACTTGGCGTCCAAAGCGCGGATGCCGCCGTTGCCTTCCAAGATCAAAGGATTGATCTCGACCAAAGACGCGTCGGTTTCCATGTAGCACTTGTAAACTTTCTGGAGCACGTCGGCGGCTTGGGCTGTTGAGCCAGCAGGCACGCCAATGGCGTCAGACAATTTTTTGGCTTGAGCATCGGTGAGGCCCAAAGCGGGGTCAACGATTTCAGTGATGATTTTCTCGGGTGTGTCGTGTGCCACACCTTCAATGTCCATACCGCCTTCGCTGGACACGATCATGGCCACACGTTGTGAAGCGCGGTCTGTGACAGCGGAGATGTAATATTCTTTTTGGATGTCAGCGCCGTCTTCAATCAGGAGGCGACGAACTTTTTGACCTTCTGGGCCCGTTTGGTGTGTGACCAACTGCATGCCCAAAATTTCACCGGCGAGTTTTTTCACCTCATCGATGGAGCGCGCCAGCTTCACGCCGCCGCCTTTGCCGCGGCCGCCCGCGTGAATTTGTGCTTTGACAACCCACACTGGGCCGCCCAATTTTTGAGCGGCTTCCACCGCTTCTTGGACTGTAAAGGCCGGAATGCCGCGGGGCACTGGCACACCAAATTGACGCAAGATTTCCTTGCCTTGGTACTCGTGGATCTTCATGAGGTTTCTCTCAGAGGGTGGTTATTCTCACCAGCCAGTCAGGGTGGTTTGCCCTAAGCAAGCACTGGACACTTCAGCCGGCGACTGTATCATGTTGCAACGCACCAATCTTGAGCCGAGTCACTTACATTGACATGACGCGGCAAAATTTTTTCTTGGGAGAGCCCTGAATGGCCAAAAAAATATTCATCGATGGCGAAGCTGGTACCACCGGGCTCTTGATTCGCGAGCGTTTGCTGGCCATGCCCGAGGTCGAATTGGTCAGCATTGCCCCAGAAAAGCGCAAGGACCCCGAGGCCAAGCGCGAGCTGATGGCCCAAGTTGATCTGGTTATTTTGTGCCTCCACGATGATGCCGCTAAAGAATCCGTGGCCATGATCGATGCTTTGCCTAGCCACAAACCACGCATCATTGACGCATCCACCGCCCACCGCGTGAACGACCAATGGGTGTTCGGTTTTCCTGAAATGCGTGCCGGTCAACGCGAAGCTGTGGTGAGTGCGCAACGCGTCAGCAACCCTGGTTGTTATGCCTCAGGCGCCATCGCCATCCTGGCACCATTGATCAGTGCTGGCATCTTGCCTCCAGATTTTCCGGTTGCTTTGCCCTCAGTAAGTGGTTACTCCGGTGGTGGCCGCACCATGATTGAAGACTATGAAGCAGGCCGCGCGCCTTTGCACGAAGCCTACGCTTTGGGGCTGCAACACAAGCACGTGCCCGAGATCATGAAGTACACCGGCCTGACGCGTCGCCCCATCTTTTTGCCAGCCGTTGGCAATTTTCGGCAAGGCATGTTGGTGGAGTTGCCGCTGTTTCTGGACGACTTGCCTGGCAAACCGAAAGTGTCCGATTTGTATGAAGCTTTGCGCGCGCACTACGCCAGTAGCCAAAACGCTGGCGGTTGGGTCAGTGTGGTGGCAGCTGAAGAAAGTGGCAAATTGGGCGCCACCGGCAACAACGACTCCAACAAACTGGAAATCAGGGTGTTTGGCAACGAGACGCATCGCCAAGCTGTGGTGATTGCCCGATTGGACAATTTGGGCAAAGGGGCCAGCGGCGCTGCGGTTCAAAACCTGAAGTTGATGCTGGGTCTTTGACCTGGCAGAACAAGCTTCAGCTGTCGAAGTCTTCTTCGGGTGTGCCCGATTGCTGGACGACTTTTCGGACGACCTCGGCCGAAAATCCGCGCGTGAGCAAAAACCGGTAATGCTTGGCGCGCTCGTTGGCATCTGCCGCAGGCGCGCCAAATTTCTTTTGCCAGACGCCTTGGGCGCGCGCGAATTCAGAATCTTTTAAATCCAGCATGGCCTGAGCCACTGCTGCAGGCGCCAAGCCTTTGGCTTGCAGTTCTTGTTTGATTCTGCCGTTGCCCAGCTTGGGCGCGCGATGGTTAAGAACGGACTCCAAGACGCGGGTTTCGTCAATGAAACCTTTGGCTTGGAGCTCGTCGAGAGCTTGTGCCAGCTCGCCCGGCACCTCCTCGTGGGGTGAGAGTTTGCGAACCAGCTCAGCCCGAGAGTGTTCGCGCTGCGACAAAAGCCGCAGCGCACGTCCTTTGAGGGACAACTTAAACCCGGGCTGAGCCATTGATCAAGGAACGCAACTGGAGAAAGGCGTGAGATTAGGCGGCTGCGACGGCTTCAGCCAGCAGTGGGATGCCCAAAGATTCACGCACTTTGTTTTCAATTTCGGCAGCCAGTTCGGCGTTTTCACGCAGGAACTCACGGGCGTTGTCGCGGCCTTGGCCAATTTTTTCGCCGTTGTAGGCATACCAAGCGCCTGACTTGTCGATGATTTTGGCCTCGACACCCATGTCGATGATTTCGCCTTGGCGGCTGATGCCTTCACCGAACAGAATGTCGAACTCAGCGGTTTTAAAGGGCGGAGCCACTTTGTTTTTAACCACCTTGACTTTGGTTTCGTTGCCGATCGAGTCGTCACCTCGTTTGATGGTGCCGGTGCGGCGGATGTCCAAGCGCACAGAAGCGTAGAACTTGAGCGCGTTGCCACCGGTGGTGGTTTCGGGCGAGCCGAACATGACGCCAATCTTCATGCGGATTTGGTTGATGAAGATGACCATGCAATTGGTTTTCTTGATGGTGGCGGTGAGCTTGCGCAGGGCTTGGCTCATGAGGCGGGCTTGGAGGCCGGGCAAAGAGTCGCCCATGTCGCCTTCGAGTTCGGCCTTGGGGGTGAGTGCGGCCACGGAGTCGATGACGACCAAGTCGACGGCGCCGGAGCGAACCAGGCTGTCGACAATTTCAAGGGCTTGCTCGCCGGTGTCGGGCTGGCTAATGAGCAGGTCTTGCAGGTTGACGCCAAGCTTTTGAGCGTACTGAATGTCCAAAGCATGTTCGGCGTCGACGAAGGCGCACTGACCGCCGATTTTTTGCATCTCGGCAATCACTTGCAAGGTGAGGGTGGTTTTGCCAGAAGACTCTGGGCCGTATATTTCAACCACGCGGCCGCGGGGCAAACCGCCTACGCCCAAGGCAATGTCGAGCCCCAAAGAACCCGTTGAGACGACTTGGATGTCTTCGATGACTTCACCCTCGCCCAGACGCATGATGGTGCCTTTGCCAAATTGTTTTTCGATTTGGGCCAGGGCTGCTTGCAGGGCTTTGGTTTTGTCGCTGTTTTGGTCGCTCATAGAAATCTCCATAAAAATCAACGGGTTGAAAAACTTGCATTCAGAAAGCTGATCAAAGACTGGATGCTTGAACAGTACTGTAATGGCATTGTCTCAACGAGTAAATAGATTTTTTAGTCAGTTTGCTTTACTATCTGCAAATGCCAGTCAATGACAGTTTCATCACCCATTCACAGGGCCAAGCGCCGTCATCTGCTGTCCGCGATGACCGGTGGCGCGAAACACATTTGGGTCGTTTGTTGGGCCATTCCATGAGGCGTTTCGATGCGCGCGTTTTAAGCCTGATGGCACACAACGAGCAGGTGCCGCTGGCGCTCTCGAATTTGGCTGCAAGAGATCAAATCAGTGCGGCACACGTTCACATCACACGGCATTTGTCGCTGCAGGGTTCAAGGCTGACGGACTTGGCGCAGGCCGCAGGGATGAGCAAACAAGCCATGGGCAATTTGGTCGACCAGTGTGAAGCATGGGGTTTGGTCAAACGAACACAAGACAGTCGAGATGCGCGCGCGCGCCTGGTCGAATTCACCGAAGACGGCTTGGCGTGGTTGGCCGCCTTTCAAGTGGCGGTGGCACAAGCAGAAGAAGAATTCAAAGCTTCCGTGGGCCTTGAAATTGCAACCGTGGTGGCCTTGGGACTTGAAGCCTATTGCATGTAATGGCAAACGAGGGGTCGGCCATGGTGAAACTCTCGTTACAGAGCGTTGATAGTCGCCTAAAATTTAGACAGCCGCCTCCGGGCGCAAAACACAAAGCCAAACAAGGCCAAAGCGGGAGACAAGCATGCGCATTTTGATAGCTGAAGATGATCAGGTGTTGGCCGATGGTTTGCTGCGCAGTTTGCGCAGTGCAGGTGCGGCCGTGGATCATGTGGCAAGTGGCACAGAAGCCGACGCTGCGCTCATGACCAACAACGAATTTGATCTGCTCATTCTTGATTTGGGCTTGCCCAAAATGCATGGCCTCGATGTGTTGAAAAAATTACGCTCACGCGGCTCCACCTTGCCGGTTTTGATTTTGACGGCAGCTGACAGTGTGGAAGAGCGCGTGAAAGGTCTGGACTATGGCGCAGATGACTACATGGCCAAGCCCTTCAGCTTGCAAGAGCTTGAAGCGCGTGTTCGCGCGCTGACACGGCGCGGCATGGGTGGCGCCACATCGCAAATCAAACACGGCCCGCTCATTTACGATCAATCAGGCCGCGTCGCCACCATTGACGGCAAGATGGTGGAATTGTCTGCACGCGAATTGGGCTTGCTGGAAGTGTTGCTTCAACGTGCAGGCCGATTGGTCAGCAAAGACCAGTTGGTTGAGCGCTTGTGCGAGTGGGGCGAAGAGGTCAGCAACAACGCGATTGAGGTGTACATCCACCGCCTGCGCAAGAAGATTGAAAAAGGGCCGATCCGCATCGCAACCGTTCGCGGCTTGGGTTACTGCCTCGAGAAAATTCCGAGCTGATCCCGCATTCGCGCTGCCAGAAGTTTTTGCTGAATGAATCCTAAAAATTGGCAGCTGTCTTTTTTTCGCCGCGAGCAGCGCTCGTTGTTTGGCGAAATTTTGGATTGGATGCTCACGCCATTGCTGTTGCTGTGGCCTGTCAGTTTGGCACTCACGTGGCTGGTTGCCCAAGGCCTGGCCAACAAACCATTTGACCGTGCGCTGATTTACAACGCACAAGCCTTGGCGCAGTTGGTCAAGCTCAGTCCTGATCAGCAGCGCGTGCAATTCAATTTGCCGCAACCGGCCAGCGAACTCTTGCGCGCCGACGACGCCGATCTGGTGTATTACCAAGTGATTGGTCCCAAGGGTGAAATCTTGGGTGGTGACCGCGATTTGCCACAACCCCAAGAAGACGAGAAACTGGGCAGTTACGAAGTCAAAATTCGTGACGATGAAATGCGCAGCTTGGAAGTGCGTGTCGCCTACACTTGGGTCCAACTGGCGTCTGACAAGTCACCAGTGGGCATGGGCCCTGTGCTGGTCCAAGTGGCCGAGACACGCGAGAAACGCTCGGTGCTGGCCACTGAAATTATCAAAGGCGTGATGCTGCCGCAGTTTGCCATTTTGCCCTTGGCGGTCTTGTTGGTTTGGTTGGCACTGGTGCGAGGCATCAAACCTTTGTCAGAACTTGAAGAGCGAATTCGCGCCAGAAAATCAGATGACTTAAGCCCACTGGATGAAAAAGCGGTGCCACTGGAAGTTGCGCCGCTGGTGTCGTCCGTGAACGATTTGCTAGGGCGTTTGAAAGACTCGATCGCCACGCAAAAAAGATTTTTGGCAGATGCGGCGCATCAACTCAAAACACCGTTGGCAGGCCTGCGCATGCAAGCCGATTTGGCACAGCGCAAAGATGCCAGCGAAGAGGAGCTGAAGCATTCACTCAAACAAATTGGCCGCGCCAGTGTGCAAGCCACGCACACCGTCAATCAGTTGTTGTCTTTGGCTCGCGCAGAAGGCGGTGGTGCCATCGATCTGCAGTCATGTGACATGGAGGCATTGGTCAGCGAGGTCTTGCATGACTCGTTGCCGCGCGCCATGGACAAGGGTTTGGACTTGGGCTATGACGGTGTGGACACCGACAGCAAGCGTCGCTTTTTGAAGGTGCAGGGCAATCCCACTTTGCTGAAAGAGATGATTCGCAATCTGGTCGACAACGCCATTCACTACACCCCCAGCACCGAAGAGCGGATCGGTGTGATCACTGTGCGCTTGTTGGTCGACCCTTATAGCCAAGCATTGGCTGTTCAGGTGGAAGACAATGGGCCAGGGATTGCTGCCGCCGAACGTGAGCGTATTTTTGAACCCTTCTACCGCGCATTGGGTAGCAACGTGGATGGCTCTGGATTGGGCTTACCCATTGTGCGAGAGATTGCACAGCGACATGGCGCCACAGTGTCAGTGGACGTGGCGCATCCAGGTCAAACACCACCGGGTGCGTGCTTCACCATTCGCTTTGCTCGGGCCAGCAATAAATTCAAAACCAACATGGCCTCAGGGTCTGCAGATCTTTAAGCCTGTGCAATGGCCCCGCTGAGCCACGCAGAATTTGTTTTAGGCGGGCTTGAACAAATTCAGCTGAAGTCGCTCACGCTCAATCACCACAGCCACGGCGGGCTGCGCCGCAACTTTTTGAACATGTGCCCACAAAGCAGGATAGGTGCTGGGATCGATTCCGGCAATCGAGCCCCAGCGCGACAATGTCAATGCGTAGACATCGACTGGACCCACATGCGCGCCTGTGAGCCATTCTGAAGTTTTCAAATTGCGCTGCACGATATTTTCAAGTTCACCCAACAAAGCTTTGTAGGTTTGTGTATTGAAGACCTTGAGCGCCGCTTGCACTTCTGCTTGATCGCAAAATTTTTGCGGCATGAAAATATGCGTGAAGGTGGGGTGTACGGTGTTGTTCATCCATGCCAAAGTTTCAATCGCTTTGGCGCGCGCCAATGCCTCAGTGGGCAAAAAATGAGCGTCAGGAAATTTTTGGTCGAGGTACAAAATGATGGCCAAAATTTGGGTCACAACCTGTCCGTCATCGACCAAGACGGGCACTTGTCCGCGTGGATTGATGGCTTTGTATTCGTCACCGTTTTGCTCGCCCTTGTGCAGTTTGACCATTTGCGGTTCGTACGCTGCGCCAGACAGTTGTAGCAGGCAGTGCGGTACAAATGAACAGGCGCCGGGGGCGAAATAGAGTTTCAAGCTCATGGGTTTTTCCTTGTGATGACCACGTTGTCGGGTTGGATTTGTTGCAATGTCCGCTCGGGCTCGCGCGCGCTGTCGGGTGCGAAGCCCCACGCCTCAAAAATGCCTTGTCGCCAACTATAAAACAGGACGTTCAAGACCATCAAGATCAAAATCAGCCATCGAAGTTTCATGTGTTTCATAGGGCGCGAACACTTACTTCTGAACTGTTGATGGCTTGGCGTCCGTCGTTTGTGAGAATTTGCAAAGCCCCTTGACTGTCCACACCTTCACACAGGCCTTCTAGGGCATCGCTGCTCTGCACTTTCAAACCACGCAAAGCATCACGCGCATTGAATCGTTGTTGAAGCGGCGCAAAGCCTAGCGTTTCAAATTCTTTCAAGGCTTTGAGCAAAGGCTGGGTGATGCGCTCTAGCACCATGGGCGCCGTTGCCCCCTGCCAAAATTCTGCAATGGCCGCTGCGGGCGTTCTAAGGTCCGTGGTGGGGGGCAGTTGAATGTTCAGGCCAATGCCAATGACGGCATAACTTTTTCCGCCTTGGCTGGCTGCTTCAATCAAGATGCCACCCAATTTTCTTTGTTGGCGCCACAAATCGTTGGGCCATTTCAGTTGAATGTCGGGCCCCAGCGATTCGGCCAGACTCAGGCCAACGGCCAAGGACAGTCCCGACCAGTTTTGGGGTTGATAAGGCAAACCCAATGAAAACGTCAAAGCGTGACCGACCTCACCATGCCAAGCACGTCCTAAACGGCCACGACCCGCTGTTTGCCGCTCGGCGAGCAGCAAAATCGGGTCGTGCACAGCATTTCTGGCCCGCCGCATGAGCTCGGTGTTGGTGGAGTCAATCTCGGGCAAGATTTCAATGCTGAAACCTGGCCACTCTGGCACCACCGATGCCCAGATGGCTTCGGCTGGCCAGCGTAGCGGGTCTGCCTGGGTGCTCATGGGGACTCAATGCATGACGTGAAGAATCAAGCGTTGGCTGATGCCGAGGCTTTCTTCTTGACGGCTTTCAATTCTTTTTTGAGCTTCTTGATCTTTTTCTCAATCTTTTTGACTTGACTGGGAATCTTGGGGGTGGCGGGCCTCCGCTTGGGGGCCAGCAATGTTTTGCGGCAATTGGGGGCGCCACACCAGCAAGGGTATTCGGCCTTGAGTTTGGGCGTGTAAGGCTCGTCAATGATCAAGCCGTAGTCGTAATTGAGTTCTTCGCCCGCCTTGATGTTGCGCAGGGCTTTGATGAAGATGCGATCGTTTTCCTCATCGGCTTCGCAATTGGGATCGCAGCTGTGGTTGATCCATCGGGAGGAGTTGCCGCCATGCAATGCATCAATCACCTTGTCTTCGTTCACGTGGAAATAGAAGGTGTGATTGGGGTCAGAGGGGTCATGGGGGTGGCGGTCTTGCGCTTCGTCCCAGCTGATCACCTCACCCACGTATTCAAACAGCGTTTCGCCTTCAGCGATGTCTTGCAGGGCAAACACCCCTTTGCCGTGGACGCCAGAACGGCGAACTTGCACGCGGCGACCTGAAGCAGTTGGCGCTTTGGTAGAAGCGCTTGGCTTGGCAGCGGGCTTTAAAGTCGATTTTGTCGACAGGTTCGATTTTTTGACCACGGCGTTAAAAATTTGTTATGGTGAAAACATGTGGGCGCGCGTGTGCGCGTGCCCGTGTGTGTACACGTGCGCATGCGCGCACGCGAGACCGGATTGTATGAGATGAAAACATTGGTTATTGCAGAGAAGCCTTCAGTGGCTCAAGACATCGTGCGTGCTTTGACGCCGATCGCCGGAAAATTTGAGAAACACGAGGACCACTTTGAGAGTGAAACCTATGTGGTGACCAGCGCGGTGGGCCACTTGGTCGAAATTCAGGCGCCCGAGAAATTTGACGTGAAACGCGGCAAATGGAGCTTTGCCCATTTGCCCGTCATTCCGCCCTACTTCGATTTGAAACCGGTGGACAAAACCAAAACCCGCCTTAATGCGGTGGTCAAACAAGCTAAGCGCAAAGATGTGGGCGCATTGGTCAACGCCTGTGACGCGGGCCGCGAAGGTGAGTTGATCTTCCGCCTCATTGAACAATATGCGGGCACGCAAAAAGCAGGGCAGACCATTCCTTTGGGCAAGCCCGTGCAGCGCCTCTGGCTGCAGAGCATGACGCCCCAGGCCATTCGCGATGGTTTTGACAAGTTGCGCTCGAATCAGCAAATGCAAGGCTTGGCCGATGCCGCGCGCAGCCGCTCTGAAGCAGATTGGCTGGTGGGCATCAACGGCACCCGTGCCATGACGGCCTTCAATTCACGCGATGGTGGTTTCTTCTTAACCACCGTGGGCCGTGTGCAAACGCCGACGCTGGCCGTGGTGGTGGAGCGCGAAGAACAAATTCGCAAATTCATCAGCCGTGACTATTGGGAAGTGCACGCGCAGTTTGATGCGGTGGCAGGCACCTATCCAGGCAAGTGGTTCAACACGGCTTGGAAAAAAGACGCAGAAGACGCTGAGAAAAAAGCCGACCGCGTGTGGAGCGCGGCCGAGGCCGATGCCATTGTGCAAGCCGTTAAAGGTGCCAAAGCCACGGTCACAGAGGAAGCCAAGCCCACCACACAAGCCAGCCCGCTGCTGTTCGACTTAACCTCTTTGCAGCGCGAAGCCAACGGCAAATTTGGCTTCTCTGCCAAAACCACTTTGTCGCTGGCGCAGTCTTTGTATGAGCGCCACAAAGCCCTCACTTACCCCCGTACCGATTCCCGCGCACTGCCTGAAGATTACTTGCCCGTGGCCAAGGACACCTTCAACATGTTGGCCGACAGCGGCATGAAGCATTTGGCGCCCCATGCCCTCACCGCGCTGAACAACGGCTATATCAAGCCTTCTAAGCGAATTTTTGACAACGCCAAGGTCAGCGATCACTTTGCGATCATTCCCACCTTGCAGGCCCCTTCTGGCTTGTCTGACGCGGAACAAAAGCTGTACGACTTGGTGGTACGTCGTTTTATGGCGGTGTTTTTCCCTAGCGCCGAGTACATGGTGACCACCCGCATCAGCACCGCCGCAGGTCACAGCTTTAAAACCGAAGGCAAAGTCTTGGTCAAACCAGGCTGGTTGGCCATTTACGGCAAAGAAGCGGCCAATGAAGTGGATGACGCCAAAGAAGGCGACAAAGGCCAAAACTTGGTGGCTGTAGCGCCAGGTGAGCAAGTGGGAGTGGGTTCGATTGAAACCAAGCCCCTCAAAACACGTCCACCCGCTCGCTATTCAGAGGCCACCTTGCTGGGCGCCATGGAAGGCGCCGGCAAGATGGTGGACGACGACGAATTGCGTGAAGCCATGCAGGAAAAAGGCTTGGGCACGCCTGCTACGCGTGCGGCCATCATTGAAGGCTTGATCAATGAGAAATACATTTTGCGCGACGGCCGCGAAATGATTCCCACCGCCAAAGCTTTCCAGCTGATGACCTTGTTGCGTGGCTTGGGCGTGGAAGAATTGTCCAAGCCCGAACTCACTGGCGAATGGGAATACAAGCTCTCCCAGATGGAGCAAGGCAAGCTGAGTCGCGAAGACTTCATGCAACAAATTGCCGACATGACCGAGCACATCGTTAAGAAGGCCAAAGAGTACGATCGCGACACCATCCCCGGCGACTACGCCACCTTGAGCACACCCTGCCCTAACTGTGGTGGCATCGTGAAAGAGAACTATCGACGTTATGCGTGCGTTGGCAAAGATGCAGCGGCCGATGACACGGCCGCTGCGGGTTGCGGTTTTTCGTTTGGCAAAACACCTGCGGGACGCACCTTTGAGCAAGCCGAGGTGGAGCAATTCCTGCGTGACAAGAAGATTGGCCCTCTGGAAGGTTTCCGCTCCAAAGCGGGTTGGCCATTCACTTCTGAAATTGCATTGAAGTACAACGAAGAAGAAAAAAATTGGAAGTTGGAGTTTGACTTTGGTAATGACAAAAACGCCGAAGAGACGGGCGAGATTGTTGATTTCACGGGCAGCGAGTCTTTGGGCGCGTGTCCGAAGTGCGGCGGTGCTGTGCATGAACATGGCAGCAATTACGTGTGTGAAAAAGCAGTGCCCACCGAAGGACAACCCACACCCACTTGCAATTTCAAGAGCGGCAAAATTGTGTTGCAGCAAGTGGTGGAGCGTGATCAAATTGCCAAGCTGCTCAGCACAGGTAAAACAGACTTGTTAGAAAAGTTTGTGAGCAATCGCACACGCCGCGCATTCAAAGCTTTCTTGTCTTGGAATGCGGAAGAAGACAAAGTGGTGTTTGAATTTGAACCCCGCACCAGCAAGTTCCCGCCGCGCAAGACACCTGCGAAGTATGCAGCTGGCGCCAAAACTGCTGCTGGAAAAACCACGGGCAAAGCCGCCGCGAAAACCAAAGTGCCTGCCAAAAAAGCAGCTGCTAAGAAAACGGCTGCTGCTAAAACACCGCGCAAAGCTGCAGTGGGCAACCTCACGCCCAGCGCCGATTTGGCCGCGGTGATTGGCACCGACAAAGTGGCACGCACAGAAGTGGTGAAGAAGTTGTGGGACTACATCAAGGCGCAAGGCCTGCAAGACCCTACCAACAAACGCGCCATCAATGCCGATGCCAAACTCAAACCTGTGTTTGGCAAAGATCAAATCACGATGTTCGAGTTGGCCGGTTTGATTGGCAAACACCTGTCTTAATTGAAGGCCTCGAAGCGTCCAAGCTTCGAGCGTTCATCAAGGCAAAAAAAAGCCCAGCCAGAAATGGTTGGGCTTTTTTGCATTCACGCCGTAGCGTGATGCATGCGCGCATTACTTAGAAATGACGCGAACCATTTCCAAGCACTTGTTGGAGTAGCCCCACTCGTTGTCATACCAGCTGACAATTTTTACGAAGGTGCTGTCAAGTGCCAAACCTGCGTCGGCATCAAACACACTGGTGCATGGCTCGCCGCGGAAGTCGGTGGCCACCACTTTGTCTTCGGTGTAACCGAGCACACCTTTCAAAGCGCCTTGTGATTGGGCCTTCATCTCAGCGCAGATCTCTGCGTAAGTGGCGTCTTTGTTCAACTCAACGGTCAAGTCAACCACGGACACATCGGATGTGGGTACACGGAAAGACATGCCGGTGAGTTTTTTGTTCAACTCGGGAATGACCACGCCAACCGCTTTGGCAGCGCCCGTGCTGGAAGGAATGATGTTTTCCAAGATGCCGCGGCCGCCGCGCCAGTCTTTGTTGCTAGGGCCGTCCACTGTTTTTTGTGTGGCTGTGGCGGCATGCACGGTGGTCATCAAACCGCGCTTGATGCCCCACTTGTCGTTCAACACTTTGGCCACAGGTGCCAAGCAGTTGGTTGTGCAAGAAGCGTTGGACACAATGGCTTGGCCTGCATAGGTCTTGTCGTTCACGCCAAACACGAACATGGGGGTGTCGTCTTTGGAAGGTGCAGACATCAACACTTTCTTAGCGCCAGCGGCCAAGTGTTTTTCTGCGGAGGCTTTGTCCAAGAACAAACCAGTGGCTTCAATCACGATGTCGGCGCCAACTTCGTTCCACTTGAGTGCAGAAGGATCGCGCTCTTGTGTTAAACGGATTTTGCGTCCGTTAACGATCAGGTTGTTGCCTTCCACAGACACGTCACCTTTGAAGCGACCGTGCACGCTGTCGTACTTGAGCATGTAAGCCAAATAGTCGGGCTCGAGCAAGTCGTTGATGCCGACCACTTCGATGTCAGAAAAATTTTGAACGGCGGCGCGGAACACCATGCGGCCGATGCGGCCAAAACCGTTGATACCTACTTTGATCGCCATGATCTATTTCCTTTAAAGTTAAATTTCAATTTGATTCAAGTGAAGCGCTGAACGCAGAAATTATTTTTTCTGCAAAGCCACTTGCACGGTCTCGGCCACGTTCTCTGCCGTGAAGCCGAAGTGTTTAAACAGCACAGGTGCCGGTGCAGACTCGCCATAAGTGTCGATACCGACCACGGCTGCCACACCATACTTCCACCAGCCATCGGTGCTGCCCATCTCAACCGCCACGCGTGGCAAGCCGGCTGGCAAGACTTCAGATTTGTAGCTGCTGGTTTGACGATCAAAGGTGGTGGTGCTGGGCATGGAGACCACGCGCACACCAATTTTCTTCTCGGCCAACAACTCTTGGGCTTTCAAAGCCAATTGCACTTCAGAGCCTGTGGCAATGATCACGGCCTTGGCTTTGGCAATGCCCACGCGTGAAGGCTCGGCCAACACATAAGCGCCGCGGCTGATCTCGCCCAAATCCGTCTTGGGTGCATAAGGCAAGTTTTGACGTGACAACAACAGCGCGGTAGGACGGTCTTTGTTTTCCAAAGCCACGGCCCAAGCCACAGTGGTCTCGGCTGTATCGGCAGGACGCCACACATCAAGACCTGGAATCAAACGCAAACTGGCAGCGTGTTCAATCGACTGGTGTGTGGGGCCATCTTCTCCCAAGCCAATGGAGTCGTGCGTGAATACATGGATTACGCGTTGCTTCATGAGGGCAGCCATGCGAATGGCGTTGCGTGAGTAATCGCTGAACGTGAGGAAAGTGCCGCCGTAAGGGATGTAGCCGCCGTGCAAAGCCACGCCGTTCATGATGGCGGCCATGCCAAATTCGCGCACGCCATAGTTGATGTGGCGGCCAATCAGGCCTTTGTCGTTCTTCACCACATCACCTGCCAAGTTCATGCGCAGGGCGGGTGTGGAAGACGTGTTGGTGAGGTTGGAGCCCGTCAGGTCAGCAGAGCCGCCCAACATTTCTGGCAAGGCAGCCGTGAAAGCTTCCAAAGCCAATTGGCTGGCCTTACGGCTGGCCACGGTTTCGGCTTTGGTGTGCGCAGCAATGACCGCATCAACCGCAGTTTGCGCAAAGTTCTTGGGCAACTCGCCTTTCATGCGGCGCACAAATTCTTTGGCCAATGCGGGGTGTGCAGCTTTGTAAGCAGCAAACGCTTTGTTCCAATCAGCTTCGCGCGCGGCGCCACTTTGCTTGGCATCCCAGTTGGCGTACACATCTTTGGGGATGACGAAGGGCTCGTGTGCCCAGCCCAAAGCTTCGCGTGTGAGTTTGATTTCTTCGGCGCCCAAAGGTTCGCCGTGCGCCTTGGAGGTGTTGGCACGGTTGGGGCTGCCTTTGCCGATCGATGTTTTGCAAACGATCAGTGTGGGCTTGTCGGCGCTGTTTTTGGCATCGGCAATGGCTTTGGCCACAGCAGCAGCGTCATGGCCGTCCACTGCATCAATCACGTTCCAGCCGTAGGCGGCAAAACGTTGCGGTGTGTTGTCAATGAACCAAGGGGCCACTTGACCGTCAATCGAGATGCCGTTGTCGTCGTACAGCGCAATCAGTTTGTTGAGTTTCCAAGCGCCCGCCAAAGCGCAAGCTTCGTGGCTGATGCCTTCCATCAAGCAACCATCGCCCATGAACACATAGGTGTGGTGGTCGACGATGGCGTGTCCAGGCTGGTTGAATTCGGAGGCCAACAATTTTTCGGCCAAAGCCATGCCGACGGCATTGGTGATGCCTTGACCCAAAGGACCGGTGGTGGTTTCAACGCCAGGGGTGATGCCCACTTCGGGGTGACCGGCGGTTTTGCTGTGCAACTGGCGGAAGTTTTTCAATTCCGTCATGGGCAAAGGATAGCCTGTGAGGTGCAGCAATGCATACAGGATCATGGAGCCATGGCCGTTGGACAACACGAAGCGATCGCGGTTGGGCCAGTGGGGGTTTTTGGGGTTGTGTTGCAGGTGCTCGCCCCACAAAGCCACCGCCATGTCGGCCATGCCCATGGGCGCGCCGGGGTGACCCGAATTGGCTTGTTGAACAGCGTCCATGGCCAGGGCACGGATGGCATTGGCCATTTGTTGAGCTGCGGGTTGGGTGATTGCCATGGGGGCTCCAAAAAATGAGTCAGTGGGAATTGACAATGAAATTGACAAGTTAGCCCTCTATTTTACCGCCCATGAGCTTGCGCATCCCCTACAGCGTGGCAACATAGCGGCATGCGTTTGAATACCTTGGATTCCAATTTAGACCCAAGCTCGTCCAAAGACTGGGTGGGCACCGACGACCAAAGCTTGGCAAAGGTCATGATCTTGGCTGCTGGCCGGGGTGAGCGCATGCGCCCCCTCACCGACCAAACCCCTAAACCCCTTTTAACCGTGCATGACAAGCCTTTGATGCAGTGGCACATGGAGGCCATGGCCAAAGCGGGGTTTCATGATCAATTGATCAATACGGCCTGGCTAGGGGCGCAAATTGAGTCCAGGTATGGTCTGAACCCCAATTTGCCTGAAGTGGGGCACATTCGGCTGCGTTACTCGCATGAAGGACAGGCCTTTGGTTATGCGCTGGAAACAGCCGGCGGCATTGTCAGGGCCTTGCCTTCTTTGGCCGCAATTTTTTGGGTCGTTGCTGGCGACATTTACGCACCGGAATTTAATTTTTCGATGGAGCAATGGCAAGCTTTTGAACGAAGCACCAACTTGGCCCACCTTTGGTTGGTGCCCAATCCTGCCCACAACCCTGGCGGCGACTTTGGCTTGTCAGAGGATGGCCAAGCTTTGAATTTGCCCAAACCCAATCAGCTGTTCACTTTTAGCACGTTTGCCCTGTACAAGAAAGAATTCTTTGACCCGCTCTGGACGGGCATGCCGCAGGGCAATCCACAAGGCAAAGCAGCGCCCTTGGCGCCTCTGTTGCGGGCCGCCATGGACCGTGGCCAAGTCGGTGCCAGTCTTTATACGGGGCCATGGACCGATGTCGGTACCCCTGAGCGCCTGAGGGAATTGAATTCAAAGCCCTGAGCCCCCTTAAACTTAACCCACATTCATTCAGTCTTTTCAACATGAGCTTTGATTCCAAACTGTACGCCAAACGTCGCGCCCAACTGGCCGCTCACATGGCCGCGCAAGCGCCCAACAGCATCGCCATCATCCCCACAGCGCCAGAGCGTCAACGCAATCGGGACAGTGATTTCTTGTTCCGTCATGACAGCTATTTTTATTATCTGACTGGTTTCACAGAGCCCCATGCTTGGTTGGTGATCACCTCGGACGGCCACTCAAGCTTGTTTTGCCAACCCAAAGATTTAGAGCGAGAAATTTGGGATGGTGTGCGCTTGGGCCCAGAGGCAGCGCCCGCGCGCCTCGGTGTGAACGAGGCCACGTCCATTTCAGCCTTGGATGCCAAGTTGCCTAGCTTGCTTGAAAACAAGTCGGTGGTCTGGTACCCCTTTGCCACGCACAAAGACTTGTCGGCACGCATCGAAACAGGTCTGAATGCGGTGCGATCACGTGTGCGTTACGGCGCTTTGTGCCCAGAGCAACAGCGCGATGTGTGCGGCATATTGGACGAAATGCGTTTGATCAAAGATGCACACGAGTTGGACATCATGCGCCGCGCATCGCAAATCAGTGCGGGCGCTCACATTCGCGCTATGAAACGTTCCGCGGCCATGTTGCGCGCAGGACAAGACGTGCGCGAATACCATTTGGATGCGGAGTTGTTGCACGAATTCCGTCAGCATGGCTCGCAATACCCCGCCTATGGCTCCATCGTGGCCGGTGGCGCCAATGCGTGCGTGTTGCACTACCGCGCCGATGCCGCGCCCATTTTGAATGGCGATTTGGTACTGATCGATGCGGGTTGTGAACTCGACGGTTATGCCAGTGATATCACACGAACATTTCCAGCCAACGGCAAGTTCAGTCCTGCGCAGCGCGAGTTGTACGACTTGGTCTTGGCATCACAAGAGGCCGCCATTGCAGCCACCCACGAAGGTGCGCGGTTTGTCGATCCGCACGAGGCTACAGTGAAGGTGCTGGCCCAGGGCATGTTGGATGTCGGCTTGCTGGATGCCAACAAAGTGGGCAATGCACAAGATGTGATTGCCAATCGCAGCTATTTCCAGTTTTACATGCACCGAACGGGCCATTGGCTGGGCATGGACGTGCACGATTGCGGCAGCTATGTCGAGCCTTCAGAAGTGGGCACTTTCAGTGAACGCAAAGATCCTTTGAGCGGCGAGCTGATCAAAGACCGCCCTAGCCGCATCTTGCGACATGGCATGGTGCTCACCATCGAGCCGGGTATTTATGTGCGCCCGGCACCCGGCGTGCCAGAGCGCTTCCACAACATTGGCATTCGCATTGAAGACGATGCGGTCGTCACGGCAAAAGGCTGTGAATTGATCACGCGCGGTGTGCCGGTGAAAGCCGATGAGATTGAAGCGCTGATGCGTGCTTAACAGCCCTCGCAACACAAGGCCATGATCAGCGCCAAGCCAATGCTTCAAGTTGGCTTGTGCGTACAAGTCAAAACACTGCGTACTTTGAGTGCGGTTTCCCACATCGGTCCCTCAGTTTCGGGGGTCTAGAATGTGGCTCATGTAGGACCTCAAGTCCTCTCACCTGTTGACGGGGCCCTTGCTGCCCCATAGGAGTCAAACCATGCCATTGCCCAATGCGGAAGAACGACGCGCTCAACTGCGCCGTGCAGCGCTCGAATATCACGAATTCCCCACTCCCGGAAAAATCTCCATTGCCCCCACCAAGCAGTTGGTGAACCAACACGATTTGGCGCTGGCCTATTCACCCGGCGTTGCCGCACCTTGCGAAGAAATTGTCAAAGACCCCGCGGCGGCGTTCAAGTACACCAGCCGCGGTAATTTGGTCGGCGTTGTGACCAATGGCACGGCTGTTTTGGGCTTGGGCGACATTGGCCCCTTGGCTGGCAAACCGGTCATGGAAGGCAAGGCCGTCCTGTTCAAAAAATTCTCTGGCATCGATGTGTTCGACATTGAGATCAATGAAAAAGACCCCGAAAAATTGGTCGAAATCATTGCCGCACTCGAGCCAACTTTTGGCGGCATCAACTTAGAAGACATCAAAGCGCCAGACTGTTTCTACGTCGAGCGCAAGTTGCGCGAACGCATGAAGATCCCAGTCTTTCACGACGATCAGCACGGCACGGCCATTACCGTGGGTGCAGCCATTTTGAATGGCTTGAAAGTGGTGGGCAAAGACCCCAGCAAGGTCAAGTTGGTCACTTCTGGCGCGGGTGCAGCGGCTTTGGCCTGCTTGGGTCTGCTGGTCAAACTGGGCATTCCTCGCGAAAACATTTGGGTCACTGACCTGGCGGGTTTGGTGTACGAAGGCCGAACCGAGCTGATGGACGAAGACAAAATTCAATTCGCCCAAAAAACAGCGCAGCGTACCTTGGCAGAAGCCATTGAGGGTGCCGATGTGTTCTTGGGATTGTCCGCCGGTGGCGTGCTCAAGCAAGACATGGTGAAGAAAATGGCAGCCAAGCCATTGATCTTTGCTTTGGCCAATCCCAATCCAGAAATTTTGCCGGAAGATGTCAAAGCCGTGCGCGACGATGCCATCATGGCAACAGGCCGCACCGACTATCCCAACCAGGTCAACAATGTCTTGTGCTTCCCCTATATTTTCAGGGGTGCCCTCGACTGCGGTGCAACCACCATCACCCAGGAGATGGAAATTGCCGCGGTGTACGCCATTGCTGAATTGGCGCAAGCCGAACAAAGTGAAGTGGTGGCGGCAGCGTATGCCGGTGAGCCTTTGGTCTTTGGCCCCGAGTACCTGATTCCCAAACCCTTTGATCCTCGCTTGATGATCAAGATTGCGCCTGCTGTGGCGCAGGCTGCCGCTGAAAGCGGCGTGGCTTCACGCCCCATTGCTGACATGGAAGCCTACCGCGAACGCCTGCAAAGTTTTGTGTATGCGTCGGGCACCACCATGAAGCCCATTTACACCGCGGCCAAGCGGGGTTTGAAAAAACGTGTGGCCTACAGCGAAGGTGAAGAAGAACGCGTCTTGCGCGCCTCTCAAATTGTCTCGGACGAAGGACTTGCGCGGCCCACCCTTATAGGTCGTCCTGCCGTCATTGCAGAGCGCATTGAGAAGTTTGGTCTGCGCTTGCGGGAAGGTATTGACTACGACGTGGTCAACGTTGAGCAAGACAGTCGTTACCGCGACTTTTGGCAAACCTACCACCGCATGACCGAGCGCAAAGGCATCACAGTTCAAGTGGCCAAGATTGAAATGCGCCGTCGCCTGTCTTTGATTGGCACCATGTTGTTGCACAAAGGCGATGTGGACGGTCTCATTTGCGGCACATGGGGCACCAATGCCACCCACTTGCCTTATGTGGACCAAGTGATTGGCAAGCGTCCTGGCGTCAACACCTTTGCTTGTATGAACGGCTTGCTGCTGCCCAATCGCCAAGTGTTCTTGGTTGACACCCATGTCAACTACGACCCCACAGCTGAGCAATTGGCCGAGATCACGGTCATGGCGGCGCATGAAATGAAGCGTTTTGGCATTCGTCCCAAAGTGGCCTTGCTGTCTCACTCCAACTTTGGCACCTCCAATGAACCCAGCGCATTGAAGATGCGTAACACCTTGGCGCTCTTGCAAAAGAATGCGCCATGGCTGGAAGTGGATGGCGAAATGCATGGCGACATCGCTTTGGACGGCGACGCACGTGCCATCCAGATGCCCAACGGTACTTTGCACGGCGATGCCAATTTGCTTGTTTTGCCCAACATCGATGCTGCCAACATTTCCTACAACCTGCTGAAAACTGCAGCTGGCGGCAACATCGCGGTGGGTCCGGTTTTGTTGGGCGCCGCCAAACCCGTGCACATCCTGACGCCAAGCGCCACCGTGCGCCGCATCGTCAACATGACGGCTCTCACAGTGGCGGATGCCAACGCTAGCCGTTAATTAAAGCGCTTCATGCGCTTGGAACACACCGCGATGACATGCAAGGAAATCCCTTTTATTGGGGAAAGTACTTGCATTTTTTTGCACCTTCCGGCACACTAGCGCCTTCGAATTTCCGGGTTTACCCGAGGATTTTGAGGGTTGTAAATGGGTATCAAGACGCTTAACTTTGCTGCTTTAGCCGTTGGTTTGGCGTTTTTTGCAGGCTCTTGCACTAATTTGGTGCAAGCCAAATCAATGCCTGATGCAGTCATTTCTGCACCCATCGCTTTACAGGATTTGCCCAAAGAGGGCCAAGATACTTACCAACTCATCCGTCAGGGTGGGCCTTTTCGATACGAAAAGGATGGTGTGGTGTTTGGCAACCGAGAAAAGCAATTGCCTGCAGCAAAACGCGGTTTTTACCGCGAGTACACCGTCAAAACCCCTGGTGAAAGAAGCCGTGGTGCACGTCGAATTGTGTGTGGGGGCGAAGAGCCTCGCTTGCCAAAGCAGTGTTTTTACACGCAAGACCACTACACAAGTTTTCGCGAAATCGTGATGACGCCTTAAGGCTGTGCAACAAGGCCCGAAATGAATCAAGTTAAGAGTGTTTGCATGCAGGCACTCAGTGTTTGTCAATAAAAAGCCCAAAAGGCTGGTTTTAAAAATTAGAGAGTGAGAACGGTGATGGACAAGCCAATTCGACAGGACCAAGAAACACCTTTGAAAGGTGTGCGGACGAACATCGTCCAGTCGATTCGTGCATTTCGTGTCAACGACTTGCAAGAGGCGGCACAGGGTTTAGGCCAGCATTTTTTGTATGCCAACTTGGCCAAGGCCCAAAGCAAGCAAGACGTCTTGGATTTGATTGCAGCGCAATTTACCTTGCCAACGCACTTTGGCAAAAACTTTGATGCCTTGTACGACTGCATGACAGACCCCCTGCACAAGTCAGGCCCTCAGCCTGGTTTCATTGTGGTCTTGGAGCAAATTCCTGCCAATGCCAAGTTTGACAAAGAAGCACGCGAACAGCTGTTGGACATCTTCCGCGACACAGCCGATTACTGGGGTGACCGTAAAGTGCCATTCCGCTGCTTCTATTCTTTCTCAGTCGCTCGCGCTGCGACGGCAGGCGGCGAAAAATTGCCCGAACCCACGCCAGAGCTCGACGCAGAAGGCGTAGAAATGCTGGCCGAAGAAGGCGAGAAAATGCCAACAGACAAGTTGGTCGACGTATCGCCTTTGGCCTTGCGCATGAGCAGCCCCTTCAATGCAGGTTACTGGTTGGCCGCGGCGTAACGTCCAAGCCTTCTGAACCTCCAGCGCTGCAGGCTTTCAAGCTTGCAGCGTTTTTTTCATCTCATGGCGACGCTTCACGCTGCAGTGCCAACGCCAAGTTGAGGTATTCCTCAACCGGTACTTCTTCGGCTCTGCGTTGGACATCAAAGGTGCCTGAAAAGTTTCTTTCAGTCAGCCAAGCACCCAAGGTGTGACGCATCAATTTTCGACGTTGACTGAAGGCAACCTGTACCAATTTTTCTAAGAGTTTGGGCCCGATGGCGGCCGGCGTTGCGCGTGGCACCATTCGGACCACCGCACTGTCAACGCGTGGCGGTGGGTCAAAACTTTCGGGCGGCACAAACAACACATTTTCCATGGCGTATCGCCATTGCAGCATGACCGACAAACGACCGTAATCTGAGGTTGCGGGAAGCGCCACCATGCGATCGATCACTTCTTTTTGCAGCATGAAGTGCTGGTCTTCTATGACGGCAACATGTTCAAGCAAGTGAAATAAGATGGGCGTGGAAATGTTGTAGGGCAAGTTGCCCACCACGCGCAGTTTTTGGCCTTCAGCCAATGCGGTGAAATCAACTTTCAAAACATCCGATTCCACCACGGTGAGTTGTTTGTGCAGACGCAGGCGCAAGGCCAGATCGCGATCTAACTCGATCACAGTGAGATGACCCAGGCGCTCTACCAAGGGCTGAGTGAGTGCTGCCAGGCCAGGGCCAATTTCAACCATGGGTTGGCCAGCTTGCGGGCCAATGGCGTCGACGATGGCATCAATGATGCCGCCGTCAGCTAGAAAATGCTGGCCAAATCGCTTGCGTGGAATGTGTTTCATTGCGGTGGATCACGCAATTCAACGTAGGCGCGGCCGCGCAATTCGTCCACCCATGCCGTGTACATTTCTTCCATTTTCTTTTCGCGCAACTGGTTGCGAACCATCTCACGTTGCTCGCGCAAAGTCAGCGGAACTTCACGTCGGTCCATCACTTGAATCAAGTGAACGCCAAAGCGTGAAACCAATGGATCGCTGACTTGTCCGGGGCGCAGGCGCGCCATCACTTCTTCAAACTCAGGGACGAATTGACCGGGGCTGGCCCAACCCAAGTCGCCTCCGGTTTGCGCACTGCCGTCTTGTGAGAATTGACGCGCCAGGTCTGCAAAATCAGAACCTGCTTGGATGCGCTGTTTGTAAGTTAGCAAGCGATTGCGCGCCGCAGTTTCATTGAGCTCGTTGGAAACGCGCAGCAATATATGACGCGCGCGTGTCTGAACAATGGTGGTGTTGCTGAGTTCGGTTTGTTTTTTATCAAGCACTTTCAAGATGTGAAAGCCAGCGCCAGAGCGAACGGGCTCCGAGATGTCGCCTTTGGTCAAACTCCGTGTGCTGTCGACAAACAAGGTGGGATAACGATCGGCCGGGCGCAAACCCATTTCGCCGCCGTTGGCACCTTTGTCGCTCGCCTGAGAGAAAGTGCTTGCCAGCGTTGCAAAGTTTTCACCCGCTTTGGCACGCTTTGAAATTTGCAAGGCCTTGGCTTGTAGTTCAGCGACTTCTTTGTCGGAAGCGGTTTCTGGAACCGCCACCAAGATCATGCCCAGATTCAAATCATAGGAAAGACCGGTTGAGGGCTTGCCGGCTTGCTGTGTTTGAATGAATTGCTCGACATCTGTGTCTGAGACGCGAGCGCGGTTGTCAACCTCGCGTTCGCGCAAACGGCTGATCATGAGTTGACTGCGAAGCTGTTCACGGAATGCCGTGACACTCAAACCCTCGGTCGCCACGCGTTTGTAGAGCTCTTCTTTGCTCACTTGGTTTTGTCGTGCGATGGTGGCCTCAGCTTGATCCACTTCGGTGTCATCGATGCGAATGCCATTGTCGCGCGCCTGTTGCAATTGGGCTTTCTCGTTGATCAATTGATCGAGGGCTTGCTGGGTCAGGGTTTTGGCGTCTGGCACCGGACTGCCAGGAACAACTTGTTTTGCCAAACGGAGTTTGAGATTTTGAACTTCGTTGTTGGTGATGGGTTCAGAGTTCACAACCGCCACAATGTAATCAGCAGGGCGCACTTTGACGGGGCCTTGTGCGAGCACGTGATTGGCGTGCCCGCCTATGGCCAAGAGGCCCATGCACCATCCCACGCCAAGCAGTGCTTGTTTCAATTGGCGAAGGGTCGCGGTCAGGTGCAAGCCAGTTTGCGACTTGGTTGCGTTCAAAGAGAAAGAGTTAGTCATAAGAGGTGAATCTGCTGGTGGGCGCCAAGTCTTCTCGGAGGTATTGGTAACGAGGGATATTGTCGCGCAATGTTTTCAGTGGGCTTGAACCGACGCGCGCCAAACCCACAAATTCAAGCTGGAACAAAATTCGGCTGCGTGAGGTGCTGGTGGTACTTTGCAAGCGCTCATAAACCACGCGGCCCAACCAACAGCCAGCGTCGTACTCAAAGCCCAGCAGGGTGTCGACCATTTTGCGGTCTTTCAGGCTGAAGTTCATGCGCCCTACACTGTACCAACGGTCGGCGCCTAAGCCTTGTCCTGGCGCTAATGCTTGGCCTGCTGCTGGCGCTTCGTCAGTGCCCCAAGCAAAGTCACGCAAGGGCCATTGCCAGCCTAAGTCAATTTGCTCGCTTTGATCGCGGGTGAGACGGTAGGCGGTGTTGAACACGCGGTAAGGGCTGGGGTTGAAGCGCGTTGTGAGTGTGGTGCGTGTGGTGCGATGGGTTTGGGCGTCGAATTGCAAAGTGGAGTCGAAGGTCCACCGATTGTCCCAACGCACACCTGCCCCTAACAAAATATCACTGAAGCCAGAAGACACAGGCAACTCACCCGGCAGTCGAACCAATTGGTCCGAAAAACGATAGCGTTGTGCCACACCAAACCTTGCCAATTCAGCGCCTGTGTTGTTGTCAAACAATCGGCTGTTCACACCCAAGGTGACCAAATTGTTGTCGGCAATGCGGTCTTGACCCACGTAGGGGTTTTCGGAGTAGACCGTGGTCAGGTTGAAGTCGGTGGCACCGCTGTCGTAGCTGGGCAGTTGGCTTTGATCTTTGTAAGGTGTTCTGACAAAAAATGCGCGAGGCTCGAGCGTTTGGCGAAGTCCTCGGCCAAAGAAGGAGGCATCGCGTTCGTAAACCAAACCCGTGTCCAGGCTGAAAGTGGGCAACAAACGGTTGACTTCCGACTGGCCGGTGGCCAACGGCGTGTCCAATTGATAGCGCGTGCCGTGCAGTTGAATTTTAGGAATCACAAAGCCCCAAGGTTTGAGCCAAGGGTGACTGATTTGGGCGGCTGCATAACTGCGCTGGCCATTTCTCAAAATAGCACTGGTGCCACCTGGAATTTGACTGTAATCGGCTTCAAAACGTGTCGTGTCAGCGGTGAAGCCGACATCAAAGCCCTGAACGTCCCACTTGTTGTAGCGGGCCACCATTTGAGGTGACCGGTCGTAAGGCGGCGTGATGGGTGAGCTGATGTCTTGCAGGGTTTGGAATTTCAAGACCTGGGTCATCAGGGTCCAATCGCCTTGTCCCCAATACAGACTGCCCGAGGCGGGCAACAAACGTTGCGTCAAAGACAAGCCTGCGCGAGGAAAGTCTCGCCAATAGTTGTCATCGCTAACGCGGTTCAAATTCACATTGACACCCAAGCGGCCCAACACACTGTTGCCAGTTTCAATGCCGCCGATGTGCTGTGCCGACAAACCCCAGCGAGATTGTTGGCGCAAGCTGTCGTTGGGCATCACGTTCAAACGAGCTTGTCCTTGACTGTCTGTTTCCAAATAACGGAATTCAGAATCAAGTGCCACACCGCGTTTGCTCATCACTGTGGTGCTCAGCGTGGCATCGCGGTTTGGCGCAATGTTCCAGTAATACGGCGAGGACACCTCAATGCCACTCACGGTGTCAATGCCAATCAACGGGGCCAAAAGGCCGGATTGTCTGGCACTGTTCAATGGAAAGGTCAGCGACGGCGCCGCCAAGATGGGCACATCTTTGAAGCGCAGTTGCATGTCTTTAGCTTGAACGGTGTTGTCTTCTTCATTCACCTGCAAGCTGGCGGCCTTGAGAACCCACTCTGGCAACCAGCTGGGGCCTGGCACACGCGAACATGTGGTGTAAGTGGCATTGCGCACCGTAGCCCGCTGTGCATCGATGAATTCAATCTCTGCCGCATCACCGTGGCCCCCACCCTTCAGCAAAGAATAGGTGGGCTGTAGAAATTTGCCTTGAAATGAATCGGCTTGCAGCTGGAGTAAAGGGCCTTCAAACACATTGCCCTCGCGCATGATCCGCACTTGGCCCTGTGCCTTGAGGGTGTCTTGCGATTGGTCGTATTCAATGCGTTGCGCGCGAACGCTCAGGCCTTGCTTTCGCAAGATGGCATCGCCTTCAATCACCAAGTCCAAGTCTGGCCGCGCGTCGATCCGCTGACCGGAGACGAACACAGGCGACTGTTTTCTTTCTAAATCGGAGATTTTTTCTTCCAAGCGAAGGCTGCTTTGGAGAACCACGCTGGCGGACGCTTTCGCTGGGGGGGCCGATGCGGCAGGCCCCTTTTCTTGGGCGACACTGGGCAGCTGCCACAGCAACACGCCACACAAAGTCAGGGCTTGTGCAAGCTTTTGTTTCTGAAATGTGTGGGTGGTCTTCAAGGGGCTGTTATCTGCAAGGACGGGTGTTTGTAGAATGGATTATCCATGAGTGCCGCCTCTGTGGCCTCCACAATGTGAAGCGGCACCCTTTGCCGTCGTTTTTTGATTTGGAATGAGACCTTGAACTCGGATCAGACATCTACCGCTACAGTGCCTTGGGCAGACCCGCAACGCCAATTGGCTTGTGAGGCTTGGCTTCAATCCTTGGCGGCCACACACGGGGTGCTGCCGTCAAGCTTGCGCATCGCTTCTGCGGATGCCAGCTTTCGCCGGTATTTGCGGGTGGACCAGCAGCAGGGCGCCAGTTTGATCGTGATGGACGCCCCGCCCGACAAAGAAAATTGTGAACCCTTCGTTAAAGTGGCCAAGCTCATGCAAGCGGCGGGCTTGAAAGCGCCAGAGGTTTTGGCGTGGGACGCACCTCAAGGCTTCATGTTGCTCACCGACTTGGGTGACCAAACCATGATGGCCGCCATTGACAAGCAAAACCCTCAGGCCAACCATGGCCTGTACATGCAGGCCGTCGATGCCCTGATTGCGTGGCAGTTGTCTTCCAAACCTGGTGTGTTGCCGCCCTACGATGAAGCCCTGCTTCAGCGCGAGTTGAGCTTGTTTCCCGATTGGTACCTGACACAGCACCGCGGCCTGAAAGTCGAAGGCAAAATGCGCAGCACCTTGGACAGCACCTTCCAGACTTTGGTGGCGCGCAATTTGGCCGCGCCCTCGGTGTTTGTGCACCGCGACTTCATGCCGCGCAATTTGATGATGCCCACTGGGCAGGATGGTGCCTTGGGCGTTTTGGATTTTCAAGATGCGGTCTACGGCCCCGTCACCTACGATGTGGCCAGCCTCATGCGCGATGCCTTCCTCACATGGGAAGAAGACTTTGTGCTCGATGTCACCATTCGCTATTGGGAAAAAGCCCGCAAAGCAGGCTTGCTCGATTTTGAAGATTGGCACCAAGACTTTGGCGCCTTCTACCGCGCGGTGGAGTGGATGGGCTTGCAGCGGCACCTCAAAGTGGCGGGCATCTTTGCACGGCTCACATTGCGCGATGGCAAAGACAAGTACCTCGCTGATGCACCGCGTTTCATCGCCTACATTCGCGCCACAGCGTCTCGCTACATTGAGCTCAAGCCTTTGCTGCGTTTGATCGAAGAGGTCGAAGGCACCGACGGCGTCACTGGCTTTGCGTTTGGCCGAATGTAAAGCCATGTCGCAACTGCCCCGCTTTCACTGCCCCGCAGCCCTTCATCCTGGCGACGAATTGGACTTGCCCGCAGGCACTGCGCGGCACGTTCAAGTTCGCAGAATGCAGCCCGGTGACGAGATCACCTTGTTCAACGGTGAGGGCGGTGAATGTGTGGCCGTCATCACGCGCATGGGCCGCAGTGATGTGGGCGTTCGTGTGACGCAACGCATCGACACAGAGCGCGAGTTGGCTGTGCGTGTCCATTTGTGGTCGGGCATCACCGCCAACGAACGCATGGACTGGCTGCTTGAAAAAGCCACGGAATTGGGCGCCAGCACGCTCTTGCCGATCACGGCCGAGCGCAGTGTCTTGAAACTCAAAGGCGAGCGGGCCGACAAAAAATTGGCGCACTGGCAAGCCATTGCTGTGGCTGCCAGCGAACAATGTGGTCGCAACCGTGTCTTGCAAGTAGCGACGCCACTGACTTTGTCGCAAGCCATCACTGCGTCGGCGCAGCAGTCCAACTGCACACGTTGGATCTTGTCCTTGGCCGATGGTACGAAAAGCTTGCAGGAGGCGCTGCAAGCCTTGCCGACCCAAGCGGCAGGCCAAGCACTTGAGCTCATTCTTTTGAGTGGCCCCGAAGGCGGCCTCAGCCCTGATGAGGAAGCACAAGCCTTGGCTGCAGGCTTCTTGCCTGTGAGTTTGGGTCAACGGGTCTTGAGAGCCGAAACAGCCCCTGTCGCCGTTTTGTCTGCCTTGGGCTTGCTGACCTAGATACACTCGGGTGTATGAACCCCAATCTTTTCTTATTGGCTTTGTGCCAAGGCCTGTTTCTCACCAACAACGTGACCTTCATTGCCATCAATGGCTTGGTGGGCTTGAGCCTGGCGCCGGTGGGCTGGATGGCCACCTTGCCTGTGATGGGTTACGTGGTGGGCGGCGCGCTGTCCACTGGGCTGGTGGCCAAATCACAAGTCAAGTGGGGACGGCGCGTGTCGTTTCAGTTGGGGCTGCTGGTGGGCTTGTTGTCTGCGGTCTTGTGCGCCTATGCGGCCTACACCCACAACTTCGCATTGCTCACAGTCGCCACATTGATCGCCGGTTATTACAGTGCCAATGGTCAGTTGTATCGTTTTGCTGCGGCTGAGTTGGCAGAGCCCTCTTTTCGTGAGAAGGCCGTCTCGTGGGTGATGGCCGGTGGTTTGATTGGCGCCATCGTGGGCCCCAATCTGGCCTCCAAAAGCAAGGGCTGGTTTGAGACGCCGTTCATGGGGGCCTATGTGGCCCTCACCGTGGTGGCGGTGTTGGGCATGGTGCTGATGCACTTTGTGAAGTTTCCCCCTGTGGTTGAAAAGGCAAAAGGCAGCTCAGACGGTCGACCCTTGTCCGAGATCATGAAGCAACCGGTCTTCATCGTGGCGGTGGTGTCCTCGGCCATGAGTTATGGCGTGATGAACTTGTTGATGGCCGCCACACCCTTGGCCATGCAAGTGTGCGGTTACCAATTCAGTGACGCTGCGCTGGTGCTGGAATGGCATGTGATCGGCATGTTTGCGCCCGGCTTCTTCACGGGTCACTTGATCAAGAAATTTGGCACCTTGCAAATCATGGGCGTGGGCGTGCTCTTGAATTTTGTTTGCATTGCCGTGGCATTGTCGGGCACCGACTTGAATCAGTTCTTGGTGGCCCTCTTCTTGTTGGGCGTCGGTTGGAACTTTGTGTTCACGGGCAGCACCACCTTGTCGATGACGGCATGGCGCCCTGAAGAAAAAGACCGCGGTCAAGCCGCGATCAATTTCTGCGTGTTTGCCACCATGGCCGTCACGTCGTTTGCTTCAGGCGCTTTGGTGACTACACAAGGATGGACGTGGTTGAACTACGGCTCACTGATCCCCGTGGCCTTGATTGCCTTGTCCCTGGCATGGATGGTTTGGGTTCGCAAACAAAGCACCTGACTTAAGGCAATGACGCCATCACCTCGGCCACGGAGGCTGTGAGTTTTTTAGCATAGGGCACATGCAAGAACTCGTTGGGGCCATGGGCATTGCTCTTGGGGCCCAGTACGCCACACACCATCATTTGCGCTGTGGGGAAACCTTGGCTGAGCATGTTCATCAAGGGGATGGTGCCGCCTTGGCCGATGTAACCCACCGACGCACCAAAGTGCGATTGGCTGGCGGTTTGCAGGGCCTTTTCAAACCAAGGTGTGCTGCTGGGAGCGTTCCAACCCGTGGCGCCGCCATTGGATTCAAACGTGACGCGGGCTTGGTAGGGGGCGTTGTCTTCCAGCAAGGTTTTCATTTCTGCCACGGCAGAGGCCGCATCGACCAGCGGTGGCAAACGCAAGCTGAGCTTGAATGCGGTGTAGGGACGCAGCACGTTGCCTGCATTCTCCAAAGTAGGGAAACCTTCCGCACCGGTTACGCTCAAGGTGGGTGTCCATGTGCGATTGAGCAAAGCTTGCAGCGGATCGGTGGTGGTGGGCAGTGCAAAGGTGGTGGAACCACCGCAGTCGTAATGCGCCCATGGAAAACGTTTGTAAACCTCTTCGCCCAAGATGCTGGCCGTGGCTTTGGCTTGTGCCAAGCGGTCGGCTGGCACTTCGCAGTGAAAGCTGGCGGGCAGTAAACGACCTGACTTGCTGTCTTCCAGGCGGTCAAGCACTTGGCGCATGATGCGGAAACTGGAAGGCACCAAGCCTGATGCATCGCCCGAGTGAATGCCTTCGGTCAGAATTTCAACCTTCAAGGTGCCACTGGCCATGCCCCGCAGGCTGGTGGTGAGCCACAACTGGTCATAGTTGCCTGCGCCACTGTCCAAGCAAATGACCAGCCCCACATCGCCCAAACGGGGACGCAAGCTGTCGATGTAGGGTAACAAATCGTAAGAGCCAGACTCTTCGCAGGTTTCAATCAAACCCACGATGCGTGGATGGGGTGTGTTTTGATTTTTGAGCGCCTGGACGGCGGCAATGCTGGCGTAAGCAGCGTAGCCATCGTCGGCGCCGCCGCGGCCATACAACTTGCCTTCTTCGTATTTGGGTGTCCACGGACCCAGGTCGTTGCGCCAACCGCTGAACTCGGGCTGCTTGTCCAAGTGGCCGTACATCAACACGGTTTGGCCAGAGCCTTCCGATTGCGCGCGTGTGGCGGGAATGTCGAAGTACAAAACCGGCGTGCGGCCTGGCAAGCGAATGATCTCCAAGGTGAGACCCGCCACCTTTTGCGCTTCAATCCATGAAGCTGTTTGACGCAGCACCGTGTCGAGATAGCCATTGGCTTCCCAGTTGGCATCAAAGGAAGGCGACTTGGCAGGAATTTCAATGTACTGCGTGAGTTCTTTCAAAATCTTGGAATCCCAAGCCTGTGTGACGTCGCGCAAAGCGGTTTCTGCATTGAGCAAACCAGCGGGCATTTCTTTGTGAAGAGGTGCGTTCATGAGGGTCTCCAAAAATTCAAACAGATTTCAACCACGACAAACCGCGTGAGGTGCCACCCTGGGTAATGTCTGCGGGCACATACTCGCAACCCACCCAACCTTGCCAATCCCATTCTGCCGACAGACGGTCAATCAGGTCAAACAGATAGGGCCAGTTCAATTCACCGGTGCCAGGTTCATGGCGCAAAGGCACATCGGCAATTTGAAAGTGACCGACCTTGCCTGTGGGCAAATAGCGCTCAATTTTGGTGGTGACGTCGCCTTCCACAATTTGGCAGTGGAACAAATCCATCTGCACTTTCAGATTGGGCTCGTTCACCTCGGCCAAGATCTCGTGGGCATGGTCTTGGCGATTGACAAAAAATCCGGGAATGCCGCGGGGGTTGATGGGTTCCAGCAAAACGTCCAAGCCAGCTGTTTTGGCCTGCTGGCAGGCCCACTTCAAATTGGCCACCAAGGTTTTTTGCGCTTGCTCACGCGAGACGCCCGCTGGCAACACGCCGGCCATGGAGTGAATGCGGGGGCAACCCAACACCTCTGCATAACGCATGGCACGGTGCACGCCGGCTTGGTACTCAGCTTCGCGACCGGGACTGCATGCTGTGCCGCGATCGCCTCTGTCCCAGGCACTCAAGGTGCTGGCGTCATCGATGCCACCGGGCGGCATGTTGAACAAGACTTGTTGCAGGCCATTCCCTTTGAGGCGTGCGGCCAGTTCTTCGGCGGCATACGCGTAGGGGAACAAATACTCAACCGCTTTGAAACCATCCTTGGCCGCTGCTTCGAAACGGTCCAGAAAATCCATGTCGGGGTACATCATGGACAGGTTGGCGGCAAATTGAGGCATGAGAAGCTTTCAAGTAAATCGCAGGTGCGATGTGCACTGTTTGTGTTGTGTGGGTGCTCAGTGCAAGATCACCAAGCGGCTCCAAAATTCTGACGCAATTCTTCAATCTGTGCATCCGATAAATTTTCGGGCAGATGAGGTGCCAGGTTTTGAACCAGTTTCGCGGTTTCTTCTAACTCTTCAAGGGTGGCCATGGCCTGCGTTAAATCTTGGTGCCATACATTGGGCCCCAAACGCGACAACATGACGGCGCGAATGGGTGTGTCGACTTTGGCATAGTGAAGAATGGCATCGGCCACCGCATCAGCCGCCAGCACATCACCCGGACGGAAATACGGAATCAAGGGCACGTGGCCGACCTTCATCACAAAGTAAGGCGTGATGGGTGGCAACAGCTCAGGCCCTTTGGCGCGCAAACTCAAACCCACGCAGTGGGTGCTGTGGGTGTGAATGACGCAGTGGGCTGGCCAGCTGCCGGGCGCGTGATCGGAGGCTTCGTAAATTTTGCGGTGCAAGGCAATGGTTTTGCTGGCGCGGTTGCCGCTCAATTGATGACCATCGTGATCCAGCAAGGCCAGATCTGCTGGATCTAAAAATCCCAAGCAGGCATCTGTGGGGGTGATTAAAAAACCGTGGTCCAAGCGCACGCTGATGTTGCCAGCGGTGGCATGCACATAGCCGCGTTGAAATAGGCTCTCACCCACACGGCAAATTTCTTCTCGCGCCTTGGCTTCGCTCATGTTCAAAACGGCTGTCATGCGGCGGTCTCCACCAACACCTTCAGGGCCTTTGTGAAAAAGTCGGGTGTGCCAAAGTTGCCAGACTTTAAAGTGAGGTGACCCGCAGTGTGTTGCGGCGCAAAGCACCATGGCACGCCCGGATCAATTTGCGGGCCGATTTGCATTTGCGTGATGTTCAAAGCTTGCACACAGGCGCCAGAGGTTTCGCCCCCGGCAATCACCCATTGCTTGACCCCCATTGCTTGAAGGCCGAGGCAAACTTGCGCCAAGGCCGACTCCATCCATTCGCCAGCTTGCTCGCGTCCAAATTGGGCTTGGACTTGTTGCAAGGTGTCGGCATCGGTGGTGGCATACACCAGCACAGGACCTTGCGCCAACAAAGGCTTAGCCCATGCCAAAGCAGCGTCTACATCCGCTTTGATTTGTGCAGGCACATCATGCGCTGACCAATTCAAAGGCTTGAATTGCCAACTGGGCAGGCCTGTTGAAATGTAGTTCGCCACTTGCGCTTGTGTGGCCAATGAACAGCTGCCCGACACAATGGCTTGGTAGCCGGTGGGTGCCGGCAATGCGGCGGCTTGCGCAGAAGATTGCAAGCCCCAGTTGCCAGGTAGACCAATGGCCACGCCGGAGCCGGCTGTCACCAAGTGCATGCCTTTGAGCGCAGGGCCCAAGGTTTTCAAATCCTCGTTGCTGGTGGCGTCCACAATAGCGACACCCACACCATCGGCTTCAAGTTGTTTGATTTTGTCGGCGATGGCCTGTGTGCCCTTGGCCAGCACGGTGTGATCGATCAAGCCCACCTTGCGTTTAGTTTGCGCTTGCATCACGCGCACCAAGTTGGCATCGGTCATGGGCGTGAGTGGATGGTTTTGCATGCCGCTTTCATTCAGCAGCACCGCGCCAGCAAACAAATAGCCCTTGAACACCGTGCGACCGTTGTCGGGGAAAGCGGGTGTGGCGATGGTGAACTTGCAGTTGAGCGCGTCCATCAAAGCTTCTGTGACGGGGCCAATGTTGCCTTCTGGCGTGCTGTCAAATGTCGAGCAGTATTTGAAATAGATTTGTTCGGCGCCTTGTGCTTGTAACCATTTCAAGGCATCCAAAGACTGTGCAATGGCGTCCTGTGCAGAAATGGTGCGAGATTTCAAAGCAACCACCACGGCATCAACGTCCGATGACAGCGGCGCTGTGGGCACACCAAAAGTTTGCATGACGCGCATGCCTGATCGAACCAAGTTATTGGCCAAATCGGTAGCGCCGGTGAAGTCGTCTGCAATGCAACCCAATTTCATGTTGAATGCTTTCAGGTTTGGGTTTTACTTTGCTTTGGGCAATTCAATGCCTGGGAAAATTTTGATCACAGCACTGTCATCTTCTTTGGCAAAGCCTGCTGTGCTGGCTTGCATGAACATTTGATGCGCGGTGCTGGAAAGCGGTAACGGAAATTTGCTGGCGCGTGCCATGTCCAAAACCAAGCCCAAATCTTTCACAAAAATATCGACTGCAGAAAGAGGTGTGTAGTCAGCTGCAAGCACATGGGCCATGCGGTTCTCAAACATCCAACTGTTGCCAGCGCTGTGCGTGATCACTTCATAAAGCGCATTGGGATCAACGCCTTCACGCAAACCCAGCGCCATGGCTTCTGCGGCCGCAGCAATGTGCACGCCTGCTAAAAGCTGGTTGATGATTTTCACTTTGCTGCCCGCGCCAGCACTGTCACCCAGTTTGTAAACCTTGGCCGCCATGGCATTCAAGAAAGGCTCGGCTTTGGCATACGCTTCGGGCGAGCCGGCGGTCATCATCGTCATCTGACCGGAAGCCGCTTTGGCTGCACCACCTGAAATGGGCGCATCGATGTACAGCAAGCCTTTGGCATTGAGTGTTTTTTCAAGGCCGACAGAAAATGCGGGATCGACCGTGGAGCACATCACAAACACACTGCCAGGTTTGAGGTGATGGATGCAACCAGATTGCGCAGTACCGTCGCCCATCAACACCGACTCAGTTTGTGCGGCATTGACCACCACCGACACCAACACGTCAGACGCTTTGGCGATGTCTGCCAAACTGGCGCATGCCACGCCGCCTTCGGCGGCAAACTTTTGCGCCACTTCGGCGCGCACATCAAACACATTGACCACATGGCCGGCACGTCGCAAAGATTGCGCCATGCCCATGCCCATGGCACCCAAGCCAATGACGCCTATGCTGAGTGTATTGCTCATGAATTATTCTCCTGCGACGGTCAGCATGATCTTGCCAATGTGCTGCGACGATTCCATCAGCGCATGGGCTTGTGCAGCTTCGTTCAAATCAAACACTTTGTAAATCACGGGGGCTACCGTGCCTGCGGCCAATAAAGGCCAAACCTGCGCATGAAGTTCGTTGGCAATTTGCGCTTTGTCGGCGGCACTGCGTGGCCGCAATGTGGAGCCCGTGAAGGTTAGCCGCTTGGCCATCAAAGAAACCCAATCGACTTCGACTTTGGAAGGTTGCAAAAACGCAATTTGCAACAAGCGGCCTTCAATGGCCAGTGCTCTCAAATTGCGCTGCATGTAACTGCCGCCCACCATGTCCAAAATGGCGTTGACACCTTTTTGATCTGTGAGCTTCAAGACTTCTTCAACATAGTCTTGTGTTTTGTAATCAATGGCCACGTCTGCGCCGACTTTCTCGCAAGCCGCTACTTTGTCTGCATTGCCGACTGTGCAAAAAACTTTGGCGCCAAAGGCATGCGCCAACTGAATGGCTGTCAGACCAATGCCAGAAGAGCCGCCGTGAATCAAAATGCTTTCACCTGCTTTTAACTTGCCACGCTGAAACACATTGGTCCACACGGTGAAGTAGTTTTCTGGCAAGGCAGCTGCTTGCAGCATGGAATAGCCCGTGGGGATGGGCAGTGCTTGCCCTTCTGGCACCGTGACGTATTCGGCGTAGGCCCCCCCATTGGTCAGCGCGCAAATTTTGTCGCCCAACTTCCAACGCGTGGCACCTTCACCAAAGCCCACCACTTCGCCAGAAACTTCCAAGCCCACGATGGGCGATGCACCGGGCGGTGGTGGGTATTTGCCACTGCGTTGCAAACAGTCGGGTCGATTGACGCCGGCAAACGCCACCTTGACCAAGACCTCGCCTGCTTGTGGCGTCGGCAGCGCGCAGGTGCTGGGGCGCAAAACTTCTGGCCCCCCGCCAGTGCCATGGTCAACAAATTTCATGGTGGATGGAAGCGTCATGGAAGTCCTTTGAGTGGCTGATGAAACAGCGTTAACGTTGTAGCTTGAAAACCGCTGTGCCTGCCATCAGGTTAGGCCAGCCTCTGACTTCTTGGCCTTCTTGCAAGCCAAAGCTGTCGATGATTTTCAAATGATTTTGTGTGGCCAGTTGCGCAAAATCTGCGTAAGTGCCGACCCGAATGTTGGGGGTGTCGTACCACTGATAAGGCAAGCGTTTGGTGACAGGCATGCGTCCTGTGAGGATGCTCAAGCGATTGGGCCAATGTGCAAAATTTGGAAAGGCCAAAATTCCCGTGCGACCGACGCGCACCGTTTCGCGCAACATCACTTCGGCATTGCGCAAGTGCTGAAGCGTGTCAATTTGCAAGACCACATCAAAGGACTGGTCTGCAAACATGGTGAGACCTTCATCCAAGTTAAGTTGAATGACATTCACGCCGCGTTTCACGCAAGCTTGAATGTTGGCGTCATCCAACTCAACGCCGTAGCCTGTGCAGCCTCTGTTCTTTTGCAAGTAATCTAAGAGTGCGCCATCACCACAGCCCAAGTCCAAGACGCGCGCACCTTGAGGGACCAAGCGGGCGATGGCCTGCAAGTTGACATGCTCACTCATGCGGCACCTCCCGCTGGCAAGGTCTTGGCAATGTTGTCGAAATACGAGCTCACCACATTCATGTAGCGTGCGTCGTTGAGCAAAAAGGCGTCGTGCCCATGTGGCGCATCGATTTCTGCATAGCTGACATCACGTTTGTTGTCGAGCAACGCACGAACCATTTCGCGACTGCGCGCAGGTGAAAAGCGCCAGTCGGTGGTGAAACTGACCAGCAAAAATTTGCACGTAGCATGCGACAGTGCCGCAGTCAGGTCGCCGCCCAACGTGCGTGCAGGATCAAAATAATCCAAAGCCCTTGTGATCAAGAGATACGTGTTGGCATCAAAGTATTCGCTGAATTTGTCGCCTTGATAGCGCAAGTAACTTTCAATTTGAAATTCAACTTCCTGAGTTGAGTAACGATAGCCCGTTGCATTGTGTGTAACCGCATCACGCAGTTCGCGGCCAAATTTTTCATTCATGACGTCATCACTGAGGTAGGTGATGTGCCCAATCATGCGTGCGATGCGCAAGCCGCGCTGGGGCACCACGCCATGCTTGTAAAAATGGCCCCCATGAAAATCAGGATCGGTGACGATGGCGCGGCGCGCCACTTCGTTGAAGGCGATGTTCTCCGCCGTGAGGTTGGGTGCGCTGGCTACCACCACCGCATGCGCCACGCGGTCTGGGTAGCGCAAAGTCCAAGACAAGGCTTGCATGCCGCCCAAGCTGCCGCCCATGACAGCGGCCAGGGTTTGAATGCCCAAGGCATCTAGCAAGCGCGCTTGTGCATCGACCCAGTCTTCAACGGTGACCACTGGAAAATCAGCGCCATAGACTTCACCCGTGTCAGGGTTGGCATGCATGGGGCCCGTGGAGCCAAAGCAAGAGCCCAAGTTGTTGACACCAATGACGAAGAAGCGGTTGGTGTCGACGGCTTTGCCAGGACCAATCATGTTGTCCCACCAGCCCTCGCTTTTGTCTTGACCTTCATAAACACCCGCCACATGGTGCGATGCGTTCAAGGCATGGCAAATCAGCACGGCGTTGGACTTGTCGGCATTCAGGGTGCCGTAGGTTTCATAGGCCAGGTGAAAGGCGCGAATGGACGCACCACTTTGCAAGGCAAGCGGTGCTTCAAAAAACATCGACTGTGGCGTAGCGATCAAAGGCATGAATCCATCAAGCTGAAATGAGCCCAAATTGAACCCGAAAAAAAACCGGTTCAGCTTCAAAAGCAAAACCGGTAGACCAGGTTCTCTCTTTAGCTGAATTTACAAACCCAGAGGTTTGCGCGCCCGCAAGCTGGAGCAAATCGGCGCAGGCACAGTATAAAGGCTCTGCAATTAAAAAGTCACTCAAGTCGTCGCAGCTGTCAAGGGTTTGTCTTCAAGGGGTGCCTTGGGTGCTTCATCTTGGGGGCCACCCCACAAAGCCAAGAGTCCCAAGATGGCAAAAATGACGGCAGAAATTCGGTGCACCCAGGTCAGTGAAATTTTGCGCGTGATGGCGTCGCCCAGCCAAACGACAGGGGCGTTGGCCAGCATCATGCCCAAGGTGGTACCCGCCACCACCCAAAACCAGCTTTGAAATTGTGCGGCCAACATCACCGTGGCAATTTGCGTCTTATCCCCCATTTCGGCCAAGAAGAAGGCGACCACGGTGGTGGCAAAGATGCCCCAGCGTGGGTTGGCTTGCTCGTCTTCATCGTCCAATTTGTCGGGGATCAAAATCCAAACCGCCATGGCGAGGAAAGAGCCGCCCAAGACCCATCGCAAAGCTTCGGGGCCGAGTTGGGTAGTGACCCAGCTGCCCACTGCACCTGCCAAGCCGTGATTGACCAGCGTGGCCACCAAGATGCCCCAAACGATGGGCCAAGGTTTGCGAAAACGTGCGGCCAACACCAAAGACAGCAGCTGGGTTTTGTCTCCCATTTCGGCGAGAGCCACAATACCTGTTGAGACGAGAAATGCTTCCATGTCTGCAATCATAGCCGGCCATGATTTGAAGATTTGGCGTGTTTTTTGCTTGTTTTTGGTGCGCAACGCCCAATGATGGATTTTGCGCACCAAATTAATTCAAAAATAAGCAGAGATAGACATGGAAGCACTAAAACAGGGCGCGGATGCGCTCTTTATTTTGTTGGGCGGCATCATGGTTTTGGCCATGCACGCGGGTTTCGCCTTCTTGGAGTTGGGGACGGTTCGCAAGAAAAACCAAGTCAATGCCTTGGTCAAAATCTTGGTGGACTTTTCCGTGTCCACAGTGGTTTATTTTGTGGTGGGCTATAGCGTGGCCTATGGCACAGGATTTTTTGTCGGCGCCGAAACCTTGGCTGCCAAAAATGGTTACGACTTGGTGAAGTTTTTCTTTTTGCTCACCTTTGCCGCGGCCATTCCAGCCATCGTCTCTGGCGGTATTGCCGAACGCGCCAAGTTTTGGCCTCAGCTGATCGCCACCGCGTGTATTGTGGGCTTTGTGTACCCCTTCTTTGAGGGCATTGCCTGGAACCAGCACTTTGGCGTGCAGGCCTGGATCAAAGCCACCACTGGCGAAGAGTTCCACGATTTTGCGGGTTCGGTGGTGGTCCACGCAATGGGTGGCTGGATCGCATTGCCAGCCGTTATTTTGTTGGGCGCACGTTACAACCGTTATCGCAAAGATGGCGCTGTGTCTGCACACCCACCCTCCAACATTCCTTTTTTGGCCTTAGGCGCATGGATTTTGATTGTGGGTTGGTTCGGCTTTAACGTGATGAGCGCCCAAACGCTCGACAAGATTTCTGGCTTGGTGGCCGTGAACTCTTTGATGGCCATGGTGGGCGGCACCTTGACCGCTTTGCTCTTGGGCAAGAACGACCCCGGCTTTGTGCACAACGGTCCCTTGGCAGGTTTGGTGGCCGTGTGCGCAGGTTCTGATTTGATGCATCCCTTTGGCGCCTTGGCTGTGGGTGCCGTTGCAGGCGCTTTGTTTGTGGTGATGTTCACCTTGACCCAAAACAAGTGGCAGGTCGATGACGTGTTGGGTGTTTGGCCTCTGCACGGTTTGTGTGGTGCCTGGGGCGGTATTGCAGCTGGCATCTTTGGCTTGCAATCCTTCGGTGGCTTGGGTGGTGTGTCTTTCACAGCCCAACTCATTGGCACCTTCATGGGCATCGCATGGGCCTTGTTGGGCGGCATCGTGGTCTACGGCGCGTTGAAGTTGACCGTGGGTTTGAAGATGAGCCCCGAAGAAGAGTACGAAGGCGCGGATCTGACAGTTCACAAAATCAGCGCAACGCCAGACCGCGAAGTCAGTTGGTAAAGAGACAAAAACACGTCGAATATCAAGTATTTAAAGGGCTTTCAAAGAATTAACTTGCCAAACCCTTTGTTTTATGGCCCATAATGGCTTAACACACGTTCCAAGAGCGTGTGTTTAGTTCGCGGTGTACAGGTGTCAGTTTCGCTTCCTTCCAGAGTTTTTTAGGTTTGTTGATGCGTTTTTGGGGCTCCATCGCTTTTGTTTCTGTGTTTAGAGGAGTCCCTTTCAATGGGCAAAAAACTATACGTCGGCAACCTGCCGTACTCGGTTCGTGACGGTGATTTAGAGCAGGCTTTCGGCCAGTTCGGTTCCGTGACCAGCGCTAAAGTCATGATGGAACGCGACACAGGTCGCTCCAAAGGCTTTGGCTTTGTGGAAATGGGCACTGATGAAGAAGCTCAATCTGCCATCAACGGCATGAACGGCCAGCCTTTGGGCGGTCGCAGTGTTGTTGTGAACGAAGCACGTCCCATGGAAGAGCGTCCTCCCCGTTCCGGTGGCGGTGGCTTCGGTGGCGGCGGTCGTCGTGAAGGCGGCGGCGGTTACGGCGGCGGCGGTGGCGGCTACGGCGGTGGTGGTGGCGGTCGTCGCGAAGGCGGCGGCGAGTCCGGTTTCCGCAGCCCTTACGGCTCTGGCCCACGTGGCGGCGGTAACGGTGGTGGCGGTCGTCGCGAAGGCGGCGGCGGTGGCTACGGCGGCGGTTATTAATCGCTTTCCCACCTCACTGGCACTCTAGGGTGTCAGTCAAAAAAGAAGCCCTGCATTGCAGGGCTTTTTTCATGGGGCGCGGTGTTTACGGGGTTGGTTCTTAAAGGCCCTGTCGAGTAAAGCATCGGGCAAGATGCGCAGCAAGCGTGTCACCCATGCCATCTGCCAGGGGATCACCTGAAAGCTGGTGCCCCGCTCAATGGCCTTCAAGGCTTGGTCTGCAAACGCATCAGCCGTCATTAAAAAGGGCATCGGAAATTTGTTCTTTTGCGTCAAAGGCGTCTTGATGTAACCCGGTGCCAAGGTCACCACTTTGAAGCCCTGCGGATTGAGTTCACCGCGCAAGCTTTCGCAATAACTGATGGTGGCCGCTTTGCTGGCGCAGTAAGCTGCGTGCCCAGGCAGACCGCGAATGCCCGCCACACTGGCAATGCCGACCAAGGTGCCCACATGGCCATTGCGCATCGACGTGATGTCGCGCGACTTCATGGCTTCAATGAAGGGATGAAAGGTGGCCGCCATGCCGATCACATTGGTGCTCATCACTTGGTCAAACACGTCCAAGTCGTTGCGCACGCTGGTGTCCATGCCGATGCTGATGCCTGCGTTGGCAATCACCACATGGGGCACACCTTGCGCGGCCATGCAGGCCTGCGCTGCTGCGATGATGCTGTTGGCCTCACTGACGTCGGCGCTGTAACACTGTGCATCATCGCTGCCAATGCCTTGCGCGGCCAGCCACGTTTGCATCTCTGTTTGTCTGCGCGCTGCCAGCGCCAAACGCCAACCAGCTTGGTGAAATTTCAAGGCCAGTGCTTGACCAATGCCACTGGAGGCACCGGTGATGAAAACCAAGGGACGCATAAAAACTTTCGAAGGTGTTGTGGCGCGAAGGTTTAACGCTTTGCAGGATTGACCACGCCGCGAACTTTGCCGCTCAACTCGTATTCACCTGTTTTGCTGTTCATCGCCATGCGCTCAGCAGTGAACACATCTTGACCTCGGCGAATTTCAACAGGCACGTGGCTGACCAAACGCTCTTCTTTGACAAAGGCCTGAATTTCTTGACTGCGCAATTCGATAGCGGCTTGAGGTTTGTCAGCCTTCATGCTGGCTGGTTGTGTGAATTGAACATTGCCGATGAACGTGACCAGCGAGCCATCGCCTTTTGCAATGGCGCGATCGGAGCGCGCTATGACGCGTTTGCCTTCTTGATTTTGTCCACGCATTTGCACTTGACTGATATCGAGCGTGTCGATGTCAGGGAAATGCTGTGCACGATCGCCACTGAGTTCGCGCGTGAGGCGGCCGGTGCTGTCGAAGGATTTCACGGAAAATCCTGAGAGAAAGTAGTCCGGCTCGTGTCGAACTTGCTTGGCCTTAGGCTCTGCCAACAAACTGGGCAGGCTGCGCACCAGCCACCAACTGCCCAACGCAAAAAGCGCCATCAACACAGCTGGCAGGTAGAGTGCCAAACGGTCTAGCAGGCGCCGAATGCCATTCATCATGCAGCGGAAGAAGAACCAACACGGGCCAACAGTTGGCCGTAGTGGCCGCTGGCCACCACCAACAAATCGCAGAGCTCACGCGCAGCGCCGTCGCCGCCCTGGCGCGCAGTCACGTAATGTGCCAGTGCCAATGCTTGCGCATGGGCATTGCGCGGCGCGCATGCAAAAGCTGCGCGTTGCATCACAGGCAAATCGGGCCAGTCATCGCCCATGGCCGCGGCTTGATGCCAACCCAGCCCTAAGCTTTTTAAATAGTCTTCTGCCGCGGGTAACTTGTCTTCTGTGCCAAAACGTGCATGCTCTATGCCTAAGGCTTTGAGTCGCACGCGCAGAGGTGCCGAGTCACGGCCAGTGATGATGACGGGCGTGATGCCTGCATGCTTCAAGAGTTTCAAGCCGTGACCATCCAAGGTGCTGAAACGCTTGAGGGTTTCGCCCTGTTCAGAAAAGTACAAACCACCATCCGTGAGCACCCCATCAACATCCAAGAACGCCACTTTCACACCTTGCGCTTGGAGCAACAACTCGGGTGGAAAATTCAAGGCGGGTTCAATGGGTCGCATGGCTTAAATCACTTTGGCGCGCATCAAGTCATTGCTGTTCAGTGCGCCACTCAAGAGGCCTTGCGCATTGACCACCAGCACGCTGGTAATTTTGAATTGCTCCATGAGCTCGGCGGCTTCAACTGCCAAGGCATCTTCGTTGACGGTGCGTGGATTGGCGTGCATCACATCTTTGGCCAACAAGGCGCGCAGGTCCACGCCTTTCTCAATCAGTCGGCGCAGATCGCCGTCGGTGAAGATGCCCAGAATGTGGCGCTGTTCATCCACGATGGCCGAGGCGCCCAAGCCTTTGTGGCTCATCTCGCGCATCAGTTCAGAGAAGCTGGCGTTGGCAGACACGTGGGGCACTTGATCGCCTTTGCGCATCACATCGCTGACATGGGTAAGCAAACGACGGCCCAAGGAACCGCCCGGGTGCGAGCGCGCAAAATCTTCGGCTTTGAAGCCGCGTGCATCCAACAGCGCAACGGCCAATGCATCACCCAAGGCCAGTTGCGCCGTGGTGCTGGCTGTCGGTGCCAAGTTCAGGGGGCATGCTTCTTTTTCAACGCTGCTGTCGAGCACCACATCGGCATGCTTGGCCAACGCAGAACTCATGCCGCCTGTCATGGCGATGAGGGGCACACCCTGACGCTTGAGCACGGGCAAGATGGACACCAATTCATCGCTCTCGCCACTGTTGGAGATGGCCAGGACCACATCAACCGCTTTGATCATGCCCAGATCGCCGTGGCTGGCTTCCCCTGGATGCACAAACATGGCGGGGGTGCCTGTCGACGCCAAGGTGGCGGCAATTTTGGAGCCGATGTGTCCGCTCTTGCCCATGCCGGTGACAACCACGCGGCCTTTGACGTTGAGCATCATTTGAACGGCTTGTGTGAAACGAGCGTCCAAGCGAGATTTGAGGCCCACCAGGGCAGCCGCTTCAATGTCCAAAGTCTCGCGTGCGAGTTGGAGGGCTTGTTCAGGGTTGAATGACATGGGGCTTATTTTAGCGAGGGAAGGCAGAAAGCGTGACTATGATGACGATCTAAGTCAGAAAGCCCGATGGGAGTTGTCGAAATGAGCGAAGTTGCCTTGTCCGTGAACGATTATTTGAAAAACAACATTCGCACAGTGCCCGATTGGCCAGCCGCTGGGGTTCAGTTTCGTGACATCACGCCTTTGCTGCAAAACCCCAGGGTTTTTCGTGTGCTGATTGATGCGTTTGTCCACCGCTACATGGCGCCGGAGATGCGGCCAGATGTGGTGGCGGGCCTGGATGCGCGAGGCTTCATTCTGGGTGCGGTGGTCGCTTATGAATTGAATGTGGGTTTTGTGCCCATTCGCAAAAAAGGCAAACTGCCCTTCACCACGGTCGAAGAGACTTATGAACTGGAATACGGCGCAGCCACCGTCGAGTTGCACACCGATGCCGTCAAACCGGGTCAAAAGGTGCTGTTGATCGATGACTTGATTGCCACGGGCGGCACCATGATGGCGGGCATGAAGCTGTTGGAAAAACTGGGCGCCCAAGTGATTGAAGGTGCCGCCATTGTTGACTTGCCCGAGTTGGGCGGCTCTGCCAAATTACGCGATGCAGGCTTGCCGCTGTTCACCTTGGTGAACTTTGACGGTCATTGAGACTTGCACCGCGGTGTGCGTTAGGCGTTGAATTGCAGCGCAGCCAAACCGGCGTAGACGCCGCCCATTTGCACCAACTCAGCATGCTTGCCTTGCTCGACCAAGCGGCCGTGCTCGAGCACCAAAATTTGATCGGCTTGTTGCACGGTGGCCAAGCGGTGCGCAATGACCAGCGTGGTGCGTCCGCGCATGGCCGATTCAAGCGCCGCTTGAACCATGCGCTCGCTGTGTGCATCCAGCGCACTGGTGGCCTCGTCGAGTAGCAACAAGGGAGGGTTTTTGAGCATGGCGCGCGCAATCGCAATGCGTTGACGTTGGCCGCCTGACAAGCGCACACCCCGCTCACCTAAGAAGGTGTTGTAGCCTTCGGGCAAATCCACAATGAATTCATCGGCAAACGCAGCGCGTGCTGCTGCGCGTACTTCTTCATCGGTGGCGTCGGGCTTGCCATAGCGAATGTTGTCCATGGCGCTGCTAGAGAACAGCACGGGCTCTTGCGGCACGATGCCGATGCGTTGTCTTAAATCATGCAGGCTGAGGTTTTGGATGGGCACACCGTCCAGCACAATTTGCCCATGCTGTGGATCGTAGTAGCGCAGCAACAAGCCAAACAAGGTGGTTTTGCCAGCACCGCTGGGGCCCACCAAGGCCACTGTTTGACCCGCTTGAATTTGGACCGAGAAGTTTTCTAAAGCAGCTTGAAGCGGCCGCGAAGGGTAATGAAACTGAAGGCCTTCAAATGCCACGGTGCTGCCAGTCGCTGGTGGAACAGAAGTGACGGGATGCGCAGGCGATTGAACGGGCGATGTGCTGCCCAGCAATTCCATCAGGCGTTCGGTTGCGCCTGCCGCGCGCAGCAAGTCACCGTAGGTTTCGCCCAACACGGCCACTGCGCCTGCAAAAATAATCACGTACAAAACAGCTTGGCCCAATTGGCCGGCTGACAGCTCACCGGCGATCACGGCTTGTGTGCCTTGGTACAAGCCCCACAACAAGAATGCCGCATTGGCAATGATGATGAAAGCTACCAGTACGGAGCGCGCACGTGTGCGGCGAATGGCTGTTTGGAAACCTTGTTCTGTAGCGCTGGCAAAGCGGCCAGCTTCGCGTGCTTCTGCGGTGTAGCTTTGCACCACGGGCATGGCGTTGAGGATTTCGGTGGCGATGCTGCTGGCATCGGCCACACGGTCTTGGCTGGCGCGCGACAAGCGGCGCACGCGGCGGCCATACATCGTGGCAGGCCAAACCACCAAGACCACCGTGACGACCAATTGCAGCATGACGGTGGGATGAGCCCACACCAACATGGCCAAGGCGCCCACGCCCATCACCGCATTGCGAAGACCCATCGACAAAGAACTGCCCACCACCGTTTGAACCAGGGTGGTGTCGGCGACCAATCGGCTGATCACTTCGCCAGTGGGTGTGGTTTCAAAGAAGGCCGGGCTTTGTTGCAGGACGTGGCTGTAAACGGCATTGCGCAAGTCGGTGGTGACACGTTCACCCAGCCAACTGACCGTGTAAAAACGTGCGGCTGAAAACAAGCCCAGAGCCACCGCCACGCCAAACAGCATGAGGAAGTTGCCACGCAGTGCCATGGCTTGTGCGCCGGGATCGGGGTGCTGCAAACCGTTGTCGATCAACTGGCGCAAAGCCACTGGAAACACCAAGGTCGAGGCTGCCGCCATCACCAAAAACACAAAAGCCAAACCAATTTGCAAACGGTAAGGTTTTAAGAATGGCAACAGGCCGCTCAAAGATTTAGGGCTTTGAGGTGCAGGTCGATCGATGACAGCGGACTTGGCCATGTGTTTATTTACCGATACAAAAGCTAGAGAAAATAACGCCGAGCAAATCGTCAGCGCTGAATTCGCCGGTGATCTCGTTCAAGGCCGATTGAGACAAGCGCAACTCTTCCGCCAACAAATCAAGGGATTGTGCTTGTGCACGCAAATGTGCGTCGGCCACTTCGAGATGCGACTGCACCCGCTTGAGTGCTTGAACGTGGCGCTCACGCGCCAAGTACAAACCTTCAGTGGCAGGTTGCCAACCTGCGGCGGCCAGCAATTGTGCACGCAGCACATCAATGCCTTGCCCTGTTTTGGCTGACAAGTGAATGTCATGTTGCACCTTGCGTACATCGGATGTGGCGGCTCTGGTTTGTTCACTGATGGGCTCAGCGACTTGCGCCAGATCGCACTTGTTCCAAACGTGAATCAAGGTAACACCTGCTGGCAATTGCGTAGACAAGGCGTTTTGAATTTGTAAGTCGGCCTGCGCGTATTCAGGCAAGTGTTGCCGTGTGAGGTCGTGTAAAAACAAAACGGCATCGGCGGCGGCAATTTGGTCCCAAGCGCGTTGAATGCCGATTTTTTCCACCTCATCAATGCCATCGCCTTCGCGCAAACCAGCGGTGTCGATAACATGCACAGGCACGCCTTCAATTTGGATGGTTTGTTGCACCACATCGCGTGTGGTGCCGGCAATGGGCGTGACGATGGCCAACTCTGCGCCGGCCAAGGCATTGAGCAGCGAGCTCTTGCCAGCGTTGGGCTGGCCCGCAATCACCACTTTGATGCCTTCGCGCAGCAAGGCGCCTTGTTGTGTGCGCTCGAGTACTTTGGACAGCTGCGATTGCAAGCGCTCAAGCTGTCCTTGTGCATCGGCTTTTTGCAAGAAGTCAATTTCTTCTTCTGGAAAATCCAGCGTGGCTTCGACCAGCATGCGCAGGTGAATCAGCTTGTCGCGTAAGACGTGAATCTCTTTGGAGAAGTCTCCCGCCAAGGATCTGCTGGCGCTTCGGGCTGCAGCACCCGTAGAGGCATCGATCAAATCAGCGATGGCCTCGGCTTGGGCCAAATCAATTTTGTCGTTCAGAAATGCGCGCTGGGTGAACTCGCCCGGTGCGGCCAAACGCAAACCTTGCAACAACGGCATTCCTGTTGCGGCGTCCAGTTGACTGGCTGCTTGCATGCAACGCGCCAACAACAGTTGCAGCACCACAGGGCCACCGTGCGCTTGCAACTCGAGAACGTCTTCGCCCGTATAGGAGTGGGGTCCTGGAAAAAAGATGGCCAAACCTTGGTCGATGGGCTCACCTTGGTCGTCCTTGAATGGCAAGTAATGTGCTTGTCGCGCTTGTAAATTTTTTCCGAACAACATGTCGGCCCATGCTTTGAGCTTAGGACCTGAAATGCGCACGATGCCAACCGCGCCTCGGCCAGGGGCCGTCGCAATGGCAATGATGGGATCCTGGTGGCGCGACAACATGGTGGTGCAGGTTTGTTTTCAAAGCAACAGGGCCGCATGCGCGGCCCTGTTGTGGATGGTTTAACTCAGCATGGGCTCAGTTAAGTTGAATGGGCTCAATTGAATTTTGGCAGATTGAACTGCGGCGGTACACCCATGCGTGTATTGATCACCCATTGCTGTGCAATCGACAAGATGTTGTTGGTAATCCAATACAGCACCAAGCCAGATGGGAAGAAGAAGAACATCACGCTGAAGATGAGCGGCATGAACCACATCATCTTGGCCTGCAAGGGATCTGGTGGTGCGGGGTTGAGCGCCGTTTGCAGCAAGGTGGACAGTGTCATGACCACGGGCAAGATGAAGTAAGGATCGGGCGCTGACAAATCGTGAATCCAACCGATCCAAGGTGCGTTGCGCATTTCAACAGAAGACAACAGCACCCAGTACAAAGCAATGAACACTGGAATTTGAACCATGATGGGGAAGCAACCACCCATCGGGTTGACTTTCTCTTCGCGGTAAATGCGCATCATCTCTTGCTGCATTTGCTGTGGGTTGTCTTTGAGGCGTTCGCGCATCTCCATGATTTTGGGATTGATGGCTTTCATTTTGGCCATGCTCGCATAGGCCTTGGCATTGAGCCAGTAGAAGGCGAGCTTCAGCAAGACCACCAAGGCGACGATGGACCAACCCCAGTTGTGCAAGAAGCCGAACAGGCGGTCAAGCAGCCAGTACAAAGGCTTGGCCAAAACCGTGAGCCAGCCGTAATCTTTGACCAACTCAAGGCCAGGCGTGATCACTTCCAGCATTTTTTCTTCTTGAGGACCCACAAACAAAGTGGCGTCCAATGTTTTGGTTTGACCTGGGGCCACTTCGCTGAAGGGTGTGATCATGCCAACGGCGTACAAGTTGTTGTCGACTTTGCGTGCAAAGTTTTCTCGAGCCGTGTTGGCAGGCAAGACCCATGCAGATGCAAAGTAATGCTGAACCATGGCCACATAGCCTTGTTGCGTGGTTTTCTCGAAGTCAGCTTTGTTCTTTTCGATGTCAGTGAATTCGATTTTTTGATACTTCTTGGCATCGGTGTAAATCGCAGGACCCGTGAAGGTGGAGTAAAAAGAGGACTCGCCTTCTGGCTTGTTGCCATCGCGGACCAACTGAACGTAAAGCTGTGGCGATGCGGCCACGCTGCCTGTGTTGATGACTTGATGTGCCACTTTCACCGCATAGCTGCCACGGGTGAGGGTGTAAGTTTTGACCAACTTGAAACCGCCCACATCGCCAGATTCAAACTTCAAGGCCAATTCGTTTTGACCTTCTTTCAGCGCTCGCTCGCCTGTGAATTTCATAGGCGTTTTGTGTGATGCAAAGGCGCCGCCGATCAAACCAGTTTGAGCGACATACACGCGGGCTTTGCTTTCGTCGAGCAACACGAACGGTTTTTTGTCGTCTTGGATGTCACCAAATTTGACGAATTCAGAACGCACCAAGCTGCCACCTTCTGTGTCGAAGCTGAGCTTCAGGACATCGGTGCTGACATCAATGCGTTCACGCGCTGAGGCCGCAACAGGCGCTGTGACGCCGGGAACTTGCGCGGGGCCTGCGGGTGCAGCGGCTGCGGGTGTGCTGGCCACAGGGACACCATCAGGTGCTGCCGCATTCACTGCAGGTGCGGTGGCCGTTGTGGGTTTAGGGAAGAAGGTGGCTTTGTGGCCGTTGTAAATTTGCCATTGGTCCCAAAGCAGAACCATGGAGAAGCCAAAGATGACCCATAAAAAGGTGCGGCGAATATCGTTCATGAAGACTTCTTCGAAGAGGTGTGAGTTAACGGGTGTTGCAACAAACGGGAAAGCCACTGGGGTGCCTGTTCGGGCACCGGATCGTGGCCGCCATTGCACCAAGGGTGGCAACGGCCTAAGCGTTTGAGAGTGAGGTAACTGCCAACGCCTGCGCCATGCTGCTGGAGGGCATCCAATGCATAAACAGAGCAGGTGGGCTCAAACCGACATGCCGATCCTAACCAAGGGCTGAGAAAAAGGCGATAAGCTTTCACAATGCCGATCAATAGTTGCTGGATCATGGCTTGTTGGCTGCGCGCTCAAACAATTGCTCAAGTTCTTGCCGAACGGCCAGTTTGAGCATCGGTGAGGTGGCGCTGATGAATTGTTGGCGATCAAAGCCCGAGCGCAAGCGAACCACGTGCGCAGCGCAAGGCAAGCGCACTTCAAATTGTGCGCTGACGTTGTAGATTTGGCGTTTGATGGCGTTGCGGGTGACGGCACGCTTGGCCCACCGTTTGGGGACCATGGCGCCAAGCCAAACTTCTTGGGTCTGAAAGAGGGGTGCGATGTGCGAGTCTTCGGTCGAGGCCAAGGGCTTGGCTTCGGGCAGGTTAAGACGGTGCAAAGCGAAATGCGGGGTGCGAGAAACCGTGCCGCCGGCAAGGGCGGCCTGGAATTGAGGGCGGGTTTTTAAACGCTGCACACCACTGCCGAGTCATGGAATTGCTCAGCAGCCAAGCCATTGAGGGGCTGGGCTCACGCGGCTGCTCTCGCTTAAATTAAGCTGCCAGGCGTTTACGGCCTTTGGCGCGGCGTGCGTTGATCACAGCACGGCCGCCGCGAGTTTTCATGCGAACCAAAAAGCCGTGAGTACGTGCGCGGCGTGTTTTAGAAGGTTGGTATGTGCGTTTCATTTTTGACGTTCCTGATGACAGACCCTCCAAAACCACATGGTTATTTTTGGAGGAAACCGGCGATTATCGCAAACTTTCGGGGGGCTGGCAAACCCTAAGTCTGGCGCTTCTTGAAAAAAACCAAGTTTCAGTTCAAATTTTCTGGTTTATGATGCCCCAAACCCATCTTTTTTGGATGTGGATAAACTCTTGATAAAGTTATTTTGAACGTCATGATTCTTCAAACTGTCCACACCCAAGGCATGCCCGCATGAGCAATGGACAGCACCCTCACGATGGCGATGAAGCAGGCCAAGCACTTTGGCAAGTTTGCCTTGATGAACTCTCGCAGGAAATGCCCGAGCAGCAGTTCAATACGTGGATCAAACCCCTCACCGCGCAGGTCTCGGAAGACTTCTCCAAGGTCACTTTGTACGTGGCCAACCGTTTCAAATTGGATTGGATTCGTGCGCAATACAGTGCCAAGCTGGCCGATGTTTTGTCGCGCTTGCACGGACAAAAAATTCAAATTGAGTTAGCGCTTGCTACCAGAGAAGCACAAGGAAAAACAGCATTTTCAATGGCCAAGGCCGCATTGGAGGCGCGACCAGAACCAGCAGACTTGCCCGACGAAGCGCCCAGCGATGGCCATCGCCACCGCTTGAACACGGCCTTGACGTTTGATACCTTGGTGGAAGGTTCCGCCAACCGCATGGCCCGCGCAGCGGCCATGCACGTGGCCACCATGCCCGGGCATCTTTACAACCCCTTGTTCATTTATGGTGGCGTGGGTTTGGGTAAGACCCACCTGGTGCATGCGGTAGGCAATAAATTGCTGGCCGATCGCCCCGATGCCAAAGTTCTCTACATTCACGCCGAACAATTTGTGTCAGATGTGGTTAAGGCCTACCAGCGCAAAACTTTTGATGAATTCAAGCATCGCTACCACTCGCTGGATTTGCTGTTGATTGACGATGTGCAGTTCTTTGCCAACAAAGACCGCACCCAAGAAGAGTTCTTCAATGCCTTCGAAGCTTTGCTGGCCAAAAAATCACACATCGTGATGACCAGCGACACCTATCCCAAAGGCTTGGCCGACATTCACGAACGCTTGGTCTCGCGTTTTGATTCAGGCCTGACGGTGGCCATCGAGCCCCCTGAGCTTGAAATGCGGGTGGCCATTTTGATCAACAAAGCCATCAGCGAGGGCAGCGTCATGCCCGAAGAAGTGGCCTTCTTTGTTGCCAAGAATGTGCGCTCCAACGTGCGCGAACTGGAAGGCGCCTTGCGCAAAATCTTGGCTTATTCGCGCTTTAACCAGAAAGAAATCTCCATCCAACTGGCGCGTGAGGCCCTGCGCGACTTGCTGTCCATCCAAAACCGACAGATCAGCGTTGAAAACATCCAAAAAACGGTGGCCGATTACTACAAGATCAAGGTCGCCGACATGTATTCCAAAAAGCGCCCGGCCAGCATTGCGCGGCCACGTCAAATTGCCATGTACTTGGCCAAAGAGTTGACCCAAAAAAGCTTGCCCGAAATTGGGGAATTATTCGGCGGGCGTGACCACACCACAGTGTTGCATGCCGTGCGCAAAATCAGCGCAGAACGTCAGCAGTTGACCGAGTTGAATCAGCAACTGCACGTTCTGGAGCAAACCCTCAAGGGCTAAGCCTTCTGGCTCAACAAGCAGCCTTTGAAATGGGCGCCAACCAGGGGGTGGGCAAGCCCCCCCAAAGAATGCTGAATTAAGGCGGCCCGAAGCGCAATTTAGGGCTAAAAATCAGCGAAAATCTAGGGGCTCCCAAATTCCAAATTGGGGCCCCCCGAAAACAGAGGAAGACATGATCGTACTGAAGGCCACCCAAGACAAATTGCTGTCTGTTTTGCAATCCGTTTCTGGCATTGTGGAACGTCGTCACACATTGCCTGTTTTGGCCAATGTGTTGATTCGCAAAACTGGCAAAGCATTGCAGTTGACCACCAGCGATCTTGAAATTCAAATTCGCACCACCGCCGAAATGGACGGTGATGCTGGCGACTTCACCACCACGGTGGGCGCACGTAAACTGATCGACATTTTGCGCACCATGCCTTCCGATCAAACCGTCAGTTTGGAATCCAGCCAAAGCAAATTGATTTTGAAGGGTGGCAAATCCAAATTCACTTTGCAAACTTTGCCTGCAGAAGATTTTCCGCTGGTGCAAGAAGCCGCCAGCTTTGGCCCCGTGTTCAGCATTCCGCAAAAAACCTTGAAGCAATTGCTCAGCCAAGTTTCTTTTGCCATGGCCGTGCACGACATTCGTTACTACCTCAACGGCATTTTGTTTGTGGCTGAAGGCAAGCAGTTGTCTTTGGTCTCCACCGATGGTCACCGATTGGCATTTGCGTCTGCCACTTTGGACACCGATGTGCCCAACAAACAAGAAGTCATCTTGCCGCGTAAAACGGTGCTCGAAATGCAGCGCTTGCTCAGCGACGCCGAAGGCGCCATCGACATGCAGTTTGCCAACAACCAAGCCAAGTTCAGTTTTGGGGGCATGGAGTTTGTGACCAAACTCGTTGAAGGCAAGTTCCCAGATTACAACCGTGTCATCCCCAAAGGCCATCGCAACAATTTGACGCTGGGTCGTCAAGCTTTGTTGTCTTGCTTGCAGCGCACCGCAATTTTGACCAGCGACAAATTCAAAGGCGTCCGCCTCAATTTGGATCCTGGCACATTGCGTGTGGCGTCGACCAATGCCGAGCAAGAAGAAGCCGTGGACGAGCTCGACATTGATTACGGCGGTGACAGCATTGAAATTGGCTTCAACGTGACCTACATCATCGATGTGCTCACCAACATGGGCCAAGACATGGTGCGCATTGATTTGGCCGATGCCAACAGCTCTGCACTCATCACCATTCCAGAAAACGACCAGTTCAAATACGTGGTGATGCCCATGCGCATTTAAGGCCTGAACTGATTGACGGTGATCTAAAAACACCCCAAGCACAGCCTTTCGAAACCCGCGTTGATTCGCGGGTTTCGGCCATTCGAGAGATTGAGAAAAGTAAAAATGACCGAAGAAAACAAGCCTAGCGCCGAAGAGTTCACAACCATTCAGCCCATCATCGACACCAACCAAGCCGGCGCCTCTGAGGGTTATGGCGAAGGTTCGATTCAAATTTTGGAAGGCTTAGAAGCGGTTCGTAAGCGCCCTGGCATGTACATTGGCGATACGTCCGATGGCACCGGCTTGCACCACTTGGTGTTTGAGGTGGTCGACAACTCCATCGACGAAGCTTTGGCCGGTCATTGCGATGACATCGTGGTGACCATTCACTCCGACAACTCCATCAGCGTGACCGACAACGGCCGCGGCATTCCCACCGGTGTGAAGATGGACGACAAGCACGAGCCCAAGCGTTCGGCTTCAGAAATTGCTTTGACAGAATTGCACGCAGGCGGCAAGTTCAACCAAAACAGCTACAAAGTGTCCGGTGGTTTGCACGGCGTGGGCGTGAGCTGCGTGAACGCGCTCAGCAAGTGGTTGCGCCTGACGGTGCGTCGCGATGGCAAAGTGCATCAAATTGAATTTGCCAAAGGCTTTGTGCAAAACCGTTTGCTCGAAATGGTGGATGGCGTTGAAGTGTCTCCCATGAAGATCACGGGCGCCACCGAAAAGCGCGGCACCGAAGTTCACTTCTTGCCCGACACCGACATCTTCACGCAGAACCACGATTTTCATTACGAAATTTTGGCCAAGCGTTTGCGCGAACTGAGCTTCTTGAACAACGGTGTGCGCATTCGTTTGAAAGACGAACGCACAGGCAAAGAGGACGACTTCTCTGGCGCTGGTGGCGTGAAGGGCTTCGTTGATTTCATCAACGCCAACAAAAAAGTCTTGCACCCGAATGCGTTCATTGCCATGGGTGAGCGCCCTGCCGATTCCTACGGCGGCATTCCCGGCACCAGCATCGGTGTGGAAGTGGCCATGCAGTGGAACGATGGTTACAACGAAAGCGTTTTGTGCTTCACCAACAACATTCCACAACGTGATGGCGGCACTCACCTCACAGGTTTGCGTGCGGCCATGACACGTGTCATTGGCAAGTACATTGAGAAAAACGAAATTGCCAAGAAGCAAAAGGTCGAAGTCAGTGGCGACGACATGCGCGAAGGTTTGTGCTGCGTGCTCAGCGTCAAAGTACCCGAGCCTAAATTCTCTAGCCAGACCAAAGACAAGTTGGTGTCCAGCGAGGTGCGCGCACCCGTAGAGGACATCGTGGCCAAAGCCTTGGGTGACTTTTTGGAAGAGCGCCCCAACGACGCCAAAATTTTGTGCGGCAAGATTGTCGAGGCTGCACGTGCTCGTGAAGCTGCGCGCAAAGCCCGCGAAATGACACGCCGCAAAGGTGTGCTCGATGGCATGGGCTTGCCCGGTAAGTTGGCCGACTGCCAAGAAAAAGATCCCGCACTTTGCGAAATCTACATCGTGGAGGGTGACTCCGCCGGTGGCTCTGCCAAGCAAGGCCGTGATCGCAAATTCCAAGCCATCTTGCCACTGCGCGGCAAGATTCTGAACGTTGAAAAAGCACGTTACGAAAAATTGCTCACCAGCAACGAAATCGTCACGCTCATCACAGCGCTTGGGACGGGTATTGGCAAAGCTTCTGCCGAATCGGGCAAGAGCGGTACCGATGACTTCAACGTCGACAAATTGCGATACCACCGCATCATCATCATGACCGACGCCGACGTGGACGGCGCGCACATTCGCACCTTGCTGCTCACGTTCTTCTATCGTCAAATGCCCGACCTGGTTGAACGCGGCCACATCTACATTGCGCAGCCACCCCTCTACAAAGTGAAGGCTGGCAAAGAAGAGTTGTATTTGAAAGATGCGCCCGCACTTGATGGCTTCTTGCTCCGCATCGCTTTGAAAGACGCCAGCATTGCCACCGGTGGTGCATCACCTCAGGTGCTCAGTGGCGACACACTCGAGTCTTTGGCGCGTAAGCACCAAGTGGCCGAAGCCGTCATTCACCGCTTGTCCAATTTCATGGATGCCGAAGCATTGCGCGCCATTGCCGATGGTGTGGCCCTCAACCTCGACAACCTCGACAACGCCGCTGAATGCGCGCCTGCTTTGCAAGCCAAACTGCGCGAACTCAACACCACTGGTGTGCCTGCCGAAGTGACCGCAGAGTTTGATGCGCGCACCGACAAGCCCTTGCTTCGCATCAGCCGTCGCCACCATGGCAACATCAAGAGCAGCGTGATCACGCAAGACTTTGTGCACGGTGCGGATTACGGCGCATTGGCCGAGGCGGCCAATACCTTCCGCGGCTTGCTCGGCGAAGGTGCCAAGGTCATGCGCGGTGAAGGCGACAAGCAAAAAGAAGAGAAGACCAACGACTTCCGCCAAGCCATGCAGTGGCTCATTGGCGAAGCCGAGCGCACCACCAGCCGCCAGCGTTACAAAGGCTTGGGCGAGATGAACCCTGCACAGCTTTGGGAAACCACCATGGACCCCACTGTTCGCCGTTTGTTGCGTGTGCAAATTGACGACGCCATTGAAGCCGATCGCGTGTTCACCATGTTGATGGGCGACGAGGTCGAACCACGCCGTAACTTCATTGAAGGCAATGCGCTGCGCGCTGGCAACATCGACATTTGATGTACCGAATCAATCCTTGATGTTTCTTTGACCAGCGGTCATGGCGCTTCCCATCGAAGCGGCCATGATCAGTCCGATGGCACTGAGTTGCTGTGCAGTCAGTTGCTCAGACAGCACCAACCAACCTGCCAAAGCTCCCACGGCTGGCTCCAAACTCAACAAGATGCTGAAAGTTTGTTTGGGCAAGTGTTTGAGCGAATACATTTCCAAGCTGTAGGGGATGGCGCTTGACAGCAAGGCAATGCCCAAACCGGTCAGCATCCATTCCACATTCAACAAAGAAGTACCGGCCACGCTGATACCAAAAGGCGTGACCACCATGGCCGCCACCAACATGCCCATGGGGGTGGCAAAGGCACCAATGCGATCGGCCACACGCTGACCCAACACGATGTACATGGCCCAGCAGAATCCAGCGCCCAAAGCGAAGGCAATGCCGACCGGGTCCAGTGCGCTTGCGCTGCCCGCGTCCATGGTTTGGGACAAAGGCAAGATCAAACCCATTCCCACGACGGCCAACACAATCCAAACAAAATCAAGCGGCTTTTTGGAAGACCACAAGGCGACGGCCAAGGGGCCCGTGAATTCAATGGCAATGGCCAATCCAAAGGGCACAGTTTTGATGGCGCTGTAAAACAGCAAGTTCATGACCCCCAAGGTGGCGCCAAACATCACCAAGGGTGGTGCATCGGCCCAGGTCCAGGCGCGCCGCCAAGGCCGCCAAAAGGCCATCAGCAAAAGCGTGGAAAAAATCAGTCGGTAGGTGGTGGTGCCTTCGGCGCCAACAAATGGAAACAAGCTTTTGGCCAGCGATGTGCCTGCGCACAAGGTGATCAAACTGCCCATGAGGGCGGCAACAGGAAGAAATGGAAATCGCAAGTTTTATTTTCCGAAAGATGGGCGCATCATAACGGGGTGTTTGTTTTTTGAAAGTTCAAAGCCATGTTGCAAAACAATGCCTATGCCAATTTCGCTAAAAAAGTGGCGCACATCTGCGGCAAGCCGCGCACGTTTTCTTTGGCCGTGGCCGTGATCGTGGTGTGGATTCTCACGGGGCCACTGTTTGCGTTCAGCGACACATGGCAGTTGGTCATCAACACAGGGACCACCATCGTCACGTTTCTCATGGTGTTCTTGATTCAAAACACACAGAACCGCGACACGGAAGCCATTCAGTTGAAGTTGGACGAATTGATCAGGGCCACGCAAGGAGCCCACAATGCCTTGCTGGATTTGGAAGAGTTAGAGGAAGACAACCTCGATGCGTTCAAGCGCAAGTACCAAGCCCTCGCCGAATTGGCACGGCAGCAACTGGTGCGGGGTCAGTTGGACACCGATACACCCGAGCCTTGAACGTCCAAAACGATGGGCTGTCCGTGCGGCGTGCGCGCCGCGGCATCTTCCCAAGCATGTTCCAGGTCATGAATCTGCTCGGCTGTGCCCAATTGCTTGGTCAGCACCATGGCCTCCAATGCATTGAGCCAATGGGTGTAATAAGTGGCGCCGGTGTCGGCGTCGCCTGCCACTTGAGCATTGCGAATTTCCTGCGTCAGGGCCGCGGCCCATTCGGGCCAAGTGAACAAACCTTTTTCGTGCAATTGCAAAGTCATGGCAAAAGCATGCGCTTGCCAAGGCTCTGAAAACACCGCCCCTTGGCTGTCTTGCACTGGCAGCGGCATTTGACCGCCGCAGAGTTGGGCAATCTCTTCAAGTGTCAGGTGGGTGTTTTGCATACTGCTTGTGTCCAGGTGGCTGCTTGCAAAGGCTTTAGGCCACGGCTTCTAAATAAGACTCCCATGCGTCCACCGTCACCTCCACAGTGGTATCGCTCTGCTCGCCCCACAGGGTGGTGCCCTTAAACACCACGGTGTACAGCCATTGCACGGGCACGTTGAAAGGCGGGGTGGCGCGCAAGGTGTGACCATCGGGGAAGACATGGCCGCCATGCACACGGACCACTGTCCCTGTGTGGCCACGAACATAGCGAGGCAAGCGGGTATGACCCTGGGGGTGCATGTTGCGTGCGCGAACTTGTTGGCCCACCTTGAACAAGGCAGCTTGGTCGATGGGCCGCTCGGTGGGGCTACCTGCTTTCAATGCGGCATCGACGGTGTCTCGGGTGAGGACGCGGTTCACTTTGACGGGCGCTTGGGTCATCTGACCACTGACAAGCTCTGCTTGCGTCACCATGCCGCGCGCCAGCATGAGTTGCTCCAGGGCCCGAATCCATATTTCGTAATAGCTGCTGGACAAGTAGACGGCCGGTGGCAAGGATTCGCGTGCCGAGCGGCTCAGGTCAATGTTCCACTGACCGCTGGCGCCCATGGCCACTGTGACTGCCATGGCCCGGCTTTCCCAGTCAGCGTGAAAAAGGGGCTCGTTTTTTTCGACGTGTACGGGGCCAAAGCCTTGTTGGCCACCCATGTCATGGACGCCGTTCATACCAGTGCCGTCCCAATCATGGCGTCGCGCGTGACCATCTTGGTCAATTCTGCTTGCGACAAATTCTCCGTTCCTGCGGGGCGTCGGGGCAAGACCAAATAGCGGACTTCAGCGGTGGAATCCCAAACCCGTATGCGGGTGCTTTGGGGCAATGTCACGCCAAAGTCGGCCAAGACTTTGCGCGGCTCCAGCACGGCACGCGACCGATAAGCCGCACTTTTGTACCAAACCGGTGGCAAGCCCAAGACCGTCCAGGGGTAGCAACTGCACAGGGTGCAAACCACCATGTTGTGCAGCTCGGGGGTGTTTTCAACAGCCACCATGTGTTCGCCTTGGCGACCTGTAAAGCCCAATGAGGCGATGGCCGCCGTGGCATCTTCCAGCAGCCAGGCTTTGAAGTCTGGCTCGGCCCAAGCCTTGGCCACCACTTGGGCGCCGTTGTGAGGGCCAACTTCGGTTTCGTACGTTTCGATGATGCGGTCAATGGCCGCCGTGTCGATGTAGCCTTTTTGGGTCAGCAAGGTTTCGAGGGCCCGAACTCTGACGTCCATCTCACTGAGGGTGGAATGGTCGTGATCGTGATCATGAGAATGGCTGGCCATGGTCGTCTCCCGAGTTGGACAAGGTCTTTGGGCCTCATCATAGCCCCGCATACAATCCATGGTTGGCCCAAATGGCTGCTTTCATGCCGCCATCAAGGGATTTTTTATTGATAGATCAGTGGAGTTCGATGATGTTCATTTCATCCGCATTTGCCCAAACCGCCCCAGCAGCTGCCGCAGCTGGTGGAGACATGCAATCTTCTTTGATGAGCATGCTGCCCTTGCTCTTGATGTTTGTGGTGCTGTATTTCGTCATGATTCGCCCCCAAATGAAGAAGCAAAAAGAACACAAGGCCATGATCGATGCGCTCGCCAAGGGCGATGAAATCATCACAGCAGGCGGCTTTTTGGGCAAAGTCAGCAAGCTGGGCGACAGCTTTTTGAGCATTGAGATTGCCAATGGCGTGGAAGTTCAAATGCAACGTTCCGCCGTGGTGCAAGTCTTGCCTAAAGGCACGATCAAGTAAGGGTCCGAAAGGCTCAAGCGCAGGCCCTGGGTACTTTCCTTCAGTGCTTTCTTTTCTTCTTTGAAGCGGCTGCCATCATGAACCGTTATCCGGTGTGGAAATTTGCGATCATCGTGATCGCTTTGTTGTTTGGCGTGGTCTACACATTGCCTAACTTTTTTGGTGAAGCACCGGCGGTGCAGGTGTCATCGTCCAAGATGAGCGCCAAAGTTGACGACGCCACTTTGGCGCGCGTTGCCGAGGCAATCAAAGCCGCCAATGTGCCGGCAGCAGCTTTAACGCTGGAGGGCAACTCCATCAAGGCTCGATTTGAAAGCACCGAACAACAACTCAAAGCCAAGGACGCCATTCAAAAGGCGCTGATTCCAGAAGGCACAGAGAATGGTTATGTGGTGGCTTTGAATTTGCTGTCTCGCTCGCCAGCTTGGCTTTCGTCCTTGCATGCAGCGCCCATGTATTTGGGCTTGGACTTGCGCGGTGGTGTGCACTTCATGTTGCAAGTCGACATGAAAGCAGCCCTCACACAAAAAACCGATTCATTGGCCGGCGACATCCGCACCGCTCTGCGTGAAAAAGATGTGCGTCATGGCGGCATTGCACGCAATGGGCAAAGCATTGAGATTCGCATGCGCGATCAAGCGCAGTTGAATGCGGCGCGCCGCGTGCTGACCGATCAATTTGCAGATTTGCAAGCGGTGGATGCGGCCGAAGGCACTGAGTTCAAAATCACAGCCACCATCAAACCTGAAGCTGCACGCCGCGTGCAAGAGCAGGCCTTGAAACAAAACATCACCACCCTGCACAACCGCATCAATGAATTGGGTGTGGCCGAGCCTGTGATTCAGCAGCAAGGTTTGGACCGCATTGTGGTTCAGTTGCCAGGCGTGCAAGACACGGCCAAAGCCAAAGACATTTTGGGCCGCACGGCCACCTTGGAAGTGCGCTTGGTCGACGAGAGCAGCGAAGCCCGTTCAGCTGAGCAAACCAATGGCATGGTGCCTTTTGGTTCTGAGCGTTATTTAGAACGCAACGGGCAGCCTGTGATTGTGAAAAAGCAAGTGATTTTGACGGGTGACAACCTGACAGATGCACAGCCTGGCTTTGACAATCAAACTCAAGAGCCCGTCGTCAACTTGTCACTCGATGGCAAAGGCGCACGCATCTTCAAAGATGTGACCCGTGAAAACGTGGGCAAGCGCATGGCCATTTTGCTGTTTGAAAAAGGCAAAGGCGAAGTGGTGACAGCACCTGTCATCCGCACTGAAATTGGCGGCGGTCGCGTGCAAATCTCGGGTCGCATGACCACCAGCGAAGCCAACGACACCGCTTTGTTGTTGCGTGCAGGTTCTCTGGCTGCGCCCATGGAAATCATTGAAGAGCGCACCATTGGCCCAAGCCTTGGCGCAGAAAACATTGCAAAAGGCTTCAACAGCGTCACCTGGGGTTTCTTGGTGATCGTGGCGTTCATGTGCATTTATTACATGGTGTTTGGCGTTTTCTCCAGCATCGCCCTGGGTGTGAACTTGTTGCTGTTGGTGGCTGTTCTCTCGATGTTGCAAGCCACCCTTACCTTGCCTGGCATGGCCGCGATGGCCTTGGCGCTGGGCATGGCCATTGACTCCAACGTGCTGATCAATGAGCGTGTGCGTGAAGAGTTGCGCTTGGGTGCTTCACCGCAAGCCGCCATTCATTCAGGCTACGACCGTGCATGGGCCACCATCTTGGACTCCAACATCACCACTCTGATTGCAGGTGTGGCCTTGTTGGCATTTGGTTCTGGCCCTGTGCGTGGTTTTGCGGTGGTGCATTGCCTGGGCATTTTGACCAGCATGTTCTCTGCCGTGTTCTTCTCACGTGGCTTGGTCAATCTTTGGTATGGCCGTCAAAAGAAACTCAAATCGGTGTCGATTGGCACGGTCTGGCGTCCTGAAGGTGCGGCAGTGCCTGCCACAACCGACGACAAAGCATAAAGCGGAGCAGCATCATGGAATTTTTCAAAATCCGCAAAGACATTCCCTTCATGAAGCACGCGTTGATCTTCAACGTGATCTCGCTCGTGACTTTCTTGTTGGCCGTGTTCTTTTTGTTCAGCCGCGGTTTGCATTTGTCGGTGGAGTTCACCGGCGGTACCGTGATGGAAGTGAGCTACAGCCAACCCGCCGACTTGAAGCAAGTGCGCAGTGTCGTTTCGGGTTTGGGCTACACCGATGTGCAAGTGCAAAACTTTGGCACCGCACGCGATGTGATGATCCGCTTGCCAGCGCAAAAGGGCGTGAGTTCTGCGCAGCAAAGCGACACCTTGATGGCCGCTTTGAAAACGCAAAACGCCGAAGCCACTTTGCGCCGCACAGAATTTGTGGGCCCGCAAGTCGGTGAAGAATTGGCAGCCGATGGCCTGAAGGCTTTGGCCTTTGTGGTGGCCGGCATCATGCTTTATTTGGCAGTGCGCTTCGAGTGGAAATTCTCGGTGGCAGCCATCATTGCCAACTTGCACGACGTCATCATCATCTTGGGCTTCTTTGCATTCTTCCAGTGGGAGTTTTCATTGGCGGTGTTGGCTGCTGTGCTGGCCGTGTTGGGGTATTCGGTGAACGAATCGGTGGTGATTTTTGACCGAATTCGCGAGAACTTCCGACGCTACCGCAAGATGAACACGGTTGAAATCATCGACAACGCCATCACGTCCACCATTAGCCGGACCATCATCACGCACGGTTCAACGCAGATCATGGTGCTCTCCATGCTCTTGTTTGGTGGCGAGACCTTGCACTACTTTGCTATGGCCCTGACCATCGGCATTTTGTTTGGCATTTATTCGTCGGTGTTTGTGGCAGCCGCCATTGCCATGTGGTTGGGAATTCAGCGCGAAGACCTGATCAAAGCCGCACCCAAAAAAGACGAAGACCCAGACGACCCCAACGCTGGCGCTGTGGTCTAACGCAAAGTGGCAGGCACGCTGGCTACGTTGGCTGCGCGTGCCCTGCCTGCTCAGTTGCTAATCAGTTGTGGCTTAGTTGTGGCTCAGTTGCGGTTCACTTCCTAGTCAGTTGCTGGTAGAGGCCGCCAGGCAATCGCCCCAAAGTGCCCGCCAATTCCATTTGAAACAATTCTGCTTGCAGTTGCGAGGTGGGCAAGCCACTTCGACGTTGCAACTCGTCTAAGCCAACGGGCACATGGCCCAAGTGCGCGGCAATGCCTTGTGCATGGGATGGGCTTGAATGGCGGCGGTCTTTGTTGTCTGTGGCAGATGTGGCGATATCACTTGGGCTAGATTTTTTTAAAGCCATCCTTGGGCTGGGCAAGTCTTTCATTTCTTCCAAGATGTCGTGTGCACTGTCAACCAACTTGGCGCCTTGTTTGATGAGGTCATGGCATCCTTTGGCCACCGTGGTGTGAATGGAGCCTGGAATGGCAAACACCTCCTTGCCCATGTCGACGGCTTGCTTGGCGGTGATGAGTGAGCCAGAGCGCAGGGCTGCTTCGACCACCAAGCACCCTTGGGACAAACCAGCAATGAGGCGATTGCGCTTTGGAAAGTTGGCCATCACGGCCGGCGTGTTCAAGGGGTACTCGCTGAGCAACAAGCCTTGTTGTGCAATGTGCTGCGCCAAGGCATGGTTTTGATGCGGGTACACACGGTCAAGGCCCGTGCCGACCACGGCCACGGTGTGCAAAGGGTTGGCCAAAGTGCCACCCGCCAACGCGCCCTTGTGGGCCGCTGTGTCAATGCCCAGCGCCAGGCCGGAGATGACGGTGAGGCCGGCTTGAGACAGACTGTGTGCAAAGTCTTGTGCGTTCAAACTGCCTTGGGGGGTGGGGTTGCGGCTGCCCACAATGGCCAAAGCACGCGGGGCTTGCAAGGGTGGTGGGCTGAGCCAATGCAGGTGCTGCGTTTGGCCCATGGCATACAACATCAAGGGTGGATCGGGGGTGAGCATGAGGCTTTGGGGGTAGTCTGGGTCGGCCAGCGTCAGCAGCCTTTTGCCGATGACAACGCCTTCGGTTTGCCGGGGCTTGTAAGAGGCCATGCGCAAAGGTGCCGGTGTGTTCAGCCATTCCCATGTGACGTCGAGCAAGGCTTCCAATTCAGCGGGCAAGGTACACAATTGTTGGCTGATGGCGGGGCTGACCAGGGTCTGCAGCTTGGCGGGGCTTTGCTGAAAAATACGTTCAGGCAAGCCAAAGCCCTGCAGCAGAGCGCGTGCCGTCTTGTTGCCAACCCCTGCCGTGAGGCTGAGGCGCAGCCAAGCTTGCAAACTTTCGCGCGTAGAAACCATGGCTTATCCTTGAGGCAGAGGGTTGGACAATGGCTTGATTTTGAGAACCTACCGCTGACTTCGGCAAGGCTTCTTTAAATTGGCGAAAATAGAGGTATTGCTGAATACAGATCACCATGGCACTTTTAAACATTCTTTGCTATCCCGACCCCCGCCTGCACAAGGTGGCCAAACCCGTCACCGAGTTTGATGACAAGTTGCGCGCACTGATCGCAGACATGCTCGAAACCATGTACGAGTCGCAGGGTGTGGGCCTGGCCGCCACCCAAGTGGATGTGCACCAACGCTTGGTGGTGATGGACACGTCAGAAGAACGCAACCAGCCTGTGGTCTTGATCAATCCTGAAATTACCTGGTTCAGTGAAGAGCGCGTGAAGGGCGAAGAAGGCTGCTTGTCTGTGCCCGGCATTTACGATGGCGTGGAGCGTGCGGTGGCTGTGAAAGTCAAAGCGGCAGACGCGCAGGGTCAGGTGCGTGAGTTGGAAGCAGAAGGTTTGATGGCGGTTTGCGTTCAGCACGAATTGGACCACTTGATGGGCAAAGTGTTTGTGGAATATTTGTCCCCCTTGAAACGCAACCGCATCAAAACCAAAATGCTCAAAGCGCAAAGAGACGACGCTTAATTGTTCCAACAGAAAGAAGTTCCATGCGCGTGATTTTTGCGGGCACTCCCGAATTTGCCCGCAGCGCATTGGCTGCTTTGCATGCAGCGGGCCATGAGATCGTGGGCGTTTTCACGCAGCCTGATCGTCCAGCCGGCCGCGGCATGAAGTTGCAGGCCTCCGCTGTCAAACAATTTGCACTCGCGCACAACTTGCCCGTGGTGCAGCCGCACAGTTTGAAGCTGGATGGCAAATACCCCGAAGAAGCCGCTGCAGCACAAGCCTTCATTGCGCAAGCGCAAGCCGATGTGATGGTGGTGGCGGCTTATGGTTTGATCTTGCCGCAATGGGTGCTTGATGCACCCAAGCACGGTTGCCTCAACATTCACGCCTCCTTGTTGCCTCGCTGGCGCGGCGCAGCCCCCATTCACCGCGCCATTGAGGCGGGTGATGCACAAACAGGCGTCACCATCATGCAGATGGATGCGGGCTTGGACACGGGCGACATGTTGCTCGAAGAAACATTGCCCATCTTGACGCAAGACACGACAGCCTCCTTGCACGACAAGCTGGCCACCATGGGCGCGGCTTTGATTGTCAAAGCGCTCACACAAGTGGGCCAGTTCAAACCTGTGGCGCAGCCCACTGAAGGCGTGACGTACGCACACAAAATTGAAAAAGCCGAAGCGGCCATCGACTGGACATTGAGTGCGCAACAGCTGTCACAACGCATTCGAGCCTTCGATCCCTTTCCTGGCATGATCGCTCAGATGGCTGGTGAAATGGTCAAGGTGTGGCAAGCCCATGTGCTTACAGATGTGTCTGTTCATGCAAGCCTTGCCAAGCCAGGAACCTTGCTGGCCATCGATGAGTCTGGCTTGCAGGTGGCTTGTGGCGCAGGTGTGCTGTGCCTCACGCAATTGCAAAAACCAGGCGGTAAGCGTCAACCCGTGGCCGATTTCGTTCGCCATTTCAAGGGCACGGTGGGCGATGTTTTTCAAAGCTGAGAATTACCGCCATCCCGCCTTCATGGAAGGCCTGCGCGATTTGGCACCGCAAGCACCGGGTGTTGCCGCTTGGGGTTTGATGACGGGCGTGGCCATGGTCAACTCGGGCATGAGTGTGTTCGAGGCCATTGCCATGACACTCTTTGTGTATGCCGGCAGTTCGCAATTGGCGGCATTGCCTTTGATTGTGGCGGGTGCGCCGGTCTGGGTGATTTTGGCCACCGGCTTTTGCGTCAACTTGCGCTTCATGGTGTTCAGTCTGCACTTGCGTCCTTACTTGATGCATTTGCCACGTCTTGAACGAATGGTGCACGGGTATCTGACCACCGACATCAGTTATGTGTTGTTCACCCGCCGATTTGCCAAACCGAGCGAAGAGCCGGCAGAGCAAATGACGCAAGCTGCATCCTTGGCGGGCAACACCTTCATCGTATGGGTGAGTTGGATGGTGGCCAGTTTCTTTGGCATCTTTTTGGCCAAGATCATTCCAACGTCTTGGGGCTTGGGCTTTGCTGGCACCTTGTGCTTGGTGGGCATTTTGTGCTCTTTGGCCAGCACACGGATGCGCATCTTTGCAGCAGCTGTGGCTGCGGCAACGGCCATCATGGCCTATCACTTGCCGTTGAAGTTGAACATTGTGTTGGCGATCGGTGTGGCCGTGGTGTTGAGCATGTCGCTTGAAAGCTTTCAATCAAAACGTGCAGGAGCGCCGGCATGAATTTCTTTGAAGGCACCGATCTGTGGACCTTGGCTGTGATTGTGGGTTTGACGGGCGTGACCATTTTGACGCGCAGTTTCTTTTTCTTTTCAAGTGAAGAATGGGCCTTGCCCGATTGGGCGCAGCGGGGTTTGCAATATGCGCCCATTGCGGCCATGGCGGCGGTGGTCTTGCCTGAAATTTTGATGCAACAAGGCGAGTTTTTGCACACCTGGATGGACGCCCGGTGGATGGGCGCCGCAGTGGGCGCCGCCGTTTACTTTTGGCGCCGCAACGTGCTCTTGACCATTGTGGTGGGCATGCTGACTTTCTTGCCCTTGCACTTGCTCGCAGGTTGGTAAGTCACGCCTTGTTACAAAAGCGGTGGTTAGGTTTGCGCAAGCTTGCCCGACTAAAATTCTGTTTGTTGTGAAAAGTCTCTGAGGGATCAGAAGACGACTCATTCATTTTTGTTATTCAAGAGAATTTCCATGAACGTCATTCGTTTTTCTGATTTGTGTCAACAAGGCAAAGTCAAAGGCCAACGTGTTTTCATCCGTGCCGATTTGAACGTGCCGCAAAACGATGCGGGCGACATCACCGAAGACACGCGCATCCGTGCCTCTGTGCCTTGCATTCAAATGGCACTCGATGCTGGCGCTGCCGTCATGGTCACCAGTCATTTGGGTCGTCCCACCGAAGGCGAATTCAAGGCCGAAGATTCTTTGGCGCCCGTTGCCAAACGCTTGGCTGAATTGCTGGACCGTGATGTGGTGCTCAAAGCCAATTGGGTGGACGGTGTGGACGTGGCGGCAGGCCAAGTGGTGCTGCTCGAAAACTGCCGCGTGAACAAAGGCGAGAAAAAGAACAACTCCGAATTGGCCCAAAAAATGGCCGCACTTTGCGACATTTTTGTGAACGATGCGTTTGGCACGGCGCACCGCGCAGAAGGCACCACCTACGGCATTGCCGAATACGCCAAAGTGGCGTGCGCAGGCCCTTTGTTGGCAGCCGAAATTGACGCCATTACCAAAGCCTTGGCCCATCCTGCACGTCCCTTGGCCGCCATTGTGGCGGGCAGCAAAGTGTCGACCAAGCTCACCATTTTGAAGAGCTTGGCCGACAAGGTGGACCAACTGATTGTGGGCGGCGGCATTGCCAACACCTTCATGCTGGCCGCTGGTTTGAAAATTGGCAAGAGCTTGGCTGAACCCGATTTGTTGGCAGAAGCCAAAGCCGTGATCGACATCATGAAAGCGCGCGGCGCCGAAGTGCCGATCCCCACCGATGTTGTCACCGCCAAAACTTTTTCAGCGGATGCCGTTGCCACCGTGAAGAAAGCCACGGAGGTGGCCGATGACGATTTGATTTTGGACATTGGCCCGGAGACGGCGGCCAAATTGGCCACGCAACTCAAAGCGGCGGGCACCATTGTGTGGAATGGCCCCGTTGGCGTGTTTGAGTTTGACGCGTTTGCAAACGGCACACGCGTCATTGCACAGGCCATTGCCGAATCGAAAGCTTTCAGCATTGCGGGCGGTGGTGACACCTTGGCTGCCATTGCCAAGTACGGCATTGAGAAACAAGTGGGCTACATCTCCACCGGTGGCGGCGCTTTCTTGGAAATGCTGGAAGGCAAGACTTTACCGGCGTTGGAAATTTTGACGAAGCGCGCGCAGTAAACACCGCTTGCCCAAGCCCGCGCAATGCGGTCGGCACCACAAAAAAGGCCGCTGATGTCAGCGGCCTTTTTGCTTGCGCGGTTGGAGCAGATGCTCGGACAGCTTTAAGTTTTGGCGGGCAAATTGCCGCGAACAGGGCTCGTCATCTGTCCTTGAAAGTCAGTCCAGCATTCACGTGTGAAGTCGTAAAGCTTGCAGGCCTTGGCTGTTTTGAAATACCAGCTCCAAGAGAAGGGCTGAACAATGATGCGACCTGGCAGCATTTCTTCCAGCTTAGCTTGCGCTTGCTTCAAGCGGTAAAGCGGAATGCTCATGTCCACGTGGTGCGCGGTGTGCTCCATGATGTGGTGAACCATGTTACCAATCTTCATGGGGAAGGTGAGGTGCACGGTGGTGGACACAAAGGGTTGTGCTTTGGTCCAAGCCGACTTTTCGTTGTGCCAAGACACACGCACATGGGTGTGGTGAACATAGACCACAAAACCAATCATGGTGTTCCAGAACAAGAAAGGCACCAACACGCCCATCAGCAAGGTGAGCCAGACGGACTGGCCTGTGGCGCCTGCTGCATAGGCCATCACACCGACCCACAAGACACCAAACACGGTGACCAACAAGCTGTCCTTGAAGAAGATAGGACGACGTGTAGGCATGTGCGTTTTGTTAGGGAAGAATTCACGCTTCCACCAAATTTCAATCAGGTAGTACAGACCGGGCGCCCAACCACTGCGATAAAGGTATTGCAGCAAACGATCTATGGGGCCGAGTGCTGCAAACTCTTCGGCTGTGAGCGGCGTCCAGACAAAGTCAACGCCCTTCAAGTTGGTGTAACCGTGGTGCACCACGTTGTGGCCGGTGTCCCACAAGCTGTAAGGCGTGAGCGAGTACAAGAATGCGTAACGGCCAATCCATTTGTTCAACTCGCGGTGGGGCGTGAGGCTTTGGTGGCAAGCGTCATGGCCCAAGATGAACAAGCGACCAATGACAAAACCAGCGGCCAATCCGCACAGCAACTTGAGCCAGACAGATTCAAGCGCAACGGTGCCTGCGATGAGCCCAACAAACAGAGCCGTGTCAATCAACAACAGGACGAACGCGCGCAAGGTAGAGCGCTCAGACAAAGGCAACAGCCATTGGCGGATGACTTTGCGGTGCGGCATTTCTTGATCCAGAGGGATCGGGGCGTTTTCAGGTGAGGTTTGTGTAGTCATAAACAGGGCGCAGCAGCAGAGCTGGTTGGCCATCAAATCGAATACCCCGAGTCTAAACCGAGAGACTTTTCCTGTGACTGACATGGGTCAATGAGTCACTGAACGTCGGGCCCAAGCCACACCCAGGCTCAGGCGCCAAATAATGTGAGGAAATCTCTAGCAAGAATGTGCGCATTAGGCGCTTTTCGCTATGTACTCTGTGAGCAAGTCTGCGAAAAATTCTCGATTCACCTATGATCAGCCCTCCATTTGATTTCCCTAATTTGAGGCGATAAGCCCTTTTTTGACATGACTGCACGCAATACGACCGTCGTTGCCGACGCCAACGCCCCCGCCATTACCCAACTGCTGGCCGAATTTGTGGCCAACCACCCTTCCAAGGGCTGGTCGGATGCTGTTGAAGCCCAAGCCCACCGCACCTTTGCCAACTGGGCGGGCTGTACTGTGGGTCCAAGCACCCATGAAACCATTGAAGCCGCCTTGGGCGCCGTGAAAGAGTTGGCCCCTTCTGCGCAAGCCTCCGTCTTGGGCCGCAGCGATCGCGTTGACATGGCCAATGCCGCTTTGCTCAATGGCATCAGCTCGCACACGTTTGACTTTGATGACACGCACCTGAAAACCATCATTCACCCCGCTGGTCCTGTGGCTTCTGCCATCTTGGCTTTGGGTGAGCATTTGGGCTCTACCGGCCGTCAATTGATCGACGCCTTGGTGATTGGTGTGGAAGTGTCTTGCCGAGTGGGCAATGCGGTGTACCCCAACCACTACGACCGCGGTTGGCACATCACGGGTTCGACCGGCATGTTGGGCAGTGCGGCTGCCTGCTCTCGTTTGCTCGGCCTGAATGCCAAACAAACGCAAATGGCTTTGGGCATTGCCGCGTCACAACCTGTGGGCCTGCGTGAACAGTTTGGCACCATGACCAAGCCTTTCCACCCCGGTGGTGCAGCCAAAGTGGGCCTGATGTCTGCTTTGATGGCCAAGCACGGTTACACCGCATCACCCCGCGCTTTGGAAGCACCGCGCGGTTTGATGCAAGTGTTCTCTGACAAAACCGATTGGAAAGAAGTCACGGAGAACCTGGGCAAGTCTTGGGAAATTGAACTCAACACGTACAAGCCATTTGCTTGCGGCATCGTGATTCACCCCGCCATCGACGCGTGCGTGCAATTGCGTGAGAAGCACAACTTGAAGCCCGAACAAGTGGCCAAAGTGACTTTGAAGGCGCACCCCTTGGTGCAAGAACTCACGGGAAAGAAAACACCGACCGATGGCTTGTTGGCCAAGTTCAGTGTCTTTCATTCATGCGCCGTGGCATTGATCTACGGCCGCGCCGGCGAACACGAGTACGCCGACGACGTGGTGCGCTCACCGCTGGTGATTGGCGTGCGCGACAAAGTCGAATTGATTGTGGACCGCAGCATCCACGAAGCTTCTGTCGATGTGACCTTGGAAACCACCGACGGCCAAAAGCACCACATCTACATTGAGCGCGCCATTGGCAGTTTGGAAAAGCCCATGAGCAACGAGCAACTCAAGGCCAAGTTTGTCGATCAAAGCACGCCTATTTTGGGCGCCGCCAAAACGGAAGAAGCTTGGAACTTGTGCATGAGCTTGGCTGCGCAAAATGATTTGAAAGCCTTGCTCAAGAGCTTGACCCAGTAAGCTGGCAAAACCCCGATCCCGATGGCACCTGCCTCGGGATTTTTTTTCGTAAAACGGAGACACACATGAAACGCATTGTTGGTTTGAAAGCGGTTTTGGCATTGTCGATGGCATGCTGGAGCCTGTCCCCTGCGATGGCACAAAACGCTGCGGCCGGTGCAGCAGCTGCGCCCTACCCCGTGAGCCGCGTGACCTTGGTCACGCACTCCAGTCCAGGTGGCGGCACCGACGTATTTTTGCGCGACTTGAGCAAACATTTAAGCGGCGTGATGAAAACCAATTTTGCGGTGGAAAACATTCGCGGTGGCAGTGGTGCCAAAGCGTTGGCGCATGTGGCCAAGGCGGCACCTGATGGCGCAACCTTTTATGGCACCACACCGACCTACATTCAAACCACCTTGCTGTCGAAACCCAGTGTGGGTTATGAGGGCTTGGACCCCATGTTGATCGTCTTCATCGATCCAGAAGTGGTGTTCACCCGTGCCGACTCACCTTTTAAATCATTGCAAGATGTGATGGCTTTTGCCAAAGCCAATCCTGGCAAGTCACGTTGGGGCGCAGCCAATCCCGCTTCCTTGGAACGCATTGGCATGGAGAAGTTGGCGCGTGCGGCCAATGTCAAAGTACCCATCGTGAGTCACGAGGGCGGTGGTGACATGATGATCGGCGTGCTCAATGGCACGTACGACATTGGCATTGGTGAAATTCAAGAATTGCAAGGGCAATTGGAAGCCGGCAAAGTGCGTCTGCTGGCAACCTTGTCAGAAAAACGTTTGGCTGGATTGCCACAGTTGCCAACGGCCAAAGAACAAGGTTATGACGTGGTGATTCGCAAATTCCGCGGTATCGCCAGCCCCAAAGGTTTGCCCGACAGTGTGGCCAAAGCTTGGGAAGATGGTGTTCGCAAAGTGTTGGAGTCACCTGCCTACAAAGCCGAGTACACCAAAGACAACTTGACGCCGATGTTGCTGGGCCGCGAAGCCGCGCGCAAGTTCACTGCCGATGTGGCGGCTGAAACTGCGGCCTCGTTCAAAGAAATGGGATTGCTCAAATGAACGATGCCTTGGTTGATCGGATCTCGGGTGGCCTTGGCATGCTGCTGGCGGCCTGTTACATCGCCAATGCGCAATCGATTGAAGACAGTTTGTTGGCCGATGCAGTCGGTGCCTCTGGTGTGCCCACCGGCGTGGGTGTGGTGCTGTTGATTGCTTCACTTTTTCTGTTTGTGAAGTCTTTCAAATCCAAAGCAAGCATGTTGAATGAAGCAGAAGAACCAATTGAAGGTGGCAGCCAACATCCGCATGCGATGGCGCTGGGCTTGCTGCTGATTTTGGCGGCCTATGTTTTCTTGTTGCCCATTTTGGGTTACGTCTTGTCGGTCGGCCTGTTGGTTGGTGCCGCCGCATGGTTTGCGGGCGCAAGGCGATACACCTCCTTGGTGTTGTGCGCAGTTTTGGCAGGACCCGTTCTGTGGTTTGTCTTCGATTGGACGCTGGAAATTAGATTGCCCGTCGGCTTGTGGCCTATGTGGTTGGGGAAATAAGCATGGACAGTTTTATGACAGCGATGTCCAACCTGGCTTCCGGTTGGATCATTTTGTCTGCGTTTGCAGGCGTGTTGTGGGGCATTTTTGGCGGTGCATTGCCAGGTATTTCGCCCTCGATTGCCATGGCCTTGTTGTTGCCGTTTACCGTCGGCATGGAAGCGACCAATGCCTTGGTGCTGTTGGCCAGCGTTTATGTAGGCGCTGAATACGGGGGGTCGATCCCTGCCATTTTGATTCGCACGCCGGGTACCAATTCGGCTTCAGCCACGGTGATTGATGGTTACGAAATGGCCAAACAAGGTCGCGCAGGAGAAGCCCTGGGCATCTCTTTGATGTCGGGTTTGGTGGGTGGCTTGTTTGGTTTGCTGGTGCTGGTTTTGTGCACCGAGAGTTTGGCCAAAGTGGCCTTGGCATTTACACCTGCGGCTTATTTTTCTTTGGGCATTTTGGGGCTCTCTGTCATCGCTGGATTGTCTGGCGGCTCGTTGATGCGCGGTTTGATCGCAGCATGCATCGGCTTAATGATTGCCTTCATCGGCAGTGATCCGGTCTCGGGTGTGCAACGCTTCACGTTCGGTTCTGAAGATTTGTTAGATGGTGTGAAGCCCATCCTGATCATGGTGGGCTTGTTTGCCGTGACAGAAATGCTCGTGCAAATTGGCGAGCCTGCTTGGGCCAGTGGTGGCAATGCATCGACCAAACTCAAGCTGCCCAACTGGGCCTTGACCAAACGTCTTTTCAAACCGCAAGCGATTGGCGCAGCCATCGGCACCGTGGAGGGCGTGACGCCTGGCGCAGGTGGCACCATTGCCGCTTTCATGGCGTATTCGGAAGCCAAACGTTGGTCCAAACACCCTGAAGAATTTGGCAAAGGCTCACCGGAAGGTGTGGCCGCGCCCGAATCAGCCAACAATGTGGTGACCGCCACAGCCTTGGTGCCATTGCTCAGCTTGGGCATTCCGGGTTCTAACTCGGCAGCCATTTTGTTGGGTGGTTTTTTGATTCACGGTTTGCAACCGGGTCCGATGCTGTTTCAAAAAGCACCCGAAGTGGTTTACGGTTTGTATGGTGGTTTGTTCATCGCCAACATCGCCATGCTCTTGATCGGCTTGGTGATTCTGTCGCCTTGCATGTGGCTGGTGAACCGACCTAAGCCTTATTTGATTGCATTCATTTTGGCCTTGGTGATGTCCGGCGTGTTTGCCATTCACCAAAGTATTTTTGAATGCGGCCTGGTGTTGGGTGTTGGTGTGTTGGGCTATGTGCTGCGCTTGTTGCGCTTGCCTGTGTTGCCTTTGGTGTTGGGTTTGGTGTTGGGTTATTTGGTGGAGTCCAACTACCGCCGCAGCCTGCTCATTTCTGGCGGTGAGCACAGCATCTTCATCACCGATCCCGTGTCGGCTGGCTTGCTGGGTTTGGCCTTGGTGCTGACCTTGTACACCGCATGGAAAGAATTCACAGACAGACAAGAGGCCAAAGGCTAATCACATGACAGTTGACACAAACAAAGCCACGATTGCGGCACAGTTAGCGGCGGGCATCGTTCGCGCACACCCAGAAAAAGAAACATTGGGCCAGCAAGTGGGCCAGCGTTTGATCTTGGACGTGGCAGGCATATGCATTGCTGCGCGCCACGAAACGTATGTCAAAGCAGCGCTCAGCTCTTTTGAGCAAGACGGCAATTGCACGGTGTTTGGTTTCTCGCAAAAGTGCGGCGTAGAAGGCGCCGCCTTTGTGAACGGCATCGCAGCGCACGGCGAAGACTTTGACGACACTTATGAAGGCGGCCCTGTGCATGCGGGCGTGGTCATCGTGCCGGCTTTGTTGGCTGCTGCAGAGCGTCATGGTTTGTCGGGCGAACAATTGCTGCGCGGTGTGGCCATCGGTGTTGAGGTGATGTGCCGTTTGTGTGCAGTGGCACCCACGCGTGTTCACAAAGCCGGTTTCCACCCCACGGCTATTTTTGGTGTGATGGGCGGCGTCGCTGGTTTGGGCGCTGCACTCAATTTGACAGAAGAACAGTTGGTCAATGCCTTTGGCATTGCAGGCAGCATGGCGGGCGGCATCATTGAGTACTTGGCCGATGGTTCTTGGACCAAGCGCATGCACCCCGGATGGGCTGCGCAATCGGCATACCGCGCGGTGCGCATGGCACAAGCCGGCTTCAAAGGCCCTGCCACTGTGTTTGAAGGCCACCATGGTTTGTTCCATGGTTTTGCCAACACCACAGATGGCAATTTTGACGCCATGATGAAAGATTTTGGCCAGTCTTGGATTTGGACCACCATTGCTTTCAAGCCGTACGCATGCGGCACCATGGCACACCCTTTCATTGATTGCGCACGTTTGATTCGTCAGGATTTGGCAAAGCAAAACGTGCCCTTGAGCGAAATTGATCGCATTGAATGCGATACCGCTGAAGGCATCGTGCATCGCTTGTGGGAACCCTTGTCGCTTAAGCATTCACCGCCCAATGCGTATGCAGCCAAGTTCAGCATTCCTTATGCCATTGCAGCGGGTTTGATGTTGGATGATGCGGGCCTTGAGGCTTATACAGAAGAGGTGGTACAAGGTGCAGACATTCGCGCACTGGCCGCCAAGGTGAGTTACATCGTTGATCCTCAGAACCCCTATCCCAAACAGTTCACGGGCCATGTGCGTGTGCATTTGAAAAACGGCCAAGTGCTGGAGCAGCGACAAGGCTTCTTCAAAGGCGGCGTGGACCATCCCATGTCCGATGCAGACCTGTTGCAAAAGTTCAAAGCCAATTGCAAATTTGGTGGCTTGGATGCCGAGCAAACGCAAAGTATTTTGTCGCAAGTACAGGGCATGTTCAAAGCCAGCACCGTGTCCTTGAGCAGCTTGGCGGTGAAGTAAGCCCATGTCCTTGAATTGAGCAGTATCGGAAACAAACATGACAACACTGAAGCCAGATCAGAAAGTGGCCTTGGTCACGGGCGCAGGTCGCAACATTGGTCGCGCCATTGCGCACACTTTGGCGAAACAAGGTTTTGCATTGGCCATCAATGTGCGGGCATCTGTCAGCGAAGGCCAAGCGGTGGTCGATGAATTGTTGGCTTTGGGTACACCCGCCTTGTTGTGCGTGGCCGATGTCACCGACAGGCAGAGCGTGCAAGGCATGATGGATTTGATTCAAACCACGTGGGGCCGCTTGGATGTGGTGGTGAACAATGCCGCCATTCGCCGCGAAGCGCCGATTGATCAAGTATCGGTCGAAGATTGGCGCAACACCTTGGCCGTGGTGTTGGATGGTGCGTTTTATTGCAGTCAAGCCGCGCTGCCAATGCTACGTCAATCCCCCATGGGTGCAGTGATCAACATTGGCGGTCTCACTGCGCACACCGGCGCCATGAACCGCCCGCATGTGGTCACAGCCAAATCAGGTTTGGTGGGTTTGACGCGTGCCTTGGCACATGACTTGGCGCCGAGCATCACGGTCAACTGTGTCTCACCCGGCATGATCTCTACCAAGCGCAACAGCGGTACTGCTTCGGCAGAGCCCAACCACCATGCCAAGCACCATCCCTTGATGGACCGCCGCGGCACAGCCGAGGAAGTGGCTGCCATGGTGGCATTCTTGGCAAGCGATCAAGCACGCTTTGTAACGGGTCAAGTGATGCATGTGAATGGCGGCACCTATTTGGGTTCCTGATGATGTGGGACCTTGATCGCTGGTTCCGCTTGGTCTTGACCATCGGCTTTGCAGTCGCGGGTGGTTGGTGCGCATTTCATCTGCATGTGCCATTGCCTTGGGTCTTAGGTCCCATGGTGGCGGTGGCCTGCGTCAGCATGGCCAATCGCGTTCACAAACAACCGGTGCTGGCGCGCAAGTCGGCGCAAATCTACATTGGTGCTTCCATCGGTTTGTATTTCACACCAGCGGTGTTGGCCTTGATTGGTGGACTGGCGCCTTGGATGGTGCTCGGTGCGTTTGTGGGCATCTTCATGTCGGTGATGTCGGCGCGGGCTTTGCAAAAGTTGGCGAAGGTTGATGGGCCCACCGCCATTTATTCAGTGGCCTTGGGTGCTTCGGCCGAGATGTCGGTGCAGGCGCAACGTGCCGGTGCCGATGGTGCTGTGGTTGCTTCTGCGCATGCGGTGCGCATCATGATGGTCACCTCCACAGCCTCTTACATTGCATGGGCCAGCGGCGCCACACCCATCATGCCCACGCCAGGCATTGGCGTGCTGAGTTGGCCTGTGACATTGGGCTTGCTGATCACCGCGACGGCGGTCGGTTGGGGTTTTCAAAAAATTCGCACGCCCAATCCATGGGTCTTGGGCGCCTTGTTGATTGCCGCCATTTGCGCCAACCATGAAGTGACAGGACGCTTGCCCGATTTGGGATTGATTGCCGCACAAATCGTGATTGGCTGGGGCTTGGGTCAACACATCAACCGTGCTTTTTTCACGCATGCCCCGCGCACCTTGGCATCGGTTGCGGTGGTCACTTTGGGCATCTTGAGTGTGTGCATGGTGGCGGCATGGTTCATTTCTCAAGGTGCTGGCATTGCCATCATGACGGCCTTCTTGTCGATGGCGCCTGGCGGCATGACCGAGATGGGCATCTTGTCGAAGGCCTTTGGTTTGGGCGCACCCATCGTGACGGCATTTCATTTGACGCGCATCTTGACGACCATCTTTTTGACCAAACCGGTCTCCGAAAAGATGATGTCCACCGGCTGGGTCAAGCCTTGAGAGAATTTCTCAAGTGCCGCTTTCGGCCCATTCACAGTGCTTGTTTTTGCAGCACTGTTTCCTGATGTAGATCAAAACAGCGACAACACGGCGGTTTTAAGATTGTTTCTCATGAGGGAACATTGTTCTTTCATGCAGAACAATCATTCCACATCGGAGACCGCACATGTTGAAAAAAGAGCAAAACGACCTCGTCACACAAACTGGCCCCGGCACGGCCATGGGCAATCTGTTTCGGCGCTATTGGATGCCTGCCTTGTTGTCGCAGCAGTTGCCAGGCCCTGATTGCGATCCCGTGCGCTTAGAGCTGTTTTCCGAAAAGATGGTGGCCTTTCGCGACACGCAAGGCCGCTTGGGTTTGATTGATGAGTTTTGTGCGCACCGAGGCGTGTCCTTGTGGTTTGGTCGCAATGAAGAGAATGGGTTGCGTTGCCCTTATCACGGTTGGAAATTTGACATCAAGGGTCAGTGCATTGAAGTTCCTTCCGAGCCCACTTCCGGCTACTGTGACCGCATCAAGCTAAAGTCTTATCCCATGATTGAACGCGGTGGTGTGATCTGGGTGTACATGGGCCCAGCCGACAAGCAGCCGCCCTTCCCTGAATATGAATTTGCCACCGTACCGGCCGAGCAGTCGTACATGTCCAAGCGCTACCAAGAGTGCAATTGGCTCCAAGCTTTGGAGGGGGGCATTGACTCAAGCCATGTGTCTTTCTTGCACAGTGGCAGTTTGAACACCGATCCCTTGTTCAAAGGGGCCAAGGGCAATCAGTACAACTTGAATGATTTGAGCCCCGTGTTTGAAGTGGTCGAGGCAACCGGTGGCTTGTACATTGGGGCGCGCCGCAATGCGGAGGACGACCAATACTACTGGCGCATCACACCGTGGGTGATGCCAAATTACACCGTGGTGCCGCCGCGCGGTGATCACCCGGTGCATGGCCACTTCTGGGTGCCGATCAATGACCATGCCTGCTGGGCATGGAGCTTTGACTACCATCCTACGCGCGCATTGACGCATGCAGAGCGCTCCGCCATGGAAGGTGGCGCCAGCGTCCACGTGAAGGTTGATGCCGATTACAAACCGCTGCAGCGCAAAGAAAACAACTACGGCATGGACCGCGATGCGCAACGCAAGCGCATTTTCTACAGTGGCATTGAAGGCATCGGCATTCAGGATGCGTCCTTGCAAGAAAGCATGGGCACCATTCAAGACCGCACCAAAGAGAATTTGGTGTCGACCGACAACGGCATCATCATGACGCGACAGCGTTTGATGAAAGCGGCCAAAGCTTTGGCGGAAGATCCCAATTACAAATTGCCTGGCATCGATCCTGAGGCGCAAAAGGTTCGTTCGGCAGCGATTTTGTTGAAGCGAGATTTGGCCTTCAAGGATGCGGCCCAAGAGGCATTGCGCGCGACGCCGGGCAAACCACACAGTTCCGTTTGAGACACGCCAAGCTGTGAGAATTGCTCGTTCCCATATGAGGAACGACGGTTCTCTATGCTTGACAGCATGAGGCGTTTCACCGACAGTTCAGAGCATGCCCAGCTGGGTTTGCTTGAAGGATTTGAACGTGAAACGCTTTTCCCTTAGTCTCGAATTTGTACAACAGACGGCCCTGTCGTCAGCCGTTGGCGCATGGCGCACAGGGGTGTGCCTGCTGGCGGCGCTGGGTGCGCTGACGGCATCGGCGCAAGACGCTGCCTGGCCACAACGCCCCGTCAAAATTGTCGTGCCCTACGCAGCAGGCGGCAGCTCTGACAGCCTGGGTCGCCTCATTTCTGTGGGCTTGACCGAATCACTCAAGCAACCCTTTGTGATTGAAAACAAAGGCGGCGCCGGCGGCATGATTGGCTCCCAACAGGTGTCCAAGTCTGCGCCGGACGGCTACAACTTGGTGATCTCGGGCGTAGCATCTCACGTCATTGGCCCCTCTGAAAATCCCAAAACCTACGATCCCATCAAGGACTTTACGCACATTGCCATGTTGGGCGGCCCACCCATCGTGCTGGCCGTCAATGCCCAATTGCCCATCACAGATCTGAAAAGTTTCATGGCCTATGCCAAAGCCAATCCCGTCAGTTGGGGCTCCCCTGGCAAAGGGACACATGGCTATCTGATTGGTGAAGCCTTTGAGGTGATGTCCAAGACGCCCATGCAGCACGTGGCTTACAAAGGCGGCAGCCCTGCGGTGGCCGACACCATTGCGGGTCACATCCCCGCCTTGTTCACCACCTTGTCGACGGCCAGTGCGCAAATTCAGGCTGGCAAGTTGCGAGCCTTGGCCATCACATCGTCCAAGCGCATGCCAGAATTTCCAAATGTCCCCACATTTGCAGAGCAGGGCTATCCCAAGTTGGTGGCACTGACATGGTTCTCTTTGTCCGGCCCCCCCGGCATGCCTGCCCCCGTGGTCGACAAGCTGAACAAGGAGGTTCGCAAGATCATGCAAAGTCAGGCAGCCAAGGACATGTTGGCCAAAAGTTCGATGGAAACATTCGACTGGGATTCAGCTCGTTTTACCCAATTTGTGGGTGAAGAGTTGAAGCAATGGGCGCCCATGATCAAAACGGTGAAGCCTGAGAATTGATCTTGGGAGGTGTCAGAATTCGCCCACAAAAAAGGCCCTGAAAAGGGCCTTTTTTTTCACGGTAGTGTGAGAAAAACGATTGCCGCGAGGCTGCTTTCTCAGGTTTCGATTTCGATCTCATCACCTTGCAGACGGGCTTTGTAGGTTTTCAAAGGGATCATGCAGGGCGCTGCCACCACCGCACCGGTTTTGATGTTGAAGGCGCCATTGTGAAAGTCGCACTCGACCACCTCGCCATCGATGGGGCCCTCTGACAGAGAGCCAGGGCCGTGTGTGCAGGTGTCGTCGGTGACGAAGTATTCACCGTCAATATTGAACACAGCCAAGGTCAGGCCGTCTTTTTCGACCTTGATGGCTTTGCCTTCAGCAACCTCAGCTGCTTTGCACAAAGAGAGAAAACGGCACGCACCCGACATAAAGAATCTCCAGTTGACAATGACAAGCCGCAGATGATAACCTCGTTTCCAATGAAAGAACATTGTTCTTTTATGTGGAACGATCCCATCGGCGAAAATTTCACACAGAAATAAGCACCATTTTATGACCCCGTGCGAGAGCACTTGAGGAGAGACGTTCATGTTGAAAAAAGAACTCAATGACCTGGTAACCCAAACTGGTCCTGGCACCCCCATGGGCAATTTGTTCCGTCGTTACTGGTTGCCTGCCTTGTTGTCCGAGCAATTGCCCGGCCCTGATTGCGAACCCGTGCGTTTGGAATTGCTGTCAGAAAAAATGCTCGCCTTCCGCGACACCGAAGGCAAGTTGGGCTTGATCGATGAGTTTTGCGCACACCGTGGCGTGTCGCTGTGGTTTGGTCGCAATGAAGATAACGGCATTCGTTGCCCTTACCACGGTTGGAAATACGACGTGAACGGCAATTGCACGGAGGTGCCTTCTGAGCCGACATCTGGCTACTGTGAGCGCATTAAATTGAAGTCTTACCCCATGGTAGAGCGCGGTGGCGTGATATGGGTGTACATGGGCCCTGCAGACAAACAACCGCCGCTGCCAGAGTGGGAATTTGCCACCTTGCCACGCGAGCACTCTTACATGTCCAAGCGTTTGCAAGCCAGCAACTGGTTGCAAGCATTGGAAGGCGGCATTGATTCCAGCCACGTGTCTTTCTTGCACAGCGCGTCACTCAGCCGAGACCCCTTGTTCAAAGGCGCCAAAGGCAACCAATACAACTTAAACGACTTGAGCCCTGTCTTTGAAGTGGTGGAAGCCGATGGAGGTTTGTTGGTGGGTGCACGTCGCAATGCAGAAGACGACCAGTACTACTGGCGCATCACACCCTGGATCATGCCTTGCTTCACCATGGTGCCACCCCGCGGTGATCACCCTGTGCACGGTCACTTCTGGGTGCCCATCAATGACCATGCGTGCTGGACATGGAGCTTTGACTACCATCCCACACGCGCATTGACCAAGGAAGAAGTGGACGCCATGAAGGGCGGTGCCAGCATTCACGTGAAGGTCGACAAAAACTATGTGCCTTTGCAGCGCATGGACAACGACTACTTGATGGACCGCAAGGCTCAAAAAGAAGGTTTGTTGTACAGCGGCATTGAAGGCATTGGCATGCAAGACGCGTCATTGCAAGAAAGCATGGGCAGCATTCAAGACCGCACCAAAGAGAACTTGGTGTCCACCGACAACGGCATCATCATGGCGCGTCAGCGTTTGATCAAAGCGGCACGTGCTTTGGCTGAGAACCCAGATTTTGAATTGCCCGGATTGAACCCTGAGCATCAAAAAGTTCGCTCAGTGGCCGTTTTGTTGAAGCGCGATGTGCATTACAAAGAAGGTGCCAAAGAGCACTTCAAGTCTGCACCTGGCAAGCCACACTCTAGCGTCTAAAAAAGGTTACTCATGGGACAAACATTCAAGGCCGCCGTGGCCATGCCCAACGGCACCATCGAGATTCAAAACTTTCAAACACCCGATCCCAAACCGGATGCGGGCTTGTTGAAAGTGGCGGTCACCGGTGTCTGCGGTAGCGATTGGATGTTTTTCCAAGACTTTCCCAAGCTGCAAGGCCCCGCCATTTTGGGTCACGAGACGGTGGGCTATGTGCAAGAAGTCGGTGCCATTGCAGGCCCCAAATGGGGTGTGAAAGAAGGTGACTTGGTGGCCTTGGAAGAGTACCTGCCCTGTGGCCATTGTGATTTTTGCCGCAGCGGTGATTTTCGTTTGTGCAATGCCACCGATTGGCGCTTGGGCGGTCCTCGCTATGGCGCGACGGGATTGAACCGTGGCTCGGGTTTGTGGGGTGGTTTTGCCCAGTACCAAGAGCTGCACATGAATACCGTGTTTCACAAAGTGCCTGCAGGTCTTGAGCCCAAGTATGCGGCTTTGGCTTTGCCCATGTCCAATGGCATTGAGTGGACTTACCTGCACGGCGGTGCGGGCCCAGGCCAAACGGTGTTGATTCAAGGCCCTGGCCAACAAGGCTTGTCCTGTGTGGTGGCTGCGCGTGAAGCGGGCGTCGACAAAATCATTGTGACGGGTTTGAACACACCCTCCGACAAAAAACGTTTGGCCATGGCCAAGCACCTGGGTGCCAGCCACACGGTGGCCATTGGCGATGAAGACTTGCTTGAATCTGTGGCCGACATCACCGGCGGTCAAATGGCCGACTTGGTGATTGACTGTGCCTCGGGTGGTCCAGCCTCAGTGATCAGTGCCATTCAATTGGCGCGCAAAAAAGGCCGTGTGATTTTGGGCGGCATCAAGCGCCAGAAAGTGCCGCAGTTTGACAGCGACATGATCATTGCCAAATTCCTGACGGTCAAAGGCATGCGCGGCCACAGTTATGAATCTGTCGAGCTCGCACTTCAGTTGATCGCGGGCAATCGCCACAATGTGCGATCAATGAGCACCCACATGTTTGGTTTGGATCAAACCGAATACGCCATTCGTTCATTGGTGGGTGAAGGCGCAGAAGACGCCATTCACATGGCCATCGATCCTTGGAAGTGAATGGTTTAAGCCGCCAGGCTTGACATGCCGTGTTGGGTCAGCCATTGCGCTGAAGCAGCCGACAAGTGGCTGCTTACAATCACTGTGAAGCCACTGCGTGTGGTGTCTGACCAAGGCAGTTCGTCTTGACAAACCTCAGCATGTGTTTCAAAAGGCGCCAGTTGAATCACATGCGCGCCCTCTGGTGTTTGGACGCGGCCTTTTAAGCGCAGCAGCTCTGACCCCAAAGTGCTTTGAAGCGCTTGCACCTGTTCACAGACTTCAGCAAGGCTTGGAAGTGCCACGAGCGGCCACCACAAGGCTTGCGCAGCATGCGCTGACGCACGCGTGCCTTCGCAAATGTCACAGTGCTCGCCAGGTCGGTGCAAGTGCAATCCGTGCGCAAGTGTTGTCACTGCTTTGAATTCGCGAAACGGGCCAGGTGCCTGCGAAGCAGCGCGAAGTGCCAGGCTCGCTAACACATCATCTGCCGATAAGCGGGCTTGCGCGGATGTGAGCAAGTGCGGCGCATGTTCAAGTTCCAAATGGGCCAACTGATGTTGCACACGCAATGTCAGTGCCGCCAAATGATCGTCACTGACCAAGTCTGTTTTGGTGATGACCAACACATCTGCATCGGCCAATTGGGCACGGGCTTCAGCGTGTTGTTTGAGCACCGCATCTGCAGTGCTGGCGCTGAGGCATGTGATCACACCAGCCAAGCGATAGCGCTCTTTGAGCAAATCGCTGCTGCGCAAGGCCTCGGCCACAGGACCGGGTTCTGCCAAGCCTGTGGTTTCAATGACCAAGTTGGGAAAGCGCGGCATGCGCCTTTCAAGGCGAGCCCAGAACAAGTCTTCGAGCGCTTCGGCCAAACCTGGCAAGCCAGTGCAGCACACACACGCACTGGCCACCAGTGCGGCGCTTTCGGTGGCGCCACTGAGCAGCTGGTTGTCCAATCCCACTTCGCCTAACTCATTGATCACCAAGGCGGCATCTTTGAACGCGTCTTGACCCAGCCAAGCTTTGAGGAGGCTGGTCTTGCCGCTGCCCAAATAGCCTGTGAGCAAATAAACGGGAATGCGTTTGTCGAGGGGGTTCATGGACTGGAGGGCGTGCTTCTGCGTATCATGCTGACATTCGCTGACTATTTTTGCAAGGCACTTTCATGGAACGCATCACCATTTCACTTGAAACCGAATTGGCTGCCATTTTGGACCAATTGGCCGAAAAAAATGGCTATGCCTCCCGCTCGGAAGCGATTCGAGATCTGATTCGCGGTTGGCATTCGCAAGAAACCTTGCGTCAAAACGAGAGCGAGCACTGCATTGCGCATTTGGGTTATGTGTACAACCACCATGATCGCACCATGGCCGAGCGCATTGCCAATTTGCAGCACGACCACCATGACCTGACGGTGTCCAGCATGCATTTGCACTTGGACCATGACAACTGTTTAGAGGTGGCATTTTTGCGCGGCAAAACCAAAGATGTGAGGCAATTTGCGCATCGCATCGTGGCCCAAACAGGTGTGCGCCACGGCTCTGTTCAAATTGTGCCGGTTACTTTGGAAAAAGCAGCGAAGGGGCACGACCATGGGGACGGTGTCCACCATGTGCACTTACAACCTGCCAGTTAGCATTGGCGCTGCGATACAGGCGCATGCTGACCAAGTAGACCAAGATCGCCATGCCAGTGACACTGAGGCCGATGTAGGCACCCCAGGCGTCCCAAATGGCTTCAAGGTTTTCAAAGTGTTGGCTGGCGTGACCGACGGCCACCACCATCAGTGACAGCGTTGCAATCACACCACTCATGATGCGACCTGCGTTGTGCGCCAGTGCATGGCTGCGATGGACCAGCCAATGCATCAGCAACCCATTGCTGGTGTCGGCCAGCGTCATGCCGATGCCAAAGCTAAGGGCCATGGCGATGATGGCAAACAAGCCACCCAACTCGTGACCCTTGGCCGCCATCAGACCGGCTTGTGCCAAAGAGTCGAACGAAATGGCAAAACCAAAGCCAACGCCCATGGGATGTGCAAAAGGACCCATGGCTTGCAAAATTTTGCGTTGCACAGGGCTGCCTGCATGGTGGTGATCGTCGTTGCCCGAATAGCAAAACTTCAAATTGCGGTAAGCCAACCACACCAGGAAGAATGTCGAAATCCAAAGCCCCACTGCGTCCAGCCATTCGGGCAATTGAATGCCGTACATGTAAAACACAAAGGTGGCCAGCAAAATGGTGAGGCTGTGGCCGCAGGCAAATTGAAAGCCTGTGAGGCGCGCTTTCCAATAAGCACGACCTTTGTGGCGCAATCGTGTCATGCCATCGACCGCCGCAATGTGATCGGGGTCGAGGCCGTGTCTGAAGCCCAAAGCGAGCAACAAACCTGACGTCGCGAGCAGTGATGTTGTGTTCAAATCCATGGTGTGATTTTCTTCTAATTCGTCATACTTGGGTGCGAAAAAAAAGCACAGGGGCTGCGCTTTTTAGTGGCAAACGCCGCTCATGGCTTGGCCTTGTGGACCAAGTTCAGTGCGTGTTGTGTGCCGTGTGCGTGATCGTGACCATGGTCATGATGATGGTCGTGGTCATGTGAGTGACCGTGTCCATGGTCGTGGCCATGATCGTGTGAATGCCCATGGCCATGTGAATGGGGTTTCTTGTGGTCGTGGCGGTGCATCTTGCCGTCTTCGTGGGCATGCCATTCGCCAGGATCTGATTTGCCATGCGCACGGGGATCTTCATTGAAGACCAGCGACTTGACGGTGACAGGCACGGTCCATGAGGGCATGCGAATGCGGCCCAAATCAACAAAGTCAAAGCCCCACAGGGTGACACCATCGATGACCAAGACTTCGCACTTGACGCGCTCGTCTTCTTTGAACAAATGCCCCAAGTTGTGTGCGATGTCGCCGTCGGTCACGATGTACAAGTGCCGCTGTTGTTTCAAGGTTTCGGGCAGTCCCTGCAAGATGCCTTGCGACAAGGCATGCAGTCGTGTGAAAGAGGGCGCGCCCAACCAACGCAGTGAAATGGCCACATCTTGCGCCCCTTCCACCAAGTCGTGTCTGCGGAACGATTTGCCCAGTGCTTCTGCAATCTCAACGGGATCGATGGTTTCTTTGAGCTCAAGGTTCAAAGGAATCACCTGCAGATTTTTTCGCGGCAGCAGGGCTGCAGGTTCAGAAATGAAGGTGGTGTTGCCACTGAGCTGAACGCTGTACTCGGATGCGCCCAGCACGGTGGCGCGAATGCATTCACCTGCAGGCAAAAGTGGAACGGGAACGGCGTTTTGATCAAGGCGCTGACGCACAGCTTCACCAAACAGTTTGCCCAAATCACCGAAGTCCCGCATTTCGCGGCGGTACACATACTCGCCTACGCCACCAGAGAACATGATGCCATCGAGTTGGCCCCAATCGTCTACGGGGTCTGTGAGGTACAGGTTGGACAGGTCTTCGCGTGTGAATTTTTGCGTCAAAACACGCACCAATGCATCGGCCATCCACTGCGCCACCTTGGCCAGATCTTGGCGCGAAACTTGATCGCCCAATTTCCAATCGAAGCCCGCTTGTTGAGCAAGGTAAGCACCTGCGGGGTCAAGTCGGGTGAGCACATTTGTTTCGTTCACCACCATGAGGCGGCCACCCAAGTGCACGGCAGCCGTGGCAATCAGCTCGCCGTTTTGCACCAGGCCCAATTTGGTGGTGCCTCCGCCAATGTCGATGTTCAAAATCCGATGTTTTTCATCGTAGGAGCGTTTGGCAGCGCCCGAGCCGTAAACGGCCAGCATGGCTTCCATGTGGTGGCCCGCCGTTGCGCACACAAATTCGCCGCCTTGCTCTGCCAACACCGCAGCAATCGACTCGCTGTTCTCACGGCGCAAGGCTTCACCGGTCAAGATCACGGCACCGGCATCGATCTCATCGGGATGCAAGCCAGAGTCTTGGTAGGCCTTGTCGATGATGGTGCCCAAGGCTTTGGCGTCCATCAAACTGTCGTTCAAATACGGCGTGAGGGAGATGGGGGATTGGTACAAGGCCGTGCGTTCGACCACGGTGTAGCGGCTGGACAAATCCTCGGCAATGCGGCGCAAGTGAATGCGTGAAAAAACCACTTGTGTGCCAGAAGAGCCCACATCAATGCCCACGCTGTGCAAGATCACATTGTCTTGGCGCCAGAGGGATTCTTGAGAAGGGTCATCGCCGGCGAAATCATGATCATGGTCGTGATCGGCTTCACCGTCGTGCGTGTGATAGGTGTCGGCGCCGTACTGGTGGTCTTGGACGCTGTGTTTGTTTTTGATGTCTTCGCTGCTCATACGCGCCGTTCAATAAAACTGGTCAAAGTGCACTTGGTCCATGGGCACTTTGAGATCAATCAAGGTTTTCAAAAGAGACTGGCCCATCATGGCCGGACCCGCAAAATAGATTTCCATTTGCTGTAAGCGGTCACCATAAGTTTGGGCGACCGCATCATGGACAAAACCGCGAAGGTAGCCTTCAGGCAAGTGTTCTTCCTCGTTGGCACCCGACACCACAGCTTGATAGGTGCCGCGCTCTTGCCACTGAGGCAAAGTGGTCAGCATGTCTAGACCACACACATCTTGGATGGCGCGGGCGCCATAGAAGAAGCTGAGTTTTCTGCCTGCCATGCGAGGGCTGCTGAAAGTGCCGCGCGCAATGGAGACCATGGGCGCCAAGCCGGAACCACCTGCGATGCACAAAATGTCACGCTCAATGTTTTCTCGCAAATAGGCCATGCCATAAGGGCCATCGATTTCAACGCGGTCGCCTGGCTTCAAATGGTCAAACAAATGGGCGCTGCCTTGACCGCCTGGCACGCGTCGCACTTGCACTTCGATCAAATTGCCGCCTTGGCTCTCGCCGCTGAACAGACCCACATTGCTCATGGAGTAGGCACGCGGTCCTGCAATGCCGTCCATTTGTATCAGTGCGTATTGGCCACTTAAAAAGGGCATGGGCGCGTCGGTTTGAAAGGTGAATTCAGACAAGTCATGCGTGATGACGCGCGAGGCGATGAGCTTGGCAGGTGTGCGCACAGGCGGAAACTGTGGCGCGTATTTGTCGCTGGTTCTCAGCTTGATTTGCAAGGGGCCTGTGGGACGACTTTGGCAACCCAGTCCTCTGTTGCGCGCACGGTCTTTGTCGGAAAGACCGGGGGCTTCGGGCCAGCAAGAGGCCATGACGCCTTCTAGCAATTCAAATTTGCAATTGCCGCAGGAGCCGACGTTGCACTCATATGGAAAGGCAATGCCATTTCGAAGTGCGGCGCGCAGCAAGGTGTCGTTTTCTGCGCATGGGAATGACTGGTCGGTGCCCGCCAGTTGAATGGTGTGTACTGCTTGAGACATGGTTTCGAAGCGCCTTTTGAAAGGAAAGATGGCGCGTTTAAGCCCGGTAGCCGAGTTGTGTCGAAATGGACTCGGCCGTGTTTAACAGCACGGGTGCCAAGCCGCGTAATTTTTTCAAGGTCAGGCGTTGGCTGGGACCGCCAATGCCGATGGCTGCCACCACTTGACCTGTGATGTCACGCAGTGGCGCGCCAATGCCACGCATGCCTTGCTCTGACTCTTCGTCATCGATGGCGTAGCCGTGGGCGCGAATTTCGGCAAACATCTTCATCAATTTGGCGGGGTCGGTTTGCGTTTCGGGCGTACGGGCTGCCAACGGGCTGCTGAGCACTTTGTTCATGAGTTCGGTACCGCCAAAGGCCACGATGGCACGTCCTTCGCAAGTGCAAAAAGCGGGCTTGATGGTGCCGATGTAGCTTTTCATGCGAATGGCTTGGCTGCTCTCCAAGTTGTAAAGGTACAAAATGTTGGTTTCATTCATCACGGCCAAGTGAATGGTTTCGCCCGTCTTCTCGCGCAGCACATTCAGGAAGGGCTGGGCCATGTTGGACACATCCAGGCGACGGCGCACCAAGGCGCCCATCACGAACAAATTGATGCCTAAGCGGTAGCGACCGGTTTCTGGGCTTTGCTCTAAAAGTCCCTCACTGGTCAGGGTAACCGCCAAACGGTGGACCGTGCTTTTGGCCAAAGACAAACGCTTGGCCAAGCTGCTGATGCCAATTTCGGGCTCCACTTCGGAGAAACATTTAAGGACGCGCACAGCGGCCGCGACTGACGACAGGCGTGAGCTTTTGGATGATGTGGAATCTGTGGTCATGGATGTGTTGTGAAGAATCAGTGCTGATTGAAATTTTTACAGTGGGCCATGACTGAAATGTGATTGCTAGGCTGCGACTGCGATTCAAGCCTTGTTTTTTGGCATTTCAGAGCATTCCGCGACATCATATCTATTTCCCGCTCAAAAGAACATCGTTCCTTATAAAAGAATGATGAGGTAAATCAAGCTTTCTGAAAAGAGCTTGGCGAGAAACTCTTTCTCGACTGATGAGAATAAAACTCTCGACAGGGAAAACCATGCGGCTCGACTATTGACACGAAGCAAGCATTCCCGCCTAATGGCATTTGTGCCTATATGTGGACTGTAGTTCCACATGAAAGAACGAAAAATATCTGAGTACGTCAGAGCCAATCTGGAGAATTAATTCGTGAGAAGTTCAGTCGCAGAAACTGCAAGTCCCAAATTTGGGGCGGCGTTCGACGCCAAATGGGTGGTCATTGGCATCAGCTTGGCTGTGGTCGCCGTGCTCGCTCTGGTGCCCTTCTGTTTCATGATTTGGCAAAGTTTCCACACGCCTGAAACTGCAACGTCACCCTCCACATTCACGCTTGAGAATTACGTCACCGCGTACACCAACCCAGAAACGGTGGCCATTTTTTGGAACTCCGTGCAGTTTGCTTTGGGCGGTTCATTTTTGGCTTTTGTCATTGGTACCGCACTGGCCTGGATGAACGAAAGAACCAACACGCCCATGCGGCGCTTGTTCTTTGCTTTGTCCATCGTGCCGCTGATCATTCCCAGCATTTTGTTCACCATTTCATGGATCATGCTGGCCAGTCCCAAGATTGGTTTGCTCAACACATGGGCCATGGCCGCATTTGGTTTGAGTGCGCCGCCCTTCAACATCTATTCCATGTGGGGCATGATTTGGGTCGATGGTTTGCATTACTCACCCATGGCATTCTTGTTGATGTCTTCGGCCTTCAGGGCCATGGACCCCTCACTCGAAGAGTCTGCTGTGATGAGTGGTTCTAGCATTCTCAATACCTTGTGGCGAATTACGCTGAAACTGGCTTTTCCGGCCATCGTGGCAACCGTGCTCACCCTGTTTGTGCGTGCCATTGAGTCCTTTGAAGTGCCAGCACTACTTGGTTTGCCCGGCGGCATTCAGGTGTTCACTTCGGCCATTTATCAAGCCATTCACCAATACCCCAGTCAGATTGGTCTTGCCGCCAGTTACTCGGTCATTTTGCTGTTGCTGACCACAGGCGGCATTTATGTCCAGGCGCGAATCTCGGCTTCTGGTAACAAATACGCCACCGTGACGGGCAAGGGTTTCCGTCCTCGCACCATTGACTTGGGCGTTTGGCGCTATTTCACTTTGGCAATTTTCATCGTCTACTTTTTGCTGATTGTGATCTTGCCCTTCTTGGTATTGTTGTGGTCCTCGCTGCAAAAGTTTTATGCGCCGCCTTCCATCGAAGCTTTGTCACGCATCACTTTAGACGGCTACCGCTACATCTTGGGTTCAGACACCATTCGTGCGGCCGCCTTCAACAGTTTGTGGATGTCTCTCACCACTGCAACCGTGGTGATGCTGTTGGCCTCAGTGGTTTGCTGGATTGTGGTGAAAACAAAAATTCGTGGCCGCTGGCTGTTGGACAACTTGGCTTCATTGCCAATGGTCTTCCCAGGCTTGGTGCTCGGCGTGTCGATCATGATTTTCTATCTCACATTTGACATCGGCATTTACGGCACTTTCTGGATTATTTTGCTGGCCTACATCACGCGCTTTTTGCCCTATGGTTTGCGCTACAGCACCACGTCCATGTTGCAAATTCACAAAGATTTGGAAGAGTCTGCGGGCATGAGCGGTGCAAGCTGGCTCACTGTGTTCCGCCGCATCATCTTGCCGCTGCTAAAGCCTGGTCTGGTGGCTGGCTGGATCTACGTGATGATTGTTTCGATCCGTGAATTGTCGACCTCCATTCTGTTGTACAGCCCAGGCAATGAAGTGATCTCCATTGTGATTTGGGAGTTGTGGGAAAACGGCCAGTACGTCGAGCTCTCAGCATTGAGTGTGTTGTTCATCTTGATGCTGCTGGTTTTGGTGGGCATCGCCCAAATGGCAGGCAAGCGCTTCGGGGTCAAAGAGAGTTAAAAAATTTGCAGGTGGGCAAGTTCATTCGACTTTGCCTGACTTCATTTAAAACAAGGAATTAACGTGTTAAATGTCAGTGGATTGCATACCGAATATGTGAGTGACAAAGGCGTTGTCGTCAAGGCCGCGCAAGATGTCAGCTTTGAAGTGCCCGAGGGTCAACTCTTTACATTGTTGGGTCCCAGTGGCTGTGGAAAAACCACAACGCTGCGCTCAATTGCCGGTCTCGAGAAGCCCACAGAGGGTGTGATCAGTGTCAGTGGCACGAATGTTTACAGCTCTTCAGAGAACATTTTTGTACCGCCTAACAAGCGTGGCTTTGGCATGGTGTTTCAGTCCTACGCCATCTGGCCCCACATGACCGTGTTTCAGAACGCCAGCTTCCCCTTGGAAGTGGGACAAAAAAATTACAGTCGCAAAGAAATCGAAACCAAGGTGATGCGCGTTTTGGAGTCGGTTGAGTTGGCGCAGTACCACGACCGCGATGCCACGCGTTTGTCTGGCGGTCAGCAACAACGTTTGGCTTTGGCGCGTGCGCTGGTGATGGAGCCTAAGCTTTTGTTGCTGGACGAGCCGCTGTCTAACTTGGATGCCAAGCTGCGCGAGAAGATGCGCTTTGAGTTGAAGAAAATCCAACGCGAATTGGGCATCACCACCATTTATGTCACGCACGATCAGTCGGAGGCCTTGGCCTTGTCGCACGAAATTGCCGTGATGCGCAACGGCCGAATCATGCAAATTGGCTCACCTCGCCAAATCTATGAAACGCCCAACAGTGAGTTTGTGGCCGACTTTGTGGGCACCATCAACTTCATCAAAGCCACCGTCCGTTCGATCGATGCTGCGGCGAAGGCCATGGTGGTGGATTCAGAAATTGGCATCGTTCAAGTTCCCATGATCAATGATTTCCGTGTCGGTGAAGAGGTGCAGGTGTGTATCCGTCCAGAAGACATTCATCTGAGTGACTCCACGCCGCCCGTGAATCACACCAACCATTACTTGGGCACTGTGTACGCCAAGATCTTCTTGGGCGAAGTGCTCGACTTCCAAGTCCAAGTGAAAGACAAAGTGATGCTGGCGCGTGTTCACCCAAGCCAGAAAACGCCAGTGGATGCACCGATTCACATCGTGTTGGACCCGTCCGACTGCATTGTCTTGAAAAATCAAAATTAATCTTTAAAACTTCAAAGGAAAACCATGAGTGCTGATGACAAAAAAGCGCCCTCGACGGAATTCGTTCCCAACGAGTCGCACTACCACAGCAAAAAAGATCGCACCTTTGTGCGTGCGATTGCCGGCCCCTACAACTTAGGCGATGAACTCAAGCGCCTGCGTGCCATGCCTCGCGTGCGCAAAGGCAAAGACATCAAATTCAACGATGGCCCTCAAGCTTTTAGCCGCCACTATGTAGAGCCTAAAGATGGCATCACACAAACATTCCACATGCACTTGGAAGAGTACGGCCCTGGTGGCAACTCACAGAAGCATGGTCACGTGAATGAAGCTGCTTTCTACATTTTGGATGGCACAGGCTATGAAATTCACGACGGCATCCGCTACGACTGGAAAGCCGGCGACATTGCAGTGGTCCACAACAACTGCGTGCACCAACACTTTAACGCCAGCAACGAGCGACCTGCCCGTGCCTTGGTGATCAAAACCAAACCCATGTACATGTTCATGAACATGTTGTTCCAACACCAAGTGGAACCCCGCCCAAGCGAACCCGCTCCAGGCGGCGAAGGCTTTGTGGCCCGCAATGACGAAGAAGACTTTAACCATCCAAAGGGAGGCTACTGAGATGGCTTGGGACGAATCAAAATCATGGTTGCAAGGCAACCAACAAGGCAAGTACTACCAAGGCTTGTTGGACGACGCAGAGCAAATGCCTGCGCGCAATTCGAAGCGTCACAAAGTGGTGCATCCCGAAAACATGCCCTGGGAAATGGCGCGTCAAGGTTTGCTCAAGCACTTGTTGAATGAATCCATGAACACACGCATCGAAACCGTTGATGCGTACATGCAAGTCATTCCACCAGGCAGTAAGTCGGGCAAGCACCGTCACTTGGCAGAAGAGTGCGTTTACGTGCTCGAAGGCCGCGGCTACGATTTGCACCAAGACTGCGACGTGGAAATTACAGACACTTACCACTGGAAACCGCAAGCTGAAGTGAAGCGCTACGAGTGGGAAGCTGGCGATGTGATCTACATTCCACCAAATACCATTCACCAGCACTTCAATGCAGATCCCGATCGCCCAGTGCGTTTGATCTCCTCTATCAACCGCATTTTTAAATACTGCGGCTTGAATGACTTGGAGCAAATTGAAAATGCACCGGAGTTTGATCCTTCAGTCACTTTGGATGGTGAAACCATCCTGAAATATTTGCGCAAATAAAACCTTGCGGGCGCGCACAGCGCCTGCATCGATTCTCAAAAAATACAAAAGAGCAGCACATGGCAAAAGACGCACTCGTATCGGAAGACCTTGCTTCCAAATTCGCGACCGAAAAAGAAACACCCTACACACGTTGGGTAAAGAACGAAGGTTTGGACATCATCAGTGCCCATTACATTCGCAGCTTGAACACAGTTGACCTGAAGCCTTGGGCACGCCGCGGTGGCAAGGGTGTTTACATCAACCACGAAGCTTCACGCACTTCCAATGACTGCTATGTGTGCGAAATTGCCCCTGGCAAACAGCTCGAACCCCAGCGTCAAATTTTTGAAGAGATGATCTATGTGTTGTCTGGTCGTGGGTCCACCACGGTTTGGAACGACCAAGGCCATCGCATCACTTTTGAATGGCAAGCGGGCGCTTTGTTCGCCATTCCTTTGAACTGCATGCACCAGCACTTCAATGGTTCAGGCAAGGATGCGGCTCGCTTTGTGGCTGTGACCAATGGCCCACCCGTCATCAACTTGTACGAAGACCTGAACTTTGTGTTCAACACACAGCACGACTTTGCCAACCGTTTCAACGGTGAGCCTGATTACTTCAGTGGCAAGGGTGAGCAAAAAGGTTTGCTGCTTGAAACCAATTTCGTGGCCGATGCTGTGAACTTACCTTTGATCAGTGCCAAAGAGCGTGGTGCTGGTGGTGGCCACATTCGCTTCAACATGGCACGTGGCTCCATGAACAGCCACATTTCCCAATTCCCAGTGGGCACCTACAAAAAGGCCCATTGCCATGGCCCAGGCGCACACGTGATCATCTTGAGCGGTGAAGGTTACAGCTTGATGTGGCCTGAAGGTGAAGAGCCACGCCAATACGATTGGGAAGTGGGCGCCATGGTGGTGCCACCCAACATGTGGTTCCACCAACACTTTAATACAGGCAATACGCCAGCACGTTACCTTGCTTTTAAACACGAGGTGGTATCGATTCGCAATGCCCAGGGTGTGCCTAAGGCTTGGATCAGCCGCCGTGTCGGTGGCGACCAAATTGATTATGCTGACGAGAGCCAAGCGGTTCGCACACGTTTTGCAGACTCATTGGCCAAGCATGGCATGAAGCCTCGCATGGAAGAAGCCTACGAAGCCGAACTGCCGACATTGCCACCCAAGTCTTAATTGGAGATTTCCATGAGCGTTTCTCGTTTTTCTCGCCGCCAAATGATACAAGCCGGTGCCGCCTCTTTGGGCGTGGCCGCAATGGGTCCTTTGATGGCGCAACCTTCAGCCGCCACCACCGCCGCTTTGGCTGCTTTATCGGGTCCTGAGCGCTTGAAACGTTTGGTGGAAGGCGCCAAAAAAGAAGGCGTGGTCAGCATTTACACGTCCATGCCACAAGACGACATGGCCGCCCTGACCTCTGCTTTTGAAGCCAAATACGGTGTCAAGGCCAAGGTCTGGCGCAGTGGCTCTGAAAAAATCTTGCAACGTGGTTTGCTAGAAGCCAAAGCCAACCGCTTTGAAGTAGACGTGTTTGAAACCAACAGCCCTGAGATGGAAGTCTTGTCGCGCGAGAAGGTGTTGATCGCGGGCAATTCACCTTTCTTAAGCGAGTTGATTCCTCAAGCCATCCCTGCGCACAAAGAGTGGATTGCCACGCGCTTGAACATTTTCACCTGTGCTTACAACACGAAACTGGTGCGCAAAGAAGATTTGCCCAAATCCTACCAAGATTTGCTCGACCCCAAATGGAAAGGCAAGTTGGCGGTTGAGGCCGATGACAGCGATTGGCTGGCCGAAACGGTGATGAAGATGGGTGAAGAAAAAGGCATCGCCTTGTTCAAAGAAATTGCCCGCAAGAATGCCGTCTCTGTCCGCAAAGGCCACACTTTGTTGGCCAATTTGGTAGCTTCTGGCGAAGTGCCCATGGCCCTCACTTTGTACAACTACAAAATTGAACAAATGAAAAACTCGGGCGCGCCTGTGGATTGGTTCGCCTTGGAACCCACCATTGCACGCCCCAATTCCAATGGTGTGGCCCGCAGTGCGCCGCACCCCCATGCTGCGCTTTTGTTCCAAGACTTTGAACTCAGTGAAGGCCAGGTCATTTTGGGCAAGCGGGATTTCATCCCGACCAGTACCAAGGTGCCTTCGACCTTGAACAAAATGCCACTGACTTTTGCCAACCCCAAAACAACTTTGGACGATGGCCATAAGTGGAACAAAATTTACGACGAAATTTTCAGCCGCAAAGGTTGATTGCCTAGGCAGGTGACTGCGTGCGCGGTAGGCGTGAACAACAAAGGAGAATCGAATGATTCGCAAAACATTAGGTGTTGTCGCATGTCTGAGCATTTGGGGGCTGAGCTTCAGTGCCCTGGCTCAAACAGATCCGAATTTGTTGCGCAGTATCGCGCCCGATCGCGCAGCCAAATTGGCCGCTGCAGCCAAAGCAGAAGGCGCCATCACGCTGTACACCTCCATTGCCGAAAAAGATCTGAAGCCTTTGATTGAGCCGTTCGAGAAGAAGTACGGTGTCAAGGTGTCGACTTGGCGCGCCAGTGGCGACAGTGTTATGAACCGCACCTTGAACGAAACCAAAGCCAAGCGCTACAACGTGGATGTGGTGCATGCTGGTGCTGTGGAGCTTGAAGTACTGCACCGGGAGAAAATGCTGCAAGCTGTGGCCTCGCCGCACTTTGCAGACTTGATGCCAGGCAGCGTGCCTGCGCACAAAGAATATGCCACCACCATCTACTCTATGTGGGTGCAGGCTTACAACACGGGCGCTGTGAAAAAAACTGATTTGCCCAAAACCTACCAAGACCTGTTGGACCCTAAGTGGAAAGGCCGCTTGGGCTATGAGGTGGAAAACATCGATTGGTTTGTGACCGTGGTGCAGTCCATGGGCGAAGCCAAAGGACTGCAATATTTTCGAGAACTGGCCACCACCAATGGCATCTCAGTTCGCAAGGGCCATACCAACCTCACCAACATGGTGGCAGCTGGCGAAGTACCCGTGGCCCTCACCGTCTACAACTACATGCCTGAGCAGCTGAAGAAAAAAGGTGCGCCGATCGATTGGACCGTGCTGCAACCTGCGGTGGTGCGTGGCAACGCTGTGGGCGTGATGAAAAATGCCAAAAATCCAGCGGCCGCAGCGCTCTTCATGGACTATCTGTTGGGCGAGGGTCAGCAGGCCTACGCAGACCTTGAGTACCTGCCAGCCAATAGCAAGATTCCAAGCACTTTGCGCAATTACAAAATGTTGGTGGTCGACCCTGAAGAGAGCCTAGACCGCCGTGACAAATGGCGCAAGTTGTACGACGAAATCATCATGCGTGGAGCCAAATAAATGAGTGCCAGCAACGCAGCCGTGGCAGACGCCACGCAACTTTCCAAGCTGGACATTCGCAACATGGGCCTGATCACCTTGGGCCACTCACTCACCCATTGGTATCCGGCCACCTTCTTCATGTTGTTGCCACTGATTGGCAATGAGATGGGACTCTCCTACAGTCAAATTGGTTTCATCATGACGTGCCAATATGCGGCAGGTGCCATCTCCAATGTTCCAGGTGGCATGTTGGTCGATGTGTGGGGAAAAAAGGGTCAGTTGATGGCCCTTTCGCTTTTTTGGGTGGGCTTTCCCTATTTGATGATGGGCTTTTCATCGCAATATTGGATGCTGCTCATTTGCGTGATGCTGGTGGGCATTGGCAACAACTTGTGGCATCCCACCGCCATTCCATTGTTGGGCAGCATGTTTCCCAAGCGCAAAGGCCTGGCTTTGTCATTGCACGGCATGGGTGGCAACGTGGGTGATGCCCTCGCACCTTTGGCCGTCGGTGCCTTGCTCACCACTTTGTCATGGCGTGAAATTGTGGTGCTCAACGTGGTGCCTGGTGCGGCCATGTCGATGCTCATTTTGTTCTTCTTGGGCACCATGACCTTTGCACCCAAAAAGAAAACTGCGCCTTCGTCAGATGCGCCAGTTGCAGCCGCTGATGCAAAGGGCCAGAGCATGCACAGTTATTTGCAAGGTGTGAAAGATTTGATGCGCACACCCGGACTGTTCTTGCTCACACTCAGCTCTGGCTTTCGCTCCATGACCCAAGGCACCTTGCTCACCTTCTTGCCTTTGTACTTGGCCAAAGAAATGCACTACGACGTCTTCTGGGTCGGTGCTGGCATGGCCTTGTTGCAATTGGCGGGTTTCATTGCGGCGCCGATCGCGGGCCACTTGTCGGACACCATGGGTCGCAAAACCATTTTGATGTCGTCCTTTGGCATGAGTGGTGTGGTCTTGTTGCTCATGACCTTTGCCGGTGGTTCACCGTGGTTTGTATTTTTGATTGCTGTCTTGGGCTTCTTCTTGTACGCCGCGCGGCCCATCATGCAGGCCTGGATGTTGGAAGCCACGCCTAAAAATATGGGCGGTACGGCCATTGGTTTGATGTTCGGCATGCAGTCGGGTGCGCAGGCTGTGGCGCCCATCTTGGGCGGCATTGTGGCCGACCATTACGGCCTTTTGGCTGCGTTCTATTTGCTCGCGGCCACCATCATCATTGCCAACCTCATGGTTTATTGGATTCCGGCCCATTCAAAGGACGCATCACATGACTGATCACAACAAGCAAACACCTGCAGATCTGGATTCAAATCAAGCAGCGCCCACGACGAGGCGCAGAGATTTTTTAAAAGGTGTGGCCAGTGCATCGGCTGCCGGTGTGGCTTTGGTTCAACAAGCCCAGGCAGCAACGCCAGCAGGTCCTGCCAACAGCAAGTTGAGTGATGTGGATGCCAAGGCCGTCGAAAGTGGCCGACTCATCCCGCGGCCAGGCTCAGACTTCATGGTCGATGTGATCAAGAGTTTGAATTTGGAATATGTTGCTGCCAACCCGGGCTCCAGTTTTAGAAGTTTGCATGAGTCTGTCGTGAACTATGGCGGCAACAAAGCGCCAGAATTGATCACCTGTTTGCACGAAGAATCGTCAGTGGCCATTGCCCATGGCTATGCCAAAGCAGCAGGCAAACCCATGGCCGTGATGGCGCATGGCAGCGTGGGCTTTCAGCATGCGGCCATGGCGGTTTACAACGCTTGGTGTGACCGCGTGCCAGTCATCATGTTTGGCGGCAATGGCATTGATGCCGACAAACGCCGACCTGGTACCGAGTGGTCACACTCTGTGCAGGACCCTGCACTCTTGCTGCGCGATTATGTGAAGTGGGATGATGCGCCTGGCTCTTTGCAACATTTTGCAGAGTCCACTGTACGTGCCTATCGTGTGGCCACCACCGGTCAGATGGGGCCTGTGGTGATCATGGCCGACATCGATTTGCAAGAAGATGCCATTCACGGCAAACCCCCTAGCATTCCAAAGCTCAGGCCTACACTGCCGCTGCAAGGTGACACCGGTGCCTTGCAAGAGGCAGCCAAACTTCTCTTGAATGCCAAGAACCCCGTCATCATGGCCGACCGAGCTGCGCGCAACCAAGACGGCGTCAAAGCCTTGGTGAAGTTGGCTGAAAGTTTGCAAGCGCCTGTCATTGATTTGGGTGGGCGCATGAATTTTCCCAATACTCATCACTTGTGCCTAAGCGATCAAAAGCGTGCGCTGGTGCGTGATGCCGATGTGATCTTGATGTTGGAGGTGTACGACCCCTGGGGTCAGGTCAATGGTCTCAGCGATCCTTTCAAAACAGTTCGCCCAGAAGCCAAAGCCGATGTGAAGATCATCACCATTGGCATGAACGATGTGTCCATCCGTTCCAACTACCAAGACTTCCAACGCTTCTTGTCAGTGGAGATGGCCATACCCGGTGAAGCACAAGCCTCGATGCCTGTGCTCACCGACTACATCTTGAAAAATACCACGTCTGCACAAAAGACAAGTTTCGAAGCCCGTCGCGAGTTGATGAAGAAGCGCTGGGAAAAGCAACTTCAAGATGCCAAAGAAGGCGCAGCCTTAGGCTGGGACGCCGCGCCCATCAGCACGGCGCGCTTGGCCATGGAAACTTTTGAAGTGATCAGAAACGAACCCTGGTGCTTGGCGGTCAGCGATCGCATTGCGTGGGCGCGCAAACTCTGGCCCACCACGCAATATCACCAAATGTTAGGGGGCTCGGGCGGACAAGGTGTGGGCTATGGCTTGCCTGCATCCGTGGGTGCAGCCTTGGCCAACAAATCATTGGGCCGAATGACGGTGACGTTTCAGCCCGATGGCGATTTGCTTTACGCGCCCGGCGCCTTGTGGACCGCTGCGCACCACAAAATTCCGTTGTTGATGGTGATGCACAACAACGGAGGCTATTACCAAGAGGTAATGCATTTGCAGCGCATGGCCTCATTGCACAACAGACGCACCGACCAAGCTTGGATTGGCAACAGTTTGCGCAACCCCGACATTGACTTTGCCAAGATTGCCCAAGGCATGGGCGTGTGGGCTGAAGGCCCGATCAAAGACCCTTCGCAACTCAAAGGTGCGTTGCAACGCGCACTGGCCGAGGTGAAACAAGGACGTCCAGCTTTGTTGGACGTGGTTTGCCAAGCGCGTTGAGCCAAGTGGCAACAGCGCACTGAAGCTTCAGCGCATCAGCGCATTGCGTTGTTGATCAAGGGAATCTGCGCCACAGCAGGGCTGGTGCGCATGTTCTCAACATACGCATACAAATCTTTCAACTGCACATCGTTGATGCTCTGCACTGCGTAGCGGGGCATGAGGTTGCGTGGTGTTCGCAGTTGCAATTCAAACGCAACGAAGGGCGTTGGGTTGGGGAAAATTTTAGGGCCTGCGTTGCGCTCCCCGCCTTGGCCTTCAGTGCCATGGCAGCTGTAGCATTGGTGCTGCATGAAAAGGCCTTTGCCCCTTTGAATGGCATCTGCATCGGCGGAATGGGCGCACAAGCTGAACAGCGAGAGCACACCTGCAATCATTGACTTCATTTCAGATTCCTCTAGTCCCCAAAAAAAAGCAGGTGCTCTTTTCAGAACACCTGCCGGGTCATTGCACCAAAGTGCTTTGATTAGAAGCGAGCTTGGATACCAACTGCTGCAGCGTTGATGGTGCCACCAACTGCTGTTTTGCCAGCGCCACTGCCCAAAGAAATCACAGCGCCAGAGTTGGCAGAACCTTTAGCAGCCAATGCGAAGATGGCGAAGTTCTTGTCCAAGTTGTACTTGGCGCCAAAGCCTACCAAGTTGCCACCCAAGCCTGCTGTGGAGCAAGCGATGGTGCCGTTCAATGTGCAATTGCCTGCAGCATTGTTGGCGTATTGTGCGGCCACTGTGATTTGGCTGTTCAAATCGTACTCGCCAGTCACTTGGTAAGTGGTGGTTTTGTAGCTTTGGAAGCCGTTGACTTGCGCAGAAGTTTCTGTGTACTTCAAAGTGGAGGTGTCAGCGCCGATGCGCATGCCGGAGACGCGGTATCCAAAAGACAAGCGTGTAGCAGTGTCTTTGGAGCGCAAGCCTGCAGCTGCGTTGTAAATTGAGCCAGCGGTTGCTGTGGAAGCTGTGCCGGAAACTGCAAAGTAATCATTGTGAGTCTCTTGAGCCAAACCAACGTAGTATTTTTTGTCAGTCCAGTTGATACCTACGGACGACAAGCTTGCGTTCTTTGTCGCTGTTTTAGAAGGGTCTTGGCGCAAAGAGTAACCCACTTCGAAGCCATTGATGCGTGGGCTTGCCCACAACAGCTGACCATTGATGCGTGTGTTGAATGATGTAGAAACACCTTTGTTACCCCATGTTGGATTGGAGGCAACGTTGGCGCTGGACACGAAGTTGCTAGAAGAGACGCCCAACATGCGAACCTTGTCGCCGTTTTGCTTGTAATAAGTGTCTTGTTGACCAGCTGTCAAAGAGCCGAAAGATTTGTGTTCAACAAATACGAAAGCATCGCGTGGCTCGGACAAGAAAGAAGAACCATTGGAGCTGTCAATGTTGACCACGCCTTGCACGTCATAACCCAATGTCAAGTCGCCAACAGTTTTTTGACCTTTGAAGCCAATGTAAGAGTTGACGGGTGTGAACTTGGTGGCGCTAACTGCACCCGCTGTGAATGTGTTGGTTTGTGCGCCAGTCTTGCCTTTTGTCATCGTGCTGACTTCGGCGCCAGTTGCAGATGAGTCACCAAATGTCACAGTTTGGTACTGTGGGTAAAGGTTGCCATAAACCTCGAGCAGGTCGCCAGCCAATTTAACAGCGTGGGCATTGCCCACCAAGCCCATGGCTGCGAAGCAACCCAATGTCAGTGCACGGTATTTGAAAGTCATGTGTATCTCCAAGTGATAAAAAGTGAAATCGTTGAGCCCAGTGGTCTGGGTGGTTCAGCCGCCTGTTCCGGCATGAAGAACACTGTTCTCTTTTGAAAGACAGTGATGTTATTAAGCGAAAAATCGGTGAAAACCCACATTCGTGAATACCCTAGCCACCTTTTGGATTTGCGTCAGAACAACACTTTTTAGTCGAGCGACTTGTGAGAAAAAGCCACAGCCTTGAGGGGCCTTCACAAGGTGAACCCTGTTGACGCTCCTGAGGGGGTGGTTTAGCATAGTAGAACGCTGTTCACTATAGAAGAACGCACTGAACAGCCCCTCCAATTGCTTTTTAGATGGACCCCTTGAATGCCACACGATAAAGACACCAGCCACTGGCATGAGCCAGCAGGCAACAAAAAGGCCGGTTACGGCGTGTTCAAAAAACAGCCAACGCCTTACGACGCCTACATGGAAGCAGAGGGTCTGCCCGTGTTTCGCGATGTGGGCATCAACAAGGTGCAAAACTTGCCCTTGGTGCCCTGGAAGCGCACTGGCGGCAAAGGTCACTTCATTCAACTCTACGGTACCGAAACCAAGTGGGGTTGTTATGTGGTGGAGGTGCCTGGCGCGGGTGCATTGCACCCCGAAAAGCACATGTACGAAGAAATCTACTTGGTTGTAGAGGGACGCGGCACCACGGAAGTTTGGCAAGAAGGCGACACCAAGAAGCACGTGTTTGAGTGGCAAGCAGGTTCGATGTTCTCGATCCCTATCAATGCATGGCACCGCATTGTGAATGCCACCTCCAGTGGCGCACTGTTGTTGGCGGGTACCACAGCACCGAATGTGCTGAACATGTTGCAAAGCACAGAGGCGGTGTTCAACAACCCCTTCGTGTTCCGTGACCGCTTCAATGGCGCAGACGATTTTTACCAAGCCCGCGACGAAGTAGAAGCCGATCCCGTGCGCGGCTTGGCCATGCGCAAAACCAACTTCATTCCCGACGTGATGAAGTGTGAATTGCCATTGGACAACCGCCGCTCACCTGGCTATCGCCGCATTGAGCCTTTCATGACCAACAACTGTTTCTACTTTTGGATTGGTCAACACGAGAATGGTCGTTACTCCCGCGCACACGCCCACACTTCTGCTGCGGTGCTCATTTGCTTGAATGGCAAAGGCTACACCTACACCTGGCCCGAAGATGAAGGTGAAACACCTTGGAAAGATGGCAAAGAACATTTGGTGCGACGCATCGATTACGAACCAGTCGGATTGGTCTCTGCAGCCCCCGGCGGTGCACGCTGGTATCACCAGCACTTCAGTGCCGGTGAAGAAGCCTTGCGATTGACGGCTTGGTTTGGCCCGCACAACCCAGGCCGTGATCCTGGTGCGCCTGGCTCCAAGCACACTGACTACACCGCACAAGATGTCACTGAAGGCGGCACCACCATTCCTTATTGGTTGGAAGATCCGCACATTCGCAAAGAGTATCAAGCCCTCTTGAAGAAAAACAGCGTGCCCGATCGCATGGACCCAGATTGGTACAACATTCCGGCTGAGTTCATGGAGAAGTTTGGACCGAAGAAATAATGAACGAAACCACGACCTCCGCAACGGCGCAAGAAGCGCCCGTAGGGGGCCGCGTTTTTTTCAGCAACGTGCGTCGCAGCCTAGAGGGTGAAGACGAAATCATTTTGGTCAGCGTGGGCGTTGACATTGGTTCGTCCACCTCGCACTTGGTGTTTTCACGCTTGGTGTTGGAGCGCTTGGACAACCGCTACATCGTCAGTGAGCGCACCGTGTTGCACGAGTCGGATGTCTTGCTCACGCCTTATGCAGCCGATCAAAGCATTGATGCGGCGGCATTGGGCGCCTTCATCGAAGCGCAATACGCGCAGGCAGGCATTGCGCCCGACAAAATTGACACCGGTGCTTTGATCCTCACGGGTGTGGCCGTGCGCCGCACCAACTCGCGCGCCATTGCCGATTTGTTTGCTGCCCAAGCGGGTAAGTTTGTGTCGGTGAGTGCGGGCGATGCGCTTGAGACCACCTTGGCCGCATTTGGTTCTGGCGCCGCCGCACGTTCTGTGCGTGAAACGGCGCGCGTTATGAACATCGACATTGGCGGTGGCACCACCAAAATTGCAGTGTGCGAAAACGGCGAGTTGGTCGATTTAACAGCGGTTGACATTGGCGCTCGCATCGTGGCCTTGGACACCGAAGGCCGCTTGGTGCGTTTGGAAGAAGCGGGTCGCAAATTTGCCGAAGAAGTGGGCGTGACACTGACCTTGGGCCAGCCTGTCGCACCCGAAGATTTGGCGCGCATGGTCGATCGCATGGCCGAGCGAATTTTTGATGTGGCGGGCAACGCAGCGCCCGATGCCATCAGCCAATCTTTGCTGCGTTTAGAGCCCTTGCGCGCCAGCCAGTTGCCCGACGTGCTGACCTTTTCGGGCGGTGTGTCGGAGTATGTGTATGGCCGCGAAGCACAGGCCTATGGCGATTTGGGCCCACTGTTGGCTGCAGCTGTGAGGCGCAAAGCGCAAGCTTGGGGGCCTCGTTTAGAAGTGCCCGATCAGGGCATACGTGCCACTGTGATTGGTGCTTCGCAATACACCGTGCAGGTGAGTGGCAGCACCATTTACGTTGAGCCCGCCAATATTTTGCCGGTGCGCAACGTGCCGGTGATTGCACCGCAATTGGATTTGGCCGCAGAAGATTTGAACGTCGCTGAGATTGCCGACAACATTCGCCGCGCAATGCGTCGATTGGATTTGCACGAAGGCCATCAAGCTGTGGCGGTGTGCTATCGCTGGCAAGGTTCAGCCACGTTTCACCGCTTGGACGCGTTTTGTCGTGCAGTAGCCGAGGGCATGTCGGCGGTCCTAGCGCAGGGGCATCCTTTGTTGTTGGTGGGCGAAGCCGATTGTGGCGGCTTGATTGGCATTCATTGCCATGAAGAATTGCATTTGAAAAGTCCCGTGTTGTCGATCGATGGCATCACGCTGAAGGAATTGGATTTCATTGACATTGGCGCCATGCTGGAAACCTCAGGCGCCGTGCCCGTGGTGATCAAGAGTTTGGTGTTTCCGGGCTCGGCTGGACTAGGCCGAACGGCGTTAAAAGTATGAGCCATTTGTATCCGCCTCTTACACCGCATCGCTCAGGCCACATGGCTGTGGGGCATGGGCATTCGGTTTACTGGGAAGAATGCGGCAATCCAATGGGCCGTCCCGTTGTGTTTTTGCATGGCGGGCCGGGTGGTGCTTGTTCGCCCACGGCCAGGCGATTGTTTGACCCGCATCGCTATCGCATCATTTTGATGGACCAGCGTGGTTGTGGTCGCTCCACCCCGCATGCCGAAACAGCGCATAACTTCTTGGCCAATTTGGTGTCCGACCTTGAGCAATTGCGCCTGCTCATGAACGTGGACAAGTGGCTGTTGTGTGGAGGTTCTTGGGGCTGTACCTTGGCCTTGGCGTATGCCAAGCAATACACACAGCATGTGTCTGGCATGGTGCTGCGCGGCGTGTTTGCGGCGCAAGACCATGAGCTGGACTGGCTTTACAAACCCGGTGGCGCCAGTCGCGTTTTTCGAGCTGAGTGGCAAGACTATGTGTCGGCCATTCAAAATCATGCACACCTCGATGCAGATGATTTGACCGTGCGCAGTGGCCAACACAGCGTGCTTTTGAATGCTTATGACAAGGTCTTGCAAGAGGGGACATCGGCACAAGTTTTGGCCATGGCGCGTGCGTGGTGCACTTGGGAGGATGCGCTCAGCAGCGTGTACCCCAGCGACCCGGTGCATGCTGCGCATGCAGGCCCTGAAGAAGATTTGAAGTGTTTGGCCATGGCCCGAATTTCAGCGCACATGTTTGCACACGATCCCGAGCTGGGCAGTCGGGGCCACATCGTGCCGGCCACGGCCAATGATTTCTTAAAAAACATACCCGGCATCATCGTGCAGGGTCAGTTTGACATGGTCACGCCGGCAGAGACGGCTTGGCAGTTAAAGCAAGTGTGGCCTTTGGCGCAGTTGCGTGTGGTGCATACGGCAGGTCATTCCAGTCAAGATCCAGAATTGCAAAGTGCGCTGGTGACGGCACTGGACGACATGCTGACAGAAGTTTGAACAATCAACAGGAGACAACATGGCTTTGACCCCTTTCATGGTGGACGGCAAGTCCGTCCAAATTGACAGCGATCCACAGATGCCTTTGCTTTATGCATTGCGCGATGATTTGAAATTGAACAATCCGAAATTCGGCTGTGGTTTGGCGCAATGCGGCGCTTGCACCGTGCATCTGGATGGGCAAGCGGTGCGCTCTTGCGTGTTGCCTGTGTCGGCCGTGAAGGGCAAAAAAGTGACCACCTTGGCGGGTTTGGGAACACCCGAAAATCCACACCCCATTCAGGTGGCATTTTTAGAAGAGCAAGTGCCGCAATGTGGTCACTGCATCAATGGCTGGGCCATGACCTCGGCCGCATTTTTAAAACGCAACCCCAAAGCCACCGACGCCGAAATCAAAACGGCCTTGGAAGGTTTGAAGTGCCGTTGCGGTACGCATGTGTCCATTTTGCGCGCCATCAAGCGCGCACAAACTTTGATGGCTTGAGGAGCACACCATGCACAATTCTTCAAATTCAGACGTGAACACCTCCGAGGTGACGACAACAAACCACAGTGACAAGCTCAGCGGCACATCGCGCCGAGATTTTCTCAGTGCTGCGGGCGCCCTGGTGGTGTCAGTGGCCAGTGGCGGTGTGTCAACGCAGGCCTTCGCACAATCCGCAAGTGCAACGATGGCGGGTTCTGCTTCTGCCACTGCGATGGGCACGACCTTGGCCACCATCAGTGCCATCAAGCCTGCACTCAAAGCCGATGAACTCGATTCATGGGTGGCCATTCAGCCTGATGGCTCGGTGGTCGCTTATTACGGCAAAGTCGACTTGGGCCAAAGCTTGGAAGTGGCCATTGGGCAAATCGTGGCCGAAGAATTGGACGTGTCGTATCGCAAAGTCAAAATTGTGATGGGCAACACCGCCAGTTCTTTGAACCAAGGTGGCGCCTCCAGTGCACTGGGCATCCAAGCCGGCGCCAAACCACTGCGCAATGCGGCCGCAGAAGCGCGTCGCATCTTGCTGAACTTGGCCAGCGAAAAACTGGGTGTGCCAGTCGCCAACTTGGTGGTGGACGATGGTGAAATCTCGGTCAAAGGCAACAGTGCGCAGAAGGTCACGTATGCTGAATTGATCGGCGGCAAATACTTCAATTCCAAAGTGGAATGGAACAAACGGATTGGCAATCCACTGGATGTGAAAGGCCTGGCCAAGCCTAAATCACCTTCAGAGTACAAAGTGGTGGGTTTGTCTATTCCACGCAACGATGTAGCTTGGAAAGTGTTTGGCACCAGCGGCAACATTGCTGACGTCAAAGTACCTGGCATGCTGCATGCGCGTGTCATTCGCACGCCCGTTGCTGGCGGCTTGGCAGAGAAAGTCGACGAAGCATCGATCAAGCACATTGCCGGCGCCCGCGTGGTCCGCGAGAAAAACTTTTTGGCTGTGGTGGCCGAGCGTGAGTGGGATGCTGTGCGCGCAGCCAAAGAACTGAAGGTGACTTGGAGTGCCTCACCCAAACCCTTTCCGGAGTTTGAAAAACTGCACGCACACATTCGTCAGGCACCGACACGCAAGCGCACAGAAGAACAGAAAACAGGCGATGTCACAGCAGCCCTCAAGTCTGGCGTGAAAGTGGTGGAGGCTGAGTACTTGTGGCCTTTCCAATCGCATGCCAGCATGGGTCCTGCCAGTGCTGTGGCCGATGTGAAGGCTGACAAAATCACCATTTGGACAGGTTCACAAAAACCACACTATGCCCGTGACGGCGTTGCCGCTTTGCTCAAAGTGCCGGTCGACAAAGTGGAAGCCATTTGGGTGCAAGGTCCAGGTTCTTACGGGCGCAATGACGCCGGTGATGCCGTCATGGACGCGGCTTTCATTTCCTCCAAAGTGGGTCAGCCTGTGCGTGTGCAAGGCATGCGCCACGACGGTACGGCATGGGATCCCAAAGCGCCTGCATCGGTGCACCGTGCGCGCGCTGCGATCGATGCCGATGGCAAAGTGGTGGCTTATGACTTCACCACGCGCGCATTCTCCAGGGCCACCATTGACAGCAACGAGTCTGATCCCCGCGACAGCTTGGTGGGCATGGAGTTGGGTCTGCCGCCCAAGGGCGGTATCACCTTCGGCATCCCCGAAGAAAGTTACGCCTTTGACAACAAGTTGTTGGCCTGGGAAGTCATTCCTGATTTGATCGACAGCGCATCCCCTATGCGCACATCGCACATGCGCGATCCAGTGGGTTTGCAAATTCAATTTGCCAGCGAGCAGTTCATTGACGAATTGGCCTATGCCACGGGCGAAGACCCCATTGCCTTCCGTGTGAAATACGCCAAGGCGCCGCGCGACATTGCCGTGCTCAAAGCCGCAGCCGAAAAAGCGGGCTGGGAGCCACGCGGCAAGGCCAAGCGCGATCGCTCGGGCGCTGTGCTGACAGGTCGTGGCATCGCGTATGCGCAACGCGCGGGCACCATCGTGGCGGTGGTAGCCGAAATTGAAGTGGACCGCAAAACAGGCCGCATTTGGGGCCGCAAATTCACGGTGGCGCACGACTGCGGATTGATCGTCAACCCACAAGGTTTGCGTTACACCATTGAAGGCGGTTTGGTTCAAGCACTGTCGCGAACACTCTATGAAGAGGTTCAGTTCTCTCCCGACAAAGTCAAGAGTGTCGATTGGAACAGCTACCCCATTTTGGAAATCAAAGACACGCCTGAGACCATCGACATTGTGCTGATCAATCGCCCCGAGGCGGCGCCGACAGGGGCTGGCGAAGCCACATGCCGTGTGGTGCCTGCAGCCATTGCCAATGCCTTCTTTGATGCGACAGGCGTTCGCATGCGTGAAGCACCGCTGAACCCAGCGCGCATCAAAAAATTGTTGAGCAAAACCTAAAGGAGCCGCTCATGCAAAAGCTTGTGAAACGCTTTGAAATGTCTTTGAAAACCAAATGGGCGCCTTTGATGGCGGCCGTGGTTTGGGGGCTTTGTGCTGTCACGCCATTGCGTGCACAGCCGGCCGCTGCTGCATTGGCCAATCCCCATGAAGCCATCTACATGTACAAATCAGCCGATCGAGAAGCTTGGCTGTTGGAGCGCGCCAAAAAAGAGGGGGGGCTGACGCTTTACACCTCTTTGTCGCCCACAGAGTCAGGCCCGTTGTCAGCGATGTTTGAGAAAAAATACGGCATCAAGTTGACGATTTGGCGCGGACTGAGTGACGGCGTGGTGCAACGCGTGGTGAATGAAAGCCGTGCCAAGCGCCATGTGGTGGATGTGGTGGAAACCAACGGCCCAGAAATGGAAATTTTGGCCCGCGAAAAAATGTTGAGTGAGTTCTACAGTCCTCACCTCGTCGATTTGCCGCAGGGCATGATTCCCAAACACCGGCTTTGGATGCCCGATCGTGTGAATTTCTTTGTGGTGGCCTTCAATACCCAAAAACTGAAACTGGAAGACCTGCCCAAACACTATGAAGGCTTTACAGAAGCCAAGTGGAAGGGCCGAATTGCCATTGAAGCCACCGATGCCGAGTGGATGGGTGGCCTGGTGAATTCGTTGGGTGAGCAACGCGGCATGACATTTTTCAAAAAACTGTCTGATCAAAAACCAGATGTGCGCAAGGGTCACATTTTGTTGGCTCAAATGGTGGCAGCAGGCGAAACCGATGTAGGCCTGACCATCTACAACGCCAATGCGCAGTCTTTGAAACAGCGCGGCGCGCCCATCGACTGGGTGCCGATGGAGCCAACTTTGGCAAGGCCGCAAGGTGTTGGCGTTGTGCGTCAAGCACCGCATCCCCACGCAGCCGCTTTGTTTGCCGACTTTATTATTTCGCCAGAGGCCCAGGCTTTGCTGAACAGCATGGGCCGCCCGCCTGCCAATCAAAAAGTGAAATCCAATTTGAACAATTTCAATTACGTCCTCACCGATCCTGGCATTGTGGTGGACGAGGCTGAAAAGTGGAACCAACATTGGACACGGCTTTTTTTAACCAAATAAATTCACCTGCCTGAGAAAATCGACATGAGCACATCTATCTCCCAACTGAAAGAAGACTTGGCCATTGCCAACCAAATATTGGCCAACGAAGGCGTTTTCGATGGCTTTGGTCACATCAGCGTGCGCCATCCTGACAACCCTGAGCGCTTCTTCATTGCCCGAAGCATGGCGCCCGCCTCTGTGACTGCGCAAGACATTGTGGAGTGCGACTTGAACGGCGAAGTGCACGATGCACAGGGACGCAAGTCGTATTTGGAGCGCTTCATTCACAGCGCTATTTTCAAAAAACGTCCGGATGTCAATTCGGTGGTGCACAGCCATTCGCCTGCCATCATTCCCTTTGGCGTTACTGGTGCGCGACTGCGACCCATTTGCCACATGAGTGGCTTCTTGGGCAGCAATGTGCCGACCTTTGAAATTCGCAACACGTTGGGCGAAACATCGGACATGTTGATTCGCAACCAAAGCATTGGTGAGTCCTTGGCCGATACCTTGGGCAACAACACCGTGGCCTTGTTGCGCGGACATGGCAACGTGGTGGTGGCCAACTCCATTCAACTGGCCGTGTTCCGAGCCTATTACACAGAAGGCAATGCCAAACTGCAAGCCGAAGCCATGCGCATGAGTTTTGGCATGGGATTGGGCGAGCCTGTGTATTTGTCGGACGACGAAGCGCGCAACTCTGCAGAGACCAATGCGGGTCAAGTTGAGCGTCCTTGGAATGTTTGGAAAAGCAAACTGCCCAAGTAAACCTCATTGAAAGAAATTCAGCATGTCTCACCTCATCGCCCAAGCTTCTGCCTTCACTCGCCGAGGGACTTTGTGTTGCGCGGCCCTGGCTTTGTGCAGCACTTTGTGGAGCACCCAAGTCAGCGCGCAAAACGCAAGCAATGCGTATCCTTCAGGTCCCGTCACCTTGTTGGTGCCCTTCACAACTGGCACAGGTGCCGACCTGTTGGCGCGACTGCTCGGTCCCAAGTTGGCTGACAAGTGGAAAGTATCGGTGGTCACCGACAACAAAGCCGGTGCCAGTGGCTCGATTGGCACAGGTGTGGCCGCCAAGGCTGCGCCCAATGGGTTGACGGTGCTGGTGACGGCCACGGCTCACGGAACCTTCCCAGCCTTGATGCCCAAACTTCCCTTCAATCCACAACAAGCATTCACACCCGTGATTTTGTTGGGCACCAGTGCGTTGGGTGTGGCAACGTCTGCCAAATCGCCCTTCAAAGATTTCAAAGAATTTCAAGACAGCGCAAAGAAACAACCTGGTGTGTTGAATTACTCATCACCTGGAACAGGTTCGCCGCAACACTTGGCCATGGAGTTGATGGCCCAAGAAACCAACATCAAACTGCTTCACGTGCCCTACAAAGGGACAGCAGGTGCTTTGACCGACTTGATGGGGGGTCACGTAGACGCCAGCATTGTGGCGCTGCAGACCGCAGCCCCGCATTTGCAAAACGGCGCTCTGCGCATGCTGGCTTTGATGAGTGCTGAACGTTCACCCGCATTTCCCAACGTGCCCACCTTGAAAGAATTGGGCGTGGCCAATGGTGTGGTTGAAACTTGGTACGGGGTGTTCGTCCCCGCAGCCACACCCGCAGACGTGGTGGCCAAACTCAACGCCGATTTCAACAGCTTGTTGCAATTGCCCGATGTGAAAGAAACCATGAACAAGCAAGGCATGGTCGTTGTGGGCGGCAAGCCCGAGCGCATGGGTGACTTGGCCAAGAACGAACTGAGTCGTTGGGCGCGGGTGGTTGAAAAAGCGGGCATCAAGGCCGAGAACTGATCATTTGTTCTCCGCATGTAACCAATTTCGTGGGAAAATTGAAATTAAATTACACCGGAGACAAGTCCTCATGCCCAGTCGCGCTACTAAAATTGTTGCCACCTTAGGCCCTGCATCCAGCGAGCCCGCATTGCTCGAAGCCATGATTCGGGCGGGTGTGAATGTGGTTCGTTTGAACTTCAGCCACGGCAAAGCGCAAGACCACATTGACCGTGCGCGTTTGGTTCGCGAAGCTGCTGCACGCGCAGGTCGCGAAGTGGCCATCATGGCCGATTTGCAAGGCCCCAAAATTCGCGTTGGCAAGTTTGAAGAAGGCAAAGTGATGCTCGAGCCCGGCGCCAAGTTTGTGCTGGACGCATCGCGCACCGAACTTGGTGATTTGTCAGGTGTCGGCTTGGACTACAAAGAACTGCCCCGCGATGTGAAGGCTGGCGATGTGTTGTTGCTCAACGATGGCTTGATTGTGCTCACCGTCGATTCGGTGAAGGGCGAGCAAGTGCACACCACCGTCAAGTTGGGCGGTGAGTTGTCCAACAACAAAGGCATCAACAAACAAGGTGGCGGCTTAACGGCGCCTGCCCTCACCGGCAAAGACATGGAAGACATCAAAACAGCGATGAGCTTCCAAGCCGACTACGTGGCGGTGAGTTTCCCCAAAAACGCCACCGACATGGAAATGGCCCGTCAGTTGGCCAATGTTGCGGCTGCCCAATACAACCACAAGCCTGGCTTGATTGCCAAGATTGAACGCGCAGAAGCCATCCCCCGTTTGGAAGAAATTTTGCTGGCCAGCGACGGCATCATGGTGGCCCGTGGCGACTTGGCCGTTGAGGTCGGCAACGCAGTGGTGCCGGCTTTGCAAAAACGCATGATCAAGTTGGCGCGTCAGCACGACAAAGTCGTGATCACGGCCACGCAAATGATGGAGAGCATGATCACCAACCCCGTGCCCACACGCGCCGAGGTGAGTGACGTGGCCAATGCGGTGCTGGATGGCACCGATGCCGTCATGCTGAGCGCAGAAACAGCCGCCGGCAAGTACCCGCTCGAAACTGTGGAAGAAATGGCCAAGATCTGTTTGGCGGCAGAAAATGCTGAAGAGTTTGAACTCGATGGTGACTTCAGTGGCCAAACCTTCAGCCGCATTGACCAGTCTATTGCCATGGGCGCTTTGTTCACGGCGCACCACCTCAATGCCAAAGCCATTGTGGCGCTCACCGATTCAGGCTCTACCGCTTTGTGGATGAGCCGTCACCGCGTGAAAATTCCAATTTACGCGCTGACCACCAAGCTGTCATCGCAGCGCAAGATGGCGCTGTACCGCAATGTGCGCCCCTTGTTGATGGACACCAGTGCAGTCCGCGATACCGCATTGGCGCAAGCTGAAAGTCACTTGAAGAGTCGCGGCATTGTGTCGGGCGGTGACATTTATGCCATCACCTGCGGCGAGCCCATGGGCGCGCCAGGCGGCACCAACATGCTCAAGATTTGCCGCGCAAGCGACTGAACAACCCATGGCTCAGCCAGCCCACGGACCAGCTTAGCCAAGCGGTCCAGAGGGTGTGGCTCATGAAGTGGGCGCCGCGCATTTGCTGAGACACGCCCAAGACCAAGCCCGCCAACAAGGCGCAAACCAACCAAATGCGAGCGCTGGGAGCGCCACTTTGACGCAGGCCGAAGTAGGCGGCCATGAAGGCGAATCCGGTGGAGGCATGGCCTGCTGGAAAACAATGCCCGCCGCCGCCATCCATTTCAAACACATTCCAGTGGGAGATGTAACTGGCCGTGCCGCCAAACACTTGCAGGTCCCATGGGCAGCTGGTTTTGCTGATGCCTTTGATCAGCGTCACTGCCAAAAGGGCGCACACCACCGATAAAAACAGGCCAGCTCGATCGCCGGTGGCCAAATGGCGCAAGCTGCCCCAGGGCCGCCAAATTCCGACCACCAAGGCCAGCAACAGCACCCAGCCGGCATTGCGCATGCCTTCGTGCATCACCTTGACCATCCACCAGTTGTCTCTTAGCGCAAAACCGCTGGACTCACCCCACCACTGCGCCATTTGCATGTCCCCGCCCGAGAAGTCCCACGCCAACAAGATCAAAAGGCCGATCAAGCTGATCACCGCATCGGGCCGCCAGGACGCTTGCGAGTGAAGGCTAGAAAAAAGGGGGCGGTCTTTGAACATGGCCGAAATCATAGTCTGACTTGCTAAAAAAACGGTCAACAAGGCTTCCAGTTGCTAAAATCCTTGCCAGTTACAAGCCGGTTACATGTCGCCAAATGAAGTTCATCATCTTGGCGGCGTCGCAACCTGGTTGCTTGCAAAAGATTTTTTAACTTTGGGATTTCACCATGGCACTCGTTTCAATGCGCGAGCTGCTGGACCATGCGGCCGCCAACGGCTACGGCATTCCAGCTTTCAACGTCAACAACCTGGAACAAGTTCAGGCCATCATGGAGGCGGCCAAAGAGACTGGCGCCCCCGTCATCATGCAAGCCTCTGCCGGTGCCCGCAAATATGCCGGTGAAGGTTTCTTGAAGTTGTTGATTCAAGCCGCCGTCGAGACCTATCCAGAAATTCCCGTGGTGATGCACCAAGACCACGGCCAAAGCCCCGATGTGTGCCAAGGCGCCATCAACTTGGGTTTCAGCTCCGTCATGATGGATGGCAGCTTGGAAGCCGATGGCAAAACCATTGCCAGTTACGAATACAACCTGGAAGTGACCCAAAAAGTGGTGGCCATGGCCCACAAGTTGGGCATCACCGTGGAAGGTGAATTGGGCTGCTTGGGTTCTTTGGAAACCATGCAAGGCGACAAAGAAGACGGCCACGGTACTGACGCCGTGATGACCCGTGAACAGCTCCTGACCGATCCTGAGCAGGCGGCTGACTTTGTGAAGCGCACCCAGCTCGATGCCTTGGCCATTGCCATCGGCACCAGCCACGGCGCCTACAAGTTCACCCGCAAGCCCACGGGCGACATCTTGGCCATTGACCGCATCCAAGCCATTCACAAGCGCATCCCCAACACCCATTTGGTGATGCACGGCTCGTCTAGCGTGCCCCAAGACTTGTTGGCCATCATTCGTGAATTTGGCGGCAACATGAAAGAAACCTACGGCGTGCCCGTGGAAGAAATTCAAAAGGCCATCAAGTTTGGCGTTCGCAAGGTCAACATCGACACCGACATCCGTTTGGCCATGACCGCAGCGGTCCGCAAGTTCATGGTGCAAAACCCCGAGAAGTTTGACCCCCGCGAATGGCTCAAGCCAGCCCGTGAAGCGGCCAAACAAATTTGCAAGCAGCGCTACATCGAGTTTGGCTGTGAAGGCCAGGCGTCCAAAATCAAAGGCCACAGCTTGCAAGTGGTGGCGGCGCAGTACGCAAAAGGTGAGTTGGCGCAAGTCGTTCACTGAAATTGGCGGGATAATCGCAGCAACATGAACACTGCTGCCATCCACAATTCCGCTTTGCACACCTCCGCTTTGACATCCCTCACCTTGCTCGCTCGCGGCAAGGTGCGTGACAACTATGCTGTAGGCACCGACCGCATCCTGATGGTGGCCTCCGACCGCATCAGCGCCTTCGACGTCATCATGGGTGAGCCCATTCCAGGCAAAGGCGTCTTGCTGACGCAAATGGCTTTGTATTGGTTTGACAAGTTGGGCCCCAATGGCTTGAACTTGTGTCCCATTCACCTCACAGGGGATGCCCCCGAAAGCGTGGTCAGTGCAGCTGAAGTGCCTCAAGTCAAAGGCCGCTCCATGCTGGTCAAGCGCCTGAAACCCATTCCGGTTGAAGCCGTGGTGCGCGGTTATTTGGCGGGCAGTGGCTGGAAAGAATACCAAGAGGGCCAGCAAGTTTGCGGCGTGAAGTTGCCTGCTGGTTTGAAAAATGCCAGCAAGTTGCCCGAGCCCATTTACACGCCGGCTGCCAAAGCCGCTGTGGGCGATCACGACGAAAACATCACGTTCGAAAAAACCGTCGAGATGATTGGCCTTGATTTGGCCACCCGCATCAAAGACATCAGCATTGCCATCTACAAAGCGGCCAGCGACATTGCGGCCCAAAAGGGCATCATCATTGCCGACACCAAATTTGAATTTGGTTTGGACGCCGATGGCACTTTGGTCTTGATGGACGAGGTGCTCACACCCGATTCATCACGCTACTGGCCTGCTGAAAGTTACATGGAGGGCGTGAACCCGCCCAGCTACGACAAGCAGTTTTTGCGCGATTGGCTGGAGAGCACCTTGGTCAACGGCAAGCCTTGGGACAAAACCCCGCCAGCTCCTCGTTTACCCCGTGATGTGATTGAAAAGACCTCGGCAAAATACGAGGAAGCGCTGCAGCGATTGACGCGTTAATTCGCCAGCGCACTCAATGTTGGAGTGTCTTTCATGATCAGTTTGTTTCGCTCGGCCCCCGAACTCATGGTGCAGTACGCGCACTATCACCGCGATCGTCGTAACATCGTCACGCATCTGGTGGGCATTCCTTTGATCGTGTTGTCGATTGGCATGTTGCTGTCACTGGTGTCCTTCGACATGGGCGGCAACATCATCAGCTTGGCGGCGGTGCTGTGGGTGCTTTCAACAGCGTGGTATCTCACCCGCGGCAACTTGTTGTTGGGCTTGGCCACCAGCGCCGTCAACGGTGCTTTGATTGCCTTGGCCCACACCCCCGAGGCCGCCACAGGTTGGGGCCTCGGTGCGCTTTGGGATGCCGCCTGGTTTCCAGGTTTAGCCGTGTTTGTGATCGGTTGGATCATTCAGTTTGTGGGCCACATTTTTGAAGGTCGCAAACCCGCGTTTGTCGACGATGTGGTGGGCCTGTTGGTGGGCCCAATGTTCGTGGTCGGTGAGGTCTTGATGATGGCCGGCATGCTGCGCAGCATGCACGGCTTGATAGAGTCTCAAGCGGGCGCAACCCGCTGAGCTTGCACGGAATCAGTTCAGCATCATGCTGAGCTTGCGGCGATAGCTCGACACCATGGCCGCTTGAGGGTCTTCTTGCACCGCACTCTTGCCCATCAGTTCAATGCCGCCAGCCGATTTGCCCGTGTGATCGGCACCGCCTTTGGGGATCACTGGGGTGAGCAACTCCAGCAAGCCCACCATGGTTTTGCGCGGTGCTTCGTCGTTCCATTTTTTGTCGCGCATGATGATCTCTAAGAGCTCGTCCATGGCGCCCGTCCAGTCGTCGCTGGCCAACAACAAGCGTGCTTTGGCAAAGCGTGCGTCGAAGTCGCGCTTGTTGGCGGCGATCAATTCGTCAAACTTTTCCAGGGGCCATTGGCCCATGGGGTCGGTGGTGACGAAGTTCAATGCGTCGAGCCATTGCTTCAATGCTTCAAAGCGCATTTTGAGAGGTATTTGCGACAAGCAGGGTTGGAGCACCGTACCTGCCGTGTCGAGTTGGCCCATGCTGATCAGCAGCTTAACGAGGTCAAATCTGGCGTCGTCGTTTTCGGGGTTGGCTTCCAAGGCTTCGAGCAACTTGCTTTGGGCAGTTTCCAAGTCGCCCGATTCCAACAAGGCTTCCGCTTCTTGCACTTCGGCTTCGGCCAAGATTTCGTTCTCGCCGGGGACGTGCTTGTCGAGGAATTCACGCAGCTTGCCCTCGGGCACGGCGCCCATGAAGCCATCCACGGGTTGGCCGTTTTTCAGCATCACGCAGGTGGGGATGCTGCGAATGCCAAAGGCGGCGGCCAGTTGTTGTTCTTGGTCGGAGTCGATTTTGACCAGTTTGAAGCGGCCGCCATAGGCTTCTTCCATTTTTTCCAAGAGTGGGCCCAAGGTTTTGCAAGGACCGCACCAAGGGGCCCAAAAGTCCACCAAAACAGGGGTGGTCATAGAGGCGGCAATGACCTCGGCTTCAAAAGTTTCTACGGTGACATCGATCATATTTACCAGACCTTGGGGCTAAACCTTAAAATTCAAGGATTCAGCTGGGATTGAAGGCTCAGCTGAGACAATTGTTCAATTTTCAACGACTGCGTCTTGACGCTTCAGCAAAGCCAAACATGACATCTACCGCATCCAAAGCCAAAACACGCATCGGCGTGGTCATGGGTTCCAGTTCCGACTGGGACACGATGCAGCACGCAGTCCAGATTCTCCAACAGTTTGGCATCGATCACGAAGCCAAAGTGGTCTCGGCGCACAGAATGCCCGATGAAATGTTCACTTATGCCGAAACTGCGCTGGAACGCGGCTTGATGGCCATCATTGCTGGGGCGGGTGGCGCGGCGCACTTGCCAGGCATGTTGGCGGCAAAGACCGTGGTGCCCGTCTTGGGTGTGCCAGTGGCTAGCAAGCATTTGCAGGGCGTTGATTCTTTGCACAGCATTGTGCAAATGCCCAAAGGCATTCCTGTGGCCACCTTTGCCATTGGCGCAGCAGGCGCGGCCAATGCCGCTTTGTTTGCGGTAGCCATGCTGGCGCAACACGACGCTGCCTTGCAAGCCAAGCTGGCGCAGTTCAGAAAAGATCAGACCGCCGTGGCGCAAGCGATGACACTGCCGCCAGTGGGCACTGCGTGAACAGCATGACAAATTCAGGCTCTTTGTTGCCCGGCGGCAGTGCTGCCCAGGGGGATTCTGCCGCGGCTGAACCGCTCACATTGGGCGTGATGGGCGGCGGTCAATTGGGCCGCATGTTTGTGCATGCCGCCCAAACCATGGGCTATTTCACGGCTGTGCTCGACCCCGATGCCAACAGCCCTGCCGGCCGTGTGAGCCATCGCCACATTCAAACCGACTACACCGACCCCGTAGGCCTACAGCAGTTGGCTGCGTGCAGTGCCGCCATCACCACCGAATTTGAAAACGTACCGGCGCCAGCTCTGCAGGCATTGGCCCAGTTGCGACCCGTGTCACCAGGTGCGGATGCCGTGGCCATTGCGCAAGACCGCGCTGCCGAAAAGGCGCACTTCGATTCATGTGGCGTGCCTTGTGCACCTTATGCCGTGATTGAAACGACCGCCCAGTTGGAAGACGCTGTGCTGCACAACTTGCTGCCGGGTATTTTGAAAACTGCGCGCTTGGGCTACGACGGCAAAGGTCAAGTGCGTGTGAAAGACGCTGAGGCCTTGCGTGCAGCTTGGCAAGACTTGAAGCAAGTGCCCTGCGTGCTTGAAAAAATGTTGCCCTTGCAATTGGAATGCTCGGTCATTGTGGCGCGTGGCCGTGATGGCCAAATGGTGAATTTTCCGGTGCAACGCAATTTACACCGCGAGGGCATCTTGGCCGTCACGGAAGTTTACGAAGGTCATTTGCCCGCAGATTTGCAACAGCAAGCCGTGGCTGCTGCGCGCTCGATTGCTGAAGGCGTGAACTATGTTGGCGTGTTGTGCGTCGAGTTTTTTGTGCTGCAAGATGGCAGCATGGTGGTCAATGAAATGGCGCCCCGTCCCCACAACAGCGGTCACTACACCTTGGACGCTTGCGATCAATCGCAATTTGATTTGCAAGTGCGAACTTTGGCGGGCTTGCCTTTGACACAGCCGCGTCAACACAGCGCCGCCATCATGCTCAACTTGTTGGGGGATGTGTGGTTTGATGCCAACAACACCCTGCGTTTGCCCGATTGGGCTGCCGTGCTGGCCTTACCTGGCACCCACTTGCATTTGTATGGCAAAACCGAAGCACGCAAAGCACGCAAGATGGGGCACCTCAACGTTACAGGCAATTCGCCTGCGCAAGTTCGCGACGTGGCCTTGAAGGCGGCGGCCATCTTGGGCATCGACGCTTTTTAAGTTGCTTGATCCCTGTTTCTCATCAACGTTCCCATGATCATTTCAGGCAACAACCCCGCCCATGTGCAACAAGCGGCTGACGCTTTGTGTGCAGGTGAGCTCTTGGGTTTGCCCACCGAAACAGTCTATGGTTTGGCAGCAGACGCCAACAACGAAACGGCTGTTGCCAAAATTTTCAAAGCCAAAGGCCGGCCCGCCAATCACCCCTTGATTGTTCATGTGGCCTCTTCAGCATCTGTCAACAACTTCGTCAGCGAAGTGCCTGCGTTTGCACAAGCACTGATGACACAATTTTGGCCAGGCCCTCTCACCCTCATCTTGCCCCGACTGCAAGACACCGCTGCAGCAGCGGCAGGCGGGCAAAACTCGGTGGGCTTGCGTTGCCCCTCCCATCCTTTAGCGCTTGCAGTGCTCAAGGCTTGTGCAGACCAAGGTGTGTGGGGTGTGGCCGCACCCAGTGCCAACTTGTTTGGCCGCGTCAGCCCTACTTCGGCGGCGCATGTGCAAGCAGAATTTGGCGATGCACTTTTGATTTTGGATGGCGGTGAATGTGATGTGGGCATTGAGTCCACCATCGTTGACTGCACCCGCGGTGTGCCCGTGTTGTTGCGCCCTGGACAAATCAGCCGCACGCAAATCGAACAAGCTTGCGGTTTGAAATTACACAACCCAGACGCATTGCCTACTGCGGCGCCGCGTGCATCCGGCACATTGGCGTCGCATTACGCGCCATCGGCCAAGGTGCGTTTGATGCAGACAGCCGATTGGCAAAAAGCATTGGCAGCCTTAGGCCCGCACACTCAAAACCTGGCCTTGTGGTCTGTTGAGAAACCTGCCAATGAACTGATGGGTGCTGGCTTGGTTTGGCGTGCTCTGCCTGCTGATGCAAACCAAGCTGCGCATGATCTGTTCAGTGTGCTCAGAGACTTTGACGCCCGAGGCGTGCGCACCATATGGATTGAAATGCCGCCAGACACACCCGAGTGGGAAGGTGTGCGCGATCGGATTCAACGCGCTGCGGCTTGAGTACCTTCCAAAAAAAACACCCCGAAGGGTGTTTTTTTGTGGCGCATTGAGTGCGATTAAAACTTCATGCCGACACCCAAGCTCACACCAATGGGGTTGAGAGTGATGTCCAAAGTTTGGCCTGTTGACAAGGTGTTGCGTGTCTTGAGGGGCGTCTTGGTGATGGACCCATCCACAAACCAACGCTCGTCAATTTTGTATGACGCACCCACTTGCATGGTGGCGGCCAACTTCGATTGAATCGACAAGGTGGTGGGCGTTAAGGGCGTGCCGCCCGTCAGGCCTGACAAGGCTGCAGTGGTGTGCTCGCCATCAAACTTGGCATAGGTGACGCCTAAGCCCAAATAGGGGCGGAACATGCCATTGGCTTCTCCAAAACGGTACTGCACCATGACGGTGGCGGGAATGGCTTTGGTGTCACCAATTTTGCCTACGCCAGCGATGGTGCCAGCGCCATACAAGTTGTGCTTGAAGGGCAATGCCAAAGGCAAGTCAATGGCCACACTGTTGCTGAGCATGTAGGTGATGCCGCCGGCAATTTGTGTGCTGTTGCTCACGCCAGATTGCGCGCCTGGCAAAGAAGGTGCTGACAAGTTGCCGCTGGTGACTTGGGGCGCCAGTTGCATGATGCCACCGCGAACCAACCAGCTGCCCTGCGATTGGGCGAGCGCATTGCTTGACATCGTGAGTGAGGCGACTGCTGCCAAGGCAGACAGAGCAAAGCAGAATTTTGAAGTCATGAGGGTTCTCCTTTGCAACGTGTTACAGCCAACCAGCAGTGGCCAATGATTTGGCAACCAATTGGCTTAGCAACTGATAGCCCAAGGGTGTGGGGTGGAAGCCATCTGAGAAGGCGTAGGTTTGCCACCAGTTGGCGCCGCCTGTGGCGCCTGCAGGCGGTGTCATGGCCGACAAATTCGCCGCTGTACAAGTTTGGAAGTTGTAAGTGGGCAAGCCATCTGCGCCTACACCAGTGATAGGACACGCGGGCGTGGTGACATTGGTCAGACCGTACTGCGCAGGGTTGGCCACTTGGTCATTGAAGGCTGTGTAGAAATCAACCAACACCACGCGTTTGTCGTTGGCCACCAAAGTTGCCAAGCGTGAGTTGAAGGCTTCGATCCAAGACTTGAACAGGGCTTCTGACTGAGCACGTGCACCAGCACCAGTGGCACCACCACCATAGGCGGCAGCAATGCCACTCAGCACCATTTGGAAGCGAGGCGTGTTGGTGATGCCGGGCATGTTAAGCACAGCAACGCGTTGAGCGCCCTTGTCCAATGCGTTGGCTTTGATGCTGTTGTAAAACTTATCGGCCAAGGCCACCATGTAGGTGCCGCCCACTTGGGCCATGCCAGCTTGACCACCAGCCAACATGGGGCCGAGTGTGGTGGCAGGAATGAGCGTGCCGGCCATGGCTGCAAAGCTAGCGCCACCATCTTTGGCGGCACCCAGATAAGCACCCACCAAATCGGCAGCGTCATTGCCGCCGCCATCAATCAGCAACAAATCAGAGCTGCTGTAATTGCCGGCAGAACTGGCCACTTGCAATTGGTAAGTGATGGAGAAAGGTGATGCACCCGCGCCAGTTTGGGGGTTGATGTTGTTGATGCGTCCGCCGCCCACTGCATAGCTGGTGCAACCAGGCACCACAGCAAAAGGTGATGCTGCAGCGCCGGTGTACTTGAAGAAGTTACACAACTGGGGTGTGCCCAAGAGCGCTGCAATGCGCTCGGTCCAGACGGTATTGGGTTCGCTGGGGCTGTCTTGTACCGAGAAAATACGGCCATTGGTGGGAATGCCTTTGAACACTCCACTGTCTGCCAGGCTGTCGCCCATGACTTTGACAGATGAAATGCCCGCCAGCCGGCTGGTTTGGTCACCGCCCCCGCCGCCGCATGCGGCCAGCAAGGCAACCACTGCCGTGCTGAGCAGTGCTATTTTCCATTTCTTGGATGTCATCGTTCACCTCTTTGCTTGTCTCTGAGACGTATTAAAAAAAAGAACGCCCGTTCTTTTCAGATGATCTTAAGCAGAGGTGCAGGAGGAGGTGATGGGGTAAGTACCAGTGGGCTATGACTTTTTGTCATCCTTGACCACCCACTCCAGAAGTTTGTCCAAAGCGGGGCGCGCCGCATTCGCATTGGGGTGGTTCACGATCACCACCAACACATAGCGTTGGCCACTGAGACCCTCCACATAGCCTGCCAATGACGCCACATCGCGCAGGCTGCCAGATTTGAGCTGGGCTCTGCCAATCGCAACAGACTGGGGCAAGCGATCTTTCAAGCGCGCCACGGTGCCATCCACACCTGCAATGGCCAATGAGTTTTGCAGCGCACTGGCGTATGAACTGTGCAGACCCGACTGCAGCAAGGCACCGAGCGCTTGTGCGTTGCTGCGTTCCTCGCGAGACAAGCCAGAACCATTTTCCAGCACAGGCAGTGCATGATCTTTCAAGTTCTGTCGCCACCACTGCAAGACCATGGCGCGCGAAGATTCAAATTGACCAGGCCTTTGTTGGCTCGACAAACTTAAGAAAAGCTGCTGCGCCATCACGTTGTTAGAAAACTTGTTGATGTCGGCCACGATGTCGGACAAGGGCAAGGAGGGCGCCTCAAGCCAAAGGCTGGCGCGGGCAGGTGTGATGCCATCGCGCACTTGGCCCACCAGTTTGCCACCTGCTTGTTGCCACAAGGCGTGGACCATGCGCGGCGCAAAACTTTGGGGTTGAACATAAGCCACGGGCCATTTTTGTTCGCCACAAGCGACGGGGTAGGTGCCGTTAAAACGAACGAAGTCGGGGTTGGAGAAGTCAGCCTTGAGTTGCGTGCGCCAATCTTGACAGGGCGCTTGCGACAAGGGCACCGTTGTCGACCATTGCAAGTTGCGCAGGGGTGGCTCGCTGTCGATCTGAACTTCACCGCGCGCAGGGTTCGGTGTGAATTTGAACAGCAACGCATTGAAGTTCAGCAACAAGCCTTGAGGGGCCACGTTGTAAGGCCGCAAAGGTTCGTCATCGAAACTGGCCGGGTTGCGTGCAGGCAAGTCAAACACGCTGCCATCCAAAATGATGTCCCCTCGAATCTCGCGCAACCCTTTTTGTTGGATGGCTTCGATCAAAGCTTGCAAGCGCTCGACCACCAGTTTGGGATCGCCGCTGCCCTTGAGGTAGAGGTTGCCTTGCAGCACATTGTCTTTGACCGGGCCGTCGATGAAGACACGGTTGCGCCAAGTGAAGTCGGGGCCCAGCATCGACAAAGCCGCTGAGGTGGTGATCAACTTCATGACGGACGCGGGGTTCATCTCTGCGCTGGCGCGATGGCTGAGACGGGCCATGGGCAAGGGTGCATCGGGTGTGGCCTGAACGGGCCTGACCAAGATGCTGATGGCTTCGCGGGGAATGTTGGCTTGCTTCAAAGCAACACTGACACTGGGTGGCAAGCTGTCTTTGGCAGTGGGTGGGCTGTTGGGTTTGGCGGCAGCCGTTAGGCACAGGCAGACACAGGCCAAAACACACCCCATGGAGCGGCCACTCGTCGATGGGTCAACCCAGAAAGAAAAGAACTTGCGCATCCCTGAAGTCTAGCCGGCTCTGTCAAAGGCAGGCATGCATTCAAATTGAAAGGTCCAAGCAGGACGTATCATTGGGACATGGCTTTTTCTTCCCAAACTGTTGGCCGTCTGGCTGCTGTCATCACGGTCCTGATTTGGACGTCTTTCATCATTGTGGCGCGCGCCTCGGCATCGCATGTTTTGTTGCCCCTGGACATTGCCTGTGCGCGCATCATCGGCGCCAGCAGCATCTTGTTGCCTTGGGCTTGGTGGTTGATGCGCGCTGAACGTCAAAGCGGTCATAAGGTGGGCTCTTTGTTGGGCTTGTCACCTTTGCCCTTGCGCATCACCGTTCAAGCCGGATTTTTTGGCGGATTTTTGTATGCCGTGTTGGCGTACATCGGTTTCTTTTACGCGCCTGCAGGGCACGCCTCGGTGTTGATGCCTGGCAGCTTGCCTCTGTGGACCACGCTGTTGATGTGGCTCTTTTTGCGCGAGCAAATTGGCTTGAACCGCGCCATCGGTTTGCTCATGATTGTGTGCGGTGATGTGTTGGTGGGTGGCATGAGCTTGCTCAAGGCCTTTGAGGGAGGCGAAGTGTGGATTGGCGACGTGCTGTTCATGACGGCCGCGTTTTGTTGGTCGGCCTACAGCGTCACGGTGCGCCGCTATGGTTTAGATGCCGTGCGTGCCACCATGGCCATCACGGCGTTTGCCTTGGTCTGCTTTGTGCCAGGCTACGCGGTGTTGGTGAGTTTGGATGTGTTGCCAAGCCACATGGCGCAAGCCTCTTGGTCGGAGATCGTGTTTCAAGCGGTCTTTCAAGGCGTGGGCTCGGTGGTGATTTCGGGCATCACCTTCACACAAATGATTCGCGCTTATGGGCCGGTTAAATCCACCATGATCACAGCCTTGGTCCCGGGTTTGTCGGCTCTGGGCGCCGTGGTGTTTTTGGGTGAGCCCTTGTCTTGGAATTTGTGGGCTGGTTTGGCCTTGGTCACTGGTGGCATTTTGTTTGGTGTACGCCAAGCTTTGGTGAAACAATCGACCTGAACTTTCATGCCGCATCCTTTGAAATTTTTAGCGTTTGAAACCAGCACTGACATGATGTCGGTGGCGCTAGGGGTGGGCGATCAAACGTGGCACCTGCACACGCAAGGCGGCGCCAACGCGTCAGCACAATTGATTCCCAGCATTCACAACTTGCTGGCGCAAGCGCAACTTCGCCTGTCTGACCTCAGTGCGTTGGTCATCGGTCATGGGCCTGGGTCGTTCACAGGCCTTCGAACCGCCTGTTCAGTGGCGCAAGGTTTGGCCATGGGGGCCAAACTGAAAGTGATACCCGTCGATACCTTGATGGCGGTGGCCGAAGATGCCCGCGCCAGTTTGTCAACAGCGCTCACATCGCAAGTCAGTGTGGTGATGGATGCCCGCATGGGCGAGGTCTATGGCGGTGCCTATGCGTGGCACGCCGACAGTACGCAGTGGCACGCCACAGTCCCTTTGCAAGTAGGACCGCCGGCGCAAGTAGCGCAAGCCCTGATCACCGCGCATGAGGTGTCGGGTGTCTTGGCAGGCAATGGTTTTGAAGTTTACCCAGACGCTTTTTCTGAAGCCTTGGCAAAGTGCAGCGATACACCTGTGTTGTGCGTGCCCGCCGTGCCCCATGCTTTGGCTTTGCTGCGTTTGGCGCCTGCACTTTGGGCTGCAGGCAAAGCGGTTGACCCTGAAGGTGTGCAGCCGCTTTACATCCGTGACAAAGTCGCCCAAACCACCGCCGAGCGTGAAGCCATCAAGGCGGCCAAATTGGCAGGGCTGGCACCGGAGGGGTCATGACGGCGCTGACCCTGGGTCAAATACTTGAAACCGAGCAACTCACGGTGGCGTTGACCACCTTGACAGAGGCCGATGTGGAGGCCTTGGTGGCTGTGGAGAAGTTGGCTTATTCTCATCCTTGGTCATTGGGCAATTTCAGAGACGCCTTCAAAGCCGGCAATTTGGCACAGGGCTTGAAGGCCGGCGATCAATGGGTGGGCTACTTCGTGGCCATGCAAGTGCTCGATGAAGTGCACTTGCTGAACATCACCGTGGCGCCCACGTTTCAGCGCCAAGGTTGGGCGCGTTGTTTGCTGCAATCTTTGAGTTTGTGGTCGCAAGCGCATCAGGCCAGCAGTTTGTGGTTGGAGGTTCGCGAAAGCAATGTGCGCGCGCTCAAGCTCTATCAATCCTTTGGCTTTGAACAAGTGGGATTGCGAAAAGACTACTACCCTGTGGGCAGAAGCAGCCGCGAAGCTGCCGTGGTGATGCGCATGGCACTAAACTCTACCCAATGACCGACCACACTGACATCGACACCCGTTTTGAATTGGACGATCGCCAACGCGCGATGCTGGCCGAGATGGGCGTGCGTGTGTGGATGCCCAAGTCGAAGCCTCAGGCCGCAGCCCTTGCAGAAGATGCTGTGCAGACACCTGCAAGTGCACCTGTCACTGCACCTGCCTCATCAGCAGTTGCTACACCTGTGTCCGCGCCTGCGTCTGCGGCAGCGCCTGTTCGGTCCACAACGCCACCGCCCAAAATGGTCACGGTGCCCGTGGTGGACATTTCGGCATTGCCCGAAGGCATTGCGCAGATGGATTGGGCGGCCCTGCAAACAGCGGTGTCGTCGTGCACGGGGTGCGGCTTAAGCCAAGGCCGTCAACAAGCCATTCCGGGAGAAGGTCCTGCCACCGCTGACTGGATGGTGGTGGGCGATGCGCCTGGCGAAGATGAAGACAAAGCAGGGGCCAGCTTTGCCGGTCCCGCAGGTCAACTGCTAGACAACATGTTGAAGGCTTTGAGTCTGACGCGCGCTGACGTTTACATCACGCATGCCCTCAAATGCCGCACGCCTGTTGGCCGCAGCGCCAGCCAAGTTGAGGTGTCGCATTGCGCGTCTTACTTGGCCAGGCAAGTGGCCTTGGTGCAGCCCAAAGTGATTTTGGCAATGGGCCGAACGGCGGCCTTGGCTTTGCTGCAAAGCACCGAGCCCTTGGGCAAGTTGCGCGCAGAAGTGCAAAGTTTCCACGGCGTGCCTGTGGTGGTCACTTATCCGCCAGCTTATTTGCTGCGCAATCAGGCCGACAAGGCCAAGGCTTGGGCCGATTTGTGCCTGGCTGCCAGCCTGGTGCAGTCTTAATCAGTCCTGCGCTGGCGCGGGCTTGGCTGGCCACAGCACGCTGGCAATCGACACCACCATCAAACCCATGGCGGCCCAGTCTTGCCAATGCAGGGTTTCATTCAAAGCCCAAGCGCCACTGAACACGCCCAAGATGGGAATCATCATCACACTCAAGGTGGAGGCCACGGGCGGCAAACTGCGGGCCAAGTAAAACCAAGCGGCATGGGCAAAGCCAAAGACCAACACGGCGTTGTACACAATGGAGGCCCAGTGCGTGGCGCTCGGTTCTTGCCAGCGATCGAACTCAAACGCAAACGACAAGAGGCCCATCACCACGGTGGTCATGGCCGTCATCCAAAAAGACAAAGTGAGTGTGGGCAAGGGGATGCTGGTGCGGCGGAGCAATTGCGTGCCCAAGGCCCAAGTGCTGGCAGCCACTAGGGCCAACACCACGCCAATGGGCTTGCCTGACAGGTTGGACAACTCGTGCCAAAGCAGCAAGACCACGCCCAATGCCGCAGCTGCAACACCGCCCCATGCGCGTTGCGCCAATTGATTCTTGAACACCCAAGCGCCAATGAGCGCAGAAAAAATGGGCATGGTGTATCCCAAAATGGCCGAACGGCCGCTGGACAAATACTGCACAGCCAAAATGATCAAGGCATGCCAAATGAACATGTTGAAAATGGCCAGCACCAAGAGTTCACGCCAATAGCGCCTTGGAATTTGGAAAGGCACTTTCATGGCCCACAGGCCCAGGCCCAGCACCGGGGTGCCAATCAGCAAGCAGATGAAACGAAAAGTGAGGGGTGGAAAGCCCGTCACACCCATTTTCATGATGGGCCAGTTCAGGCCCCAGACAACGGTGAGAAGTGCCAAGACCAGCCATTGGCGCGTGGTGAGTGAGTGCATGGGGCGATCTTAGAGGCAAACGGCTGGCATTGCTTTATCTGGGGCCGTCTGCTTGAGGCCGGTCGTTTGAAGCCTTTAAAATCAGGGCATGACCTTCTTAGAACAACTGCAAGGCGCCGAGCGCCAAAACGGCTCCCTGTTGTGTGTGGGCTTGGACCCCGAACCCAGCAAATTCCCTGCGGGCATGAAGGGCGACGCCAGCAAGATCTTTGATTTTTGCGCGCAGATTGTCGATGCCACGGCCGATTTGGCCATTTCGTTCAAGCCCCAAATTGCGTACTTTGCGGCCTACCGCGCCGAAGACCAATTGGAAAAACTGATGGAACACATGCGCCGCAATGCGCCGCATGTACCTGTCATTTTGGATGCCAAACGCGGCGACATTGGCTCGACTGCCGAGCAATACGCCAAAGAAGCCTTTGAGCGCTATGGTGCCGACGCGGTCACCTTGTCGCCCTTCATGGGTTTTGACTCTGTGCAGCCTTATTTGAAATACCACGGCAAAGGCGCGTTCTTGTTGTGCCGCACGTCCAACCCTGGCGGCGATGATTTGCAGAACCAACGTTTGGCTTCTGTAGAAGGCCAGCCCTTGATGTACGAACACATTGCCAAGCTGGCACAAGGCCCTTGGAATTTGAACGGTCAATTGGGCTTGGTGGTGGGCGCAACTTACCCTGCAGAAATTGAACGCGTGCGCAGCTTGGCGCCCACCTTGCCTTTGCTCATTCCAGGTGTGGGTGCGCAAGGTGGCGATGCGGTGGCCACCATCAAAGCGGGTTACCGCCAAAGCCATGGCGCCACCACGGGTGCGGTCATTGTGAATTCATCACGTGCCATTTTGTATGCGTCATCGGGTGATGACTTTGCGCAAGCCGCGCGCAAAGAAGCCATGCGGACACGGGATGTCTTAAAGGCCGCAGCGCAAGGCTAAGCGGCTTCGGGTTACATACAAGGGCATTCAGCGTCCTCACGCTTAGCCGCGTGCAGGGCGCTTTATTTTTGGAGCAATCGCTTTAAGTAACGACCTGTGAAACTGTCTGGATTCTCTGCCAGTGTTTCGGGTGTGCCAATACCCACAACCGTGCCACCGCCGGAGCCGCCTTCAGGGCCCATGTCAATCAACCAATCGGCGGTTTTGATCACATCCAAGTTGTGCTCAATCACCACGATGGTGTTGCCAGCGTCGCGCAGTTGGTGCAACACTTTCAGCAGCAATGCAATGTCGGCAAAGTGCAAACCTGTGGTGGGCTCATCCAAGATGTACAAAGTGCGGCCGGTGTCGCGCTTGGACAATTCGAGTGCCAACTTCACACGCTGCGCTTCACCACCCGACAAGGTGGTAGCCGCTTGCCCTAAGCGGATGTAGCTCAAACCCACATCGAGCAAAGTTTGCAGCTTGCGCGCAATGGCGGGCACGGCGCTGAAGAATTCGTATGCCGCTTCAACCGTCATGTCGAGCACTTGGGCAATGTTCTTGCCTTTGTACAAAATTTCCAAAGTTTCGCGGTTGTAGCGTTGGCCGTGACACACGTCGCAAGGCACATACACGTCGGGCAAGAAATGCATTTCCACCTTGACCATGCCGTCGCCTTGACACGCTTCGCAGCGGCCGCCGCCATTGGAGGCATTGACGTTGAAGCTGAAGCGGCCCGGGCCATAACCGCGTTCGCGTGCAGCAGGCACTTCCGTCATCAAATCGCGAATGTGGGTGAACAAGCCGGTGTAAGTGGCGGGGTTGCTGCGGGGTGTGCGGCCAATCGGCGACTGGTCCACGTTGATCACTTTGTCAAAGTGGTACAGACCCAAAATGTCTTCGTGTGCGGCAGGTTCATCATGCGCACGGTGAATGCTGCGCGCTGCCGCGGTGTACAAAGTTTCGTTGACCAGTGTTGACTTGCCAGAACCCGACACGCCTGTGACGCAAGTGAGCAAGCCCACCGGAAATGCAACCCGCACATCTTTCAAGTTGTGGCCTGTGGCGCCGATGATTTCAATGAAGTCTTTGCCGGGCGCGTTGCGCTTGGCAGGCACTTCAATGGCTTTGCGGCCAGACAAATATTGACCCGTCAAAGAATCGGGTGCCAACAAAATGTCTGCGCAAGTGCCTTGCGCCATCACGCGGCCGCCATGCACGCCTGCGCCTGGGCCCATGTCGATCACATGGTCGGCAATGCGGATCATGTCTTCGTCGTGTTCTACCACCAGCACGCTGTTGCCAATGTCACGCAAATGTTGGAGAGTGCCAATGAGGCGGTCGTTGTCACGTTGGTGCAAACCAATGCTGGGTTCATCGAGCACATACATCACGCCGGTAAGGCCAGAACCAATTTGGCTGGCCAAGCGAATGCGTTGGGCTTCGCCGCCCGACAGGGTGTCGGCACTGCGGTCGAGGCTCAAATAGTTCAAGCCAACGTCGTTCAAGAACTTTAAGCGCGAGCCAATTTCGCGCACCACTTTGTCGGCAATTTCGGCTTTGGCGCCACGCAGCTTCAAGCTTTGGAAATACGTTTGGGCTTCACCCAAGGTGACATGGTTCACTTCGTAAATGGCGCGCGCTTGATCGCCCTCGCCTACGCGCACATGACGCGCTTCGCGGCGCAAGCGTGTGCCCTTGCAATCTGAACAAGCATGGTGACTGCGCATGCGCGCCAAGTCTTCGCGCACCACACTGGAGTCGGTTTCTTTAAAACGTCGCGTGAGGTTGGGGATGATGCCCTCAAACGGATGCTTCTTGCTCACGCGTTTGCCTTGTGACGCACCCGACTCCACGATGTAACTGAACTTGATGTCTTCTTCGCCCGAGCCCCACAAGATCACATGACGAACGTTGTCGGGCAAAGATTCGAAGGAAGCTTCCACATCAAATGCGTAATGCTTGGCCAAGCTTTCCAGCATGCTGAAATAAAAACCATTGCGACGGTCCCAACCTTTGATGGCGCCACTGGCCAAGCTCAAAGAAGGAAAGGCCACCACACGGTCAATGTCAAACACTTCGGTGGTACCCAAGCCATCGCAGGTGGTGCAAGCGCCCATAGGCGAGTTGAACGAGAACAAGCGCGGTTCAAGTTCGGCAATAGAATAATGACAAACAGGACACGCAAACTTGGCGTTGAACAAATGTTCTTTGCCCGTGTCCATTTCAACCGCGACCGCGCGTTGCTCTGCCAAGCGCAAAGCCGCTTCAAAACTTTCGGCAATGCGCTGGCGCAGTGCGTCGCGCGCTGGCGCTTCGGGTTCGTGGCGAATTTTGAGACGGTCGACCACCACATCGATGTCGTGCTTTTCGGTTTTCTTCAAGGTGGGCAAATCTTCCACTTCGAAGGTTTCGCCGTTGATGCGAAAGCGCACGTAGCCCAAAGCCTGCATTTGCTCAAAGACTTTTTCAAACTCACCTTTGCGCTCGCGCGCAATGGGCGCCACGATCATGAGGCGCGTGTCTTCTGGCAGTTCTAAAACCGCATCGACCATTTGGCTCACGGTTTGCGCTTGCAGAGCCAAGTTGTGATCGGGGCAATACGGTGTGCCTGCGCGGGCAAACAACAAGCGCAGGTAGTCGTGAATTTCGGTCACGGTGCCCACAGTGGAGCGCGGGTTGTGGCTGGTGGCTTTTTGCTCGATGGAGATGGCGGGCGACAGGCCCTCAATCAAATCCACATCGGGCTTGTCCATCAGTTGCAAAAACTGGCGCGCATAAGCCGACAAACTTTCAACGTATCGGCGCTGGCCTTCTGCATACAAAGTGTCAAAGGCCAAGCTGGATTTGCCAGAACCGCTCAGCCCCGTGATCACCACCAGTTGGTTGCGCGGAATGTCCAGGTCGATGTTTTTGAGGTTGTGGGTACGGGCGCCGCGCACGCTGATGTGCGTTTGGCGCAGGGCGCTGGCGAGGTAGGCACCATCGTCTGAATTGTGGGCAGCCAGGGCGGCCTCTTGCCGCGCAGCCGCCAGCTCAGCTTCCAACTGACGAACTTTGTCCATGGCACTGAGTGGCGTTGCCAAGGTGGTCAAACTAGCGGGGGCGTTGGGAGCGTTCAAAATCGGAGTGCCAAACAAAACCCTCGATTATCGCCAGTTCAGACCGTCCTGTCTTGATCTGCCAGTCAGCACTCGAAAGGCGGTTTCGTTGGGCAACAAAAAAGCCAGCTGACGCTGGCTTTTTGTGAGCCACCCCTCAAGGTGGCTTGGCGGGCTGAAGGCCCTGAGCTTAGGCCTTTTTGGCGTAGGCAGAGCACCAGCCATTGCCGGCCACTTGCTTGCCTGCAAACAGAGGGCAACCACCCGCTGCGTCGGAAGGTTTGCCTTGGTACAAAGCGCAATTGCTGCATTTTTGGCCAGCAGCGTACTTGGGGTTCTTCACTTTGGAGGCGTCAGCGGCGTAAGCCAATGCTGTAGCCTGTGGGTCTTTTTCGTTGACCATGGCTTGAGCCATGGCTTGGGTAGCTGCCAAGGCTGTACCGCCTAAAGCCACTTGCATCATGAAAACGCGACGATTGGTTTGTTTCATAAAATCTCCAGTGAAGTTGCAAAAAATTAATCCGGACGAATATTAACGTCAAAAATGAATTGTCGTCTCTGTCCTCGGCCAACAACTTGATTGATTTAGTCAAGGAATTGCGTCTGACAGGGAATGCTCCCTGAATCAGGGACAATCAGGGCTCAGAATAACCCTTATGCATGTAACCCCTTCCCCAGTTTCCAACCCGACAGTGACGCCTTCTCACGGCGGTGCTGACGCGCTCATGACCGGCCTTGAAAAGCGTTCTAGCTTCTCTTTGGCGTCCATTTACGCCTTGCGGATGTTGGGCTTGTTTGTGGTGCTGCCCGTTTTTGCCATCGAAGCTGCCAAATACCCTGGCGGGACCGATGCGGCCCTGGTGGGTTTGGCCATGGGCATATATGGACTAACTCAGGGGGCCTTGCAGCTGGTTTTCGGCGCGGCCTCCGATAAATTGGGCCGCAAAAAAGTCATTGTCTTTGGCTTGTTGGTCTATGCCGGCGGCAGTTTTGTTGCCGCCGCCGCCGACTCTTTGTCGGGCCTGATTTTGGGCCGATCCTTGCAGGGTGCAGGGGCTGTCTCTGCGGTAGTCACAGCTTTGTTGGCCGACCAAACACGTGACGTGGTTCGCACCAAGGCCATGGCCTTGATTGGTGCCAGCATTGGTTTGATGTTCGCTTTGTCTCTGATTTTGGCGCCAGCTTTGAACACAGTGGCTGGTTTGCCCGGCTTGTTCACCCTCACAGGCGTGTTGGCCTTGGGCGGGGTGGTGGTGGCCATTTGGTGGGTGCCGCCTGAGCCTCCCCACCAAATTGCAGCACCCAAGGGCAGTTTGAAGGAAGTCCTGACGCATGTGCCCTCCCTTCGCAACAATTTAGGTGTGTTTGTATTGCATGCCGTGATGTTAGCCATGTGGGTGGCTGTGCCGCAAATGTTGGTAGACGCTGGCTTGTCCAAAGAGCACCATTGGTGGGTCTATTTGCCTGCTGTGTCTTTTGGCTTTTTGGTCATGGGCAAAACCCTGTTTCCGCTAGAGCGCAAAGGGTATCTCAGAGCGGTGTTTTTAGCTTCGGCCATGGTCATTGCCTTGGTCATGTTCAGCCTGGCGCTGGTCGCTGGTGGCAAGCCTGATTTAGGGTGCCTTGCCGCTATCTTGTTTGTTTTTTTCTGCGGCTCCAACATTTTGGAGGCCTGCCAGCCCAGCATTGCATCCCGTGCGGCGCCTCCTCATGCCCGAGGTACAGCCATGGGCTTTTACAACACCTTGCAGTCTTTGGGCTTTTTTGCGGGCGGTGCTGCAGGTGGCGCGCTCATGAAAGCAGGCGGCGCGCAGGTTTTATTCGGGGTGTGTGGCCTGGCCACTTTGGTCTGGCTTTTGGTTGCATGGTTCATGGCACCCATTGAGGCACCGGCCCGCTAACAAGCATAATTGCGACTGTTCACTTCAAGAGATTTCAAGGAAATAAACATGGCATCCGTCAACAAAGTCATTCTGATCGGCAACTGTGGCCGTGACCCCGAAATTCGCTACTTGCCTTCTGGCCAGGCCGTGGCCAACATCAGCATTGCCACCACCAGCCGCCGCAAAGACCGCACCTCTGGCGAAACGGTTGAAGACACCCAATGGCACCGCGTCACTTTTTACGACCGCCTGGCCGAGATTGCTGGCGAGTACGTCAAAAAAGGCCGCCCCATTTATGTCGAAGGTCGTTTGAAGTACGGCAAGTACACCGACCAAGCCGGCGTTGAGAAAAACACCGTCGACATCATCGCCACCGAAATGCAATTGCTCGGCGGCCGTGAAGGCATGGGCGGCCCCAGCGGTGGCGACGAAGACGGTGGCGCGCCTGCTCGCCGTCCTTCAGCCGCACCCCGTCCAGCGGCCAGTGCGCCTGCTAGCCGACCCGCCGCCAAGCCTGCCAGTGGTTTTGATGACATGGACGACGACATTCCGTTTTAAGCCGCATTCGCAGCCCTTAAACACCACGAGCCTGTTCTTTGCAACAGGCTTTTTTGTCAGCACTTGTATACCCCATGGGGTATATGATAAGATGACGCTTTCGTTGGAGACGACATGAAAAAGAGCTTTGAAATTTCATCTGGCCTCAAAGGCGCCGTGTTGGCTGTTGGCTTGGTATTGGGTTGCAGCCATGCCTATGCACAGGGCGTGCAAACAGGGCCTGCTGTGAAGGTCATCGCCGCTGGGAAAAAATCAGTTGCCAACATCAACGACATTGACGGCGTGGTGGAAGCGGTGATGCAAAGCACCTTGTCCTCTCAAATTGCGGGTCGCGTGCTCAGCTTGAATGTCAAAGCCGGTGACCGCGTCAAAGCTGGCCAAGTCTTGGCCACGATTGACGACAGAGAAACCCAAACAGGCGTGTTGAGAAGCCAAGCGCAATTGCAGCAAAGTGATGCCGAACTTCGTCAGTTGCAAATCGCTTTAAAGCGTACCCAAGATTTAAAAACACAAGGCTTTGTCAGTTCTGCGGCACTGGACCTGGCCGAGGCGCAATACAAAGCGGCCAAAGCCGGGCGTGACAGTGCGGGTGCAGCAACTGATCAGGCCAAAGTGACGCAGTCTTTTTCAAAAGTAACGGCTCCGTATGACGCATGGGTGTTGGAAACATCGGCACAAGCAGGCGACTTGGCATTGCCCGGCAAACCATTGATGACGGTGTATGCACCGCAACCCCTGCGGGTGGTGATGCAGTGGCCCGCTTCTGAAAAAAACAACCTGCCCAAATTGCAAGACATTCAAATTCAAATGGGCGCTGAAGCCATCAAGCCCGTGGCCATGCAAGTCATGCCCAATGCAGACGGCGTGAGTCAAACCATTGGCATCAAGTTGGATTTGCCGCGCACCGGTGTGGCCCTTCAAGCAGCGCCTGGCATGCAAGTGCGCGTACGCACAGCTGGCACCTCGCAAGCCAAGGGCTTGGTGCCCGCCTCTGCCATCTTGCGACGCGGCGAAATCACGGCCGTGTATGTGGCCCAAGAAAACGGCTTCGCCATGAAACTGGTGCGCATTGGGGCAGACCATGGTAGTGCAGGCGTTGAAATTTGGGCTGGCTTGAAAGAGGGTGAGTTGATTGCCGTGGATGCCATTCAAGCCGGCATGAAAGGCGCACATGTCGCACGATAAACATCAGGATCAGCGGCCTGACCCCAGCAAGTTTGGCTTTGCCGGTCAGCTGGCCGCCAAGTTTCAAAACAACGCACTCACGCCTTTGTTGGCCATCGTGGCGTTGCTGATGGGCTTGTTTGCCGTGATGGTCACACCCCGTGAAGAAGAGCCGCAAATCAATGTGACCATGGCCAATGTGCTGATTCCGTTTCCCGGCGCGAGCAGTGAAGACGTGCAAAGCAAAGTGGCCCGACCTGCCGAACAAGTGCTTGGACAAATTGCCGGCATTGAACACACTTATTCGGTGTCGCGTCCGGGCATGGCCGTGCTCACGGTGCAATTCAAAGTGGGTGTTCCGCGCACAGAAGCTTTGGTGCGTTTGTATGACGTGCTGAATGCCAATCAAAACTGGTTGCCGCGTGACCTGGGCACCTTGGCGCCCATCGTCAAACCCAAAGGCATCGACGATGTGCCGGTGTTGGCGGTCACTCTGTGGGGCAAAGATGCACCGTCAGCGCTAGAGCTTGAGCGTGTGGCTCGCAGTTTGGAGATGGATTTGAAGCAGGTGAAGGGCACACGTGAAGTGCAAACCATCGGCGGCCCAGGCCGAGCCGTTCAAGTGAACTTGAACCCGACACGCATGCGTGAGCGAGGTTTGGACATGCGCAGTGTGCAAAGCGCCTTGGCGGGTGCCAACGTGGGCGCACTATCGGGGTATGTGATGAACCCCGATCAATCAGCTGGCCAACGCATCCACATTGAAACGGGTTACTTTTTTGAGTCGGCCCAAGACGTTGCCGATGTGGTGGTGGGTGTGCACGCAGGCAAACCCATCTATTTGAAAGAAGTGGCGCAAATTGAAGAAGGTGCGCAGCAAGCCCAGCAATTTGTGAGCTACATGCCGGGCGCTTCACAGGCCGATTTGAAGGGTCAGATGTACCCCGCTGTCACGATGACTGTGACCAAGAAGCCGGGTGAAAATGCGGTCGATGTGGCGCGTGCTGCTCGTGCACGTGTTGAGCAAATGCGCAACACCGTATTGCCCCAAGGCATTGAAGCCACCATCACACGCGACTACGGCGAAACCGCTGCAGAAAAAGCCAACAAGCTGATTCAGAAGTTGGCCTTTGCCACCGCCTCGGTGATTTTGTTGGTGGGTTTGGCACTGGGCAAACGGGAAGCCATCATTGTGGGCGGCGCAGTCATTTTGACCTTGACCGCCACTTTGTTTGCCAGCTGGGCATGGGGCTTCACCCTGAATCGGGTGAGCTTGTTTGCCTTGATTTTCTCCATCGGCATTTTGGTCGACGATGCCATTGTGGTGGTGGAAAACATTCACCGCCATCAACAGCTGTACCCCAACAAGTCATTGAAAGACATCATTCCAGCGGCGGTGGACGAAGTGGGTGGCCCCACCATCTTGGCCACGCTCACGGTGATCGCCGCCCTGCTGCCCATGGCTTTTGTGTCGGGCCTCATGGGCCCCTACATGAGTCCCATTCCCATCAACGCCAGTTTAGGCATGGCGCTGTCTTTGTTGATTGCCTTCACAGTCACGCCATGGTTGGCCCTGAAGTGGATGAAGTCACACCATGGCCGTCACCACCATGAAGCCGCACACACAACTTTGCATGCCCCTGTCACAGGCTTTGCCGCGCGCTTGCCAGATTTGTTTGGTCGCATCTTGCGCCCCTTCTTGAACAGCAGCCGTCAACGCTGGAAGCTCTTGGGCGGCATTGTGTTGGCCATGTTCTTGTCGGTGGGTTTGGCTGGCATGCAGTGGGTCATCATGAAGATGCTGCCCTTTGACAACAAGAGCGAATTCCAAGTGGTGGTCGACATGCCTGCTGGCACGCCCTTGGAAAACACCGCCGCTGCATTGCAAGACTTGGGCGCCTATTTGTCGCAGCAAAAAGAAGTGTTGGACGTGCAAACCTATGCGGGTACCGCCAGCCCCATCACCTTCAACGGTTTGGTTCGCCAATACTATTTGCGTGCCGATGCCGAGCAAGGTGACTTGCAAGTCAATTTGGTCGACAAACACCAACGCTCAGAAAAGAGCCATGCCATTGCACAGCGCTTGCGTCCTGCTTTGGAAAAAATTGCAGCCGAACATGGTGCCAACATCAAGGTGGTTGAAGTACCACCCGGCCCGCCCGTGCTCAGTCCCCTCGTGGCTGAAATCTATGGTCCCGATGAAGCGGGTCGTCAGGCCTTGGCGGCCCATGTGGCAAAAATCTTTGCGCAATCGCCTGGCATTGTGGGTGTGGACACCTCACTGAAAGCAGATGCACCTCGGCAATGGTTGCAAGTGCGCAGACAGCGCGCCGAAACCCTGGGCATCTCTGGTGGTGCCATTGCTCAAACGGTGCAAGGTGCACTGCAAGGTGTCGATGCCACATACTTGCACGATGGCATCAGCAAAATGCCTGTGCCTGTCAGGTTGCAGTTGCCGATTCAATCACAAGTAGGTTTGAAAGATCTGTTGGCCTTGCCCCTGCGTGCCGCCAATGGTCAGCTGGTGCCTTTGTCTGAATTGGTGGAAGTCAAATCGGGCGTGATTCAAAAGCCGCTGTTCACCAAAGACTTGCTGCCCGTGAGCTATGTCATGGGTGACATGGCAGGCTCACAAGACTCGCCTTTGTATGGTTTGTTTGGCATTCGTTCTCATCTCAAGGATGCCGCACTGCCAGGTCAAGGTGCATTGGGCGAGTACTGGACGCAGCAGCCTAGCGACTCCTACCGTGAGTACGCCATCAAATGGGATGGTGAATCGCAAATCACGTACGAAACATTCCGTGACATGGGTGCAGCCTATGGCGTCGGTTTGATTCTGATTTATCTCTTGGTGGTGGCGCAGTTCAAGAGCTACCTCACCCCCTTGGTGATCATGGCGCCCATTCCGCTCACCCTGATCGGTGTGATGCCAGGTCACGCTTTACTCAACGCTCAGTTCACTGCAACCAGCATGATTGGCATGATTGCCTTGGCCGGCATCATCGTGCGCAACTCCATCTTGTTGGTGGACTTTATTGAGCTGCAAGTGGCGCAGGGCATGGCCTTCAAAGAAGCCGTCATTCAATCGGCCGCAGTGCGCGCCCAGCCCATTGTGCTCACCGGCTTGGCCGCCATGATTGGTGCGTTTTTTATTCTGGACGACCCCATCTTCAATGGCTTGGCGGTGTCCCTCATCTTTGGCATTTTGGTGTCCACCTTGCTCACCTTGGTGGTGATTCCTGTGCTCTATTTTTCATTGTTCCAACCGAAGGAGTCTGTATGACTGTTGAACGCTACATCCGCATCATTGCTGGTTTATTTATCTTGACCTCACTGGCCCTGGGCATTGAGGGGAGCCCGCTGTTTGTCAGCTCGTGGGCCTTGGCCTTTACAGCTTTTGTGGGCGCTAACTTGTTTCAGTTTGGTTTCAGCAATGTGTGTCCGATGGGCTGGATTTTGCGCAAGTTGGGCGTGCCTGATGCCGCCCCTTGTTCCGCTTCAGAGTAAAGCGACAACAAGAAGCGGTTTGAAAACTCAGGCTTCCGCTGTCTCAACTTGACTGTGTGTCGACAAGCCCGTGCTGGCAATGACTTTTCGCCATCGTTGAATTTCAGTCTGCACATGTCGTGAGAGTTGTTGCGGTGTACCTGGCTTCACCTGCGCACCATCTTGCGCCATTCGGGCCCGCACTTCAGGATCGTTCAGCACTTCATTCAGTGTTTGATTGATCTTGTCCACAATCTCAGGTGAGGTGCCGCTTGGGGCAAACAAGGCGTACCACTGCGTCAGGTCGAAATCGTCCAAGCCCCATTCTGACAAAGTAGGAATGTCTGGCCATTCTGTGAGACGCTTGGGTGTGGCAATGGCCAGTGCTTTGACCTTGCCACTCTTTAGGTAAGGCAAGGCACTGAACAAACTAGGAAACATCCATTGGGCTTGGCCGCGCACCAAGGCGTTGATGGCTGGCGCTGCGCCTGCATGGTGTTCACCCGCAGTCAAGCTTGAGCCTTCAACTGACAGTGTTCTGCGAAGCATTTCCGCGGCCAAGTGCGGAATGGTGCCTTCGCCTGCGGAGGCATAGTTCAAGGGCTTGTCAGTGGTCCTCATCAGGTCCATGAAGTCTTGAAAATTCCGAACAGGCAAGGCCGCATTCACTATCAGCAGTGTGGGCGAGTAACCGACCATGCCGACAGGTGCAAAGTCTTGCTCAGGGTTGTAGCGCAGCGATTGCATCACCGGGTTGATGCCATGCGTTGCGATGTAGCCAAACATCAGTGTGTGACCATCGGGCTGAGAAGCCGCAACATACTCTGCGGCCACGCTGCCGTTAGCGCCTGTTCGGTTGTCCACGCTCACCACATTGCCCAACAAGGGGCCAATTTTGCGCGTGATGATGCGCGCCATGGTGTCGTTACCGCCCCCAGCACTGGTGGGCACAATGATTTTGACCTCGTGCTGTGGGTAATGGTCTGCCAATTTCTGTGCTTCAATTTTTTCTGAGCTTGGACTTGGAAACACGTACTGCGGCAAATGCAATTCGCCTTGCATGATTTTTCGAGCAGTTCGGACCAAGGCTGCACGCACCACATTGAGGTTGACGCCTTCGCCTGTGAGTTCAACGTCCAAATCAATTTGTCCTTGCGGGTGCACCACTGACAATGGATGCCGGCCTGCTTTGCGCGTGATGCCACTGGCCACAGTGCCGGGCATGGCAAAAGCGGTCACCACGCCAATGGCCCCTGTGACCGCGTGTGACATGTGGCATTTGTGCGGCGTGAAATATCTGGAAACAATGCTGTCAGCTTGATCCCCCTCACTCACCAAGACAGGTTTGGGAATCACGCTGTTTGTGACATCGCCCAAGCCCATGCGCCGCCCCATTTCAAGTCGGAGTTTTTCAATGCGCTCTAAGAGGGGGCGGTTGGCGTCCAATTCAGCAGGACGTTCCCGCCCCGTCACGCCCATGTCTTTCGCACGCACAATCATCAAAGGCATGGCGGCATCAATGCAAGTGATTTCTAAGCCATCGACAACATCAATGCGATTGCCTGTTGGGAAAACTTTGCCAGTCACTGCGCCCCAGGCGTCCAAGAAATTCAGCAAGATGGGTGCAGCGGTACCAGCAACACCGTCAATGCGTGCGTCGCCTTCGTAAGTGACTTTGCGACCTGGCGTGCAAACCGTTGACTCAATGGTTGCGCCCGTGTTGACGTTGTGAATGCGAACGGTGGTGGTGCCTTCTTGCGCTTCAATCAGTCCTTGCTCAATTGCAAAGGGTGCGACGCCGGCCAACATGTTGCCGCAATTAGGCCGTGTGTCGACAGACTGGTGACCTACGCCAACTTGCGCAAACAAATAATCCAAGTCACAGCCGGGCTTTTGGGAAGGAGAGACGATGGCGACTTTGCTGTTCAAAGTGCTGCCTCCGCCCAGTCCATCCAGTTGCAAAGGATCGGAGGCGCCAATCGCGCCAATCAAGGCTTGATCGCGTTCAGCATCCTTGTCTGGTAGCCATTCACGAAGAAAGAAAGGCCCACGAGACGTTCCTGCGCGCATCAACACGCATGGGATGTTGCGATGGGTCATCATCAATCCGCTTGCAATTTGGCGCGTTGAACGACGCTTCGCCATTTGGCCAGATCTTTTTTAACCAAATCACCCAGCTGCTCGGGGGTGCCCGACTCAACGTCGGCACCATGGCCTTCCAAACGTTTGATGATTTCAGGATCGGCCAGCGCTTTGTTCAAGCTTTGATTCAGTTTGGCAATGGTTTCTTTGGGCGTTTTAGCGGGTGCAAAAAAACCGTACCACTGTTCTACATCGACGCCGTCAATGCCCTGCTCTTTCAGAGTGGGAACGTTAGGCAAGACACTTGAGCGTTTCGCGCCCGCAATGGCCAGGCCGTTGAGTTTGCCTGATTTGATGTAAGGCAAGGCTGTAAAAAGACTGGGGAACATCAATTGGGTTTGACCTCCAATGGTGTCTGTAATGGCTGGTGCTGAGCCTTTGTAGGGCACATGCAGGGGTTGCGTTTGGGTGGTCAGTTTGAACAACTCTGCCGTGAAGTGGGGTGCTGTGCCATTGCCAGCAGAGGCAAAGCTGTAAGCGTCAGGCTTGTCCTTAAGTAACTTGACCAATTCCTTGACATCTTTGGCCTTCACTGTGGGGTTGACGACCAAAACTGTGGGGGAGTAACCGACCAGGCCCACTGGCTCAAAGTCTTTGATGGGGTCGTAACGCAATTTTTGCAAGGCAGGGTTCATGCCGTGCGTCGCAATGTAACCAAACATCAAGGTGTTGCCGTCGGGTGCTGCGCGTGCAACGTACTCGGCCGCCAAAGCGCCGTTGGCGCCTGCTTTGTTTTCCACAATCACGGTTCGACCCAGCAGCACACTCATTTTTTGTCCAACCGTGCGTGCCATGGCATCGTTGCCACCGCCGGCCGCTGTCGGAACGACGATGGTGATCGGTTTGTCGGTTTGAGCCCAAACGGCCATTGCAGGCAGCAAACAGATTGCTGCGATCCATTTTTTAATTGTCATCATGTGAGGTCCTTGGTGGCGCTGAATGCAAACACTGCTCAGCGAATGACCCCGATCTTCGCGAAAAAAATTGTTTTGTTGAAGTGCAATTTTTAATATGATTGATGCATGAAACGCATCAATTTCGATTTGCAGCAATTGCAAGCCTTCATCGCTGTGGCCGAACGCGGCAGCTTTCGCTCAGCTGCCGATCACATCCATTTGTCGCCCCCTGCGCTCAGCCGACGGATTGAAAAGTTGGAGTCCATCATCGGAACTCGCTTGTTCAATCGCACCACGCGGGAAGTGGAGTTGACCAGTTTGGGTCGGGTTTTTCTAGACCGGGCACGCTCGGCCATTGATGACCTTGAATCGGCCATGCTGGGTATTTCTGACATTGCGGCCACCCGAAGTGGTCGCGTGACGGTTGCCTGTGTGCCTTCTGCTGCACTTTATTTTTTGCCACAGGTTATTCGCAGTTTTTCTGCCAAATACCCGTCCATCCGCATTCGTGTAATTGACGAGTCGATGAACCAGACTTTGCAAAGTGTTTTAACGGGTGAATCAGATTTCGGCATCGGCTTCATGAGCAATCTCATGCCAGAAATCACGTTTGAAGCCATTCACAGCGATCCATTTGTCTTGGCGATGAGAAGGGACCATCCGCTGGCCAAGCAAAAAACCATCAGCTGGTCGGCGATCGAGGGAGAACAACTGATTTCTGTTTCTCGCAGCAGCGGCAACCGTCAATTGTTGGACGATGCCATGACCAAATCGGGCATGCACCCCGACTTTGCCTTTGAGGTCAGTCACATTGGTACTTTGTTGGGCATGGTAGAGGCTGGCCTTGGCTTGGCAGCGGTGCCACGCATGGCCCTGCCCGTGAACCATGCCGCTGTGATTGGCCTTCCCTTACGGCAGCCCACTATTTCTAGAAGTTTGGGTCTGTTGCGCAAGCAAGGCGCTGCGTTGCGACCCGCCGCAGCCATGTTCCATGAGCATTTATCATCTGCACTGCGCAGAAAAAAACAATTGGCCTAGGCTTATTGCTGCCAAGCAGCTTGAACATTTTCAAAATTAGGTAAGCTTGCAACGCTTTTTATCCACCAACTTTCAATCGACGGAATCTCATCATGGATTTGCAACTCAAGAACAAAACAGCACTGGTCACGGGCGCCAGTGTGGGCATTGGCCGCGGTATTGCGAAAGCATTGGCTGCCGAAGGTGTGAGGGTTGCCATCTCTGCAAGGCGCAAAGAAAAGTTGGAGGAATTGGCGCAAGAAATTGTGGCCTCTGGTGGCTTGCCGCCAGTGATCATTGAATCGGACTTGTATGCTGCAGACGCCGCTGCCCAACTCACATCAGCTGCCATTCAAGGCTTGGGCCATGTCGACATTTTGGTCAACAACGCTGGCGGTTCACGCAGCTTCAAAGATTTGCATGTGAGTGAAGAGGCGTGGCAAGAAGCCATCACTTTGAACTTTCACCGCCCCCGCCAAGTAGCCGATGCCTTGATCGATCAAATGATTGCACGCAAATGGGGCCGCATCATCAACATCACAGGCAAGAGCGAACCCGATCACGTGAATGGTGCTTTCTGTGCCAAAGCGGGTATTCACAGTTGGGCCAAAGGCTTGTCGCGCATGGTGGGACCCCACGGCATCACCGTGAACTGCATACCGCCTGGCCGCATTCACTCCGAACAAATTTTCCGCAACTACACCCCTGAATACCGTCAGTGGCAATGCGAAAACGAAATTCCCATGGGCCGCTATGGCGAACCTGAAGACATGGCCAACTTGGTGACCTTCTTGTCGTCACCCTTGGCCAGCTACATCACAGGTGCCGTGATTCCTGTGGACGGTGGTTTGCGCCGCTATCAGTTCTAAAAGGCAAATAACGCAAGATGTGACTAAACTGTTTGCATCAAAGGAGACACACATGACACAAGAAAAAACTTACAACCGCCGCGAAGTCGGTGCCTTGGCGATGGGCGCTGCATTGGCAACGGGTGGTTTAGGCCTGGCAACATCCAGTGCCCAAGCGCAAAGCAATTGGCCCAGCAAAGCCATTCGCTTTGTAGTGCCCTTTGCCCCTGGCGGCACCAGCGAAATTGTGGCGCGCTCCGTGGCGGCCGAGCTCACCAAGCAATTGGGTGTCAGTGTCTATGTTGAGAACAAACCCGGCGGTGCCGGCGTCACGGCCATGGTGGACGTGTCCAAGGCTGCACCCGATGGACACACCATCATCTTGGGTCACGTGGGCACCTTGGCGGTCAATCCGTACATGCTGAAAAACCAACCCTACGACGTCAACAAAGACTTCATGCCGGTCACATTGCTGGCCAAAGTGCCCAATGTGTTTGTGATTCACCCCGATGTGCCCGCCAAAAACTTCAAAGAGTTTGTGGCCTATGCCAAGAAAAACCCAGGTCAACTCAATTATGGTTCTGCTGGCAATGCCAGCGCAGGTCATTTGGCCATGGAGTATTTGAAGTTGGTGACCGGCATGTACATCACGCACATTCCTTACCGCGGCACGGGCCCTCAGTTGACGGATTTGTTGGCCGGCCGCACACAAGCTTCTTCTGCGGGCATGCCCGCATTGGGTGCGCACATTCGCAGCGGCAAATTGCGCGCCATTGCGGTGGGTACGCAGCAGCGCATTCTTGCATTGCCCGATGTGCCCACAGTGGCTGAGTTGGGCTTTAAGGATTTCGAAACCTCACAGTGGTACGGCATCATGGCCCCCGCTGGCACACCGCCTGAGATTGTGAAGCGCTTGCAAGAGGAGTCTTACAAAGCGCTCAAATCAAGTGCAGTCACAGAACGCTTCGCGACTGACAACGCGGTGGGCGGTGGCGGCCCTGCGACGGAATTTGCCGCTTTCATTAAAAATGAGCAGCGCATTTGGAGCGACATCGTTAAACGCGCAGACATCAAGGCCGATTGATGTCATTGCAAGCTAAGTTGGAGTTGGCATGAGTTTGGATGTCTTGGTCATTGGTGGTGGAAACGCTGCGTTGAGTGCGGCGTTGATGGCCAGAGAAGCTGGCGCCAGTGTCATGGTGCTCGAATCTGCGCCGCGTGAATGGCGTGGTGGCAACTCGATGCACACACGCAATTTGCGCTGTATGCACGATGCACCGCAAGATGTGTTGGTCGAAGCCTACCCAGAAGAAGAGTTTTGGCAAGACTTGCTCAAAGTGACTGGCGGCCTCACCGACGAGCACATGGCGCGATTGGCCATTCGCCACTCCCACCATTGCCGCCCTTGGATGGTCAAGCATGGTGTGCGCTTTCAGCCCTCTTTGTCGGGTGCCTTGCACACAGCGCGAACCAATGCGTTTTTCATGGGTGGTGGCAAAGCGCTGATCAATGCGTATTACCGCAGCGCCGAAAAACTCGGGATTCAAATTCACTACAACGCTGAAGTCAACGAACTCGAGTTGGAAAACGGTGTCTTCAAAGCCGCGTTGGTGAAGCACAAGTCACCCCAAGGCGAGGTCTTGCGCACCGAGCGCATCACGGCCAAAGCTTGTGTCATGGCGGCGGGTGGTTTTGAATCCAATATTCCTTGGCTGAAAGAGGCATGGGGTCAAAACGCGCAAGGCGAATTTCCGGCGGACAACTTCCTCATTCGCGGCACCAAATTCAACCAGGGCACTTTGCTCAAGCATTTGCTTGACAAAGGTGCTGACCAAATTGGCGATCCCACACAAGCCCACATGGTGGCCATTGATGCGCGTGCGCCTTTGTACGACGGCGGCATTTGTACCCGAATCGATTGCGTTTCCTTGGGTGTGGTGGTGAACAAGAATGCCGAACGCTTCTACGACGAAGGCGAAGATTTTTGGCCCAAGCGTTATGCCATTTGGGGCCGCTTGGTGGCGCAGCAACCTGGTCAAGTTGGTTACTCCATCACGGATGCCAAAGCCGTAGGCCGCTTCATGCCGCCCGTGTTTGAAGGCACTGTGGCGCAAACACTGCCCGATTTGGCGCAGAAGTTGGGCTTGAATGTTGACACCTTCATGGCCACCTTGAATGCCTACAACCAAGCTTGCGTGCCCGGTCATTTTGACCACACCGTGCTGGACGATTGCCATACCGAAGGCGTGACGCCGGCCAAAACACACTGGGCCTTGCCGCTCGATACCGCACCTTTTTATGCGTATCCCGTCAAACCTGGCGTCACTTTCACGTACCTTGGTTTGAAGACCGACGAGACCACCGCTGTCAGGTTTCAAGACCAAGCCAGCCCCAACTTGTTTGTGGCGGGTGAGATGATGGCCGGAAACGTATTGGGCAAGGGCTATACCGCCGGTGTGGGCATGACCATTGGCACCGCTTTTGGACGCATCTCCGGTGAACAGGCTGCGCGTGCTGCCTTGGGTACACCCGCTTCAGTGCCCACCTTGGCACAGCGTGTCATGCAAGGCACTGCCGACTTAGACACTTTCGTGTCTGCATGAGAAGAACAACAATGCAAACACTTCAGCAATTGACACAAGAAGCACAAGCTTTGGCGCGTGGCGAAATCGTTTTAACGGGTTCTGAAAAAGAGGTTGCCCGTCAACTTCAAATTTGCAATGGCTGCCGTTATTGCGAAGGCTTCTGTGCGGTATTTCCGGCCATGACGCGGCGCTTGGAATTTGGCAAAGCCGACATTCATTACTTGGCCAATTTGTGCCACAACTGCGGCGCGTGTCTGCACGCCTGTCAGTACGCACCGCCACATGAATTTGCCATCAATGTGCCCAAGGCCATGGCCACTGTGCGCGGACAAACCTATGCCGATTACGCCTGGCCGCCAGCGCTTGGCAAGCTTTACCAACGCAATGGTTTGACACTGTCTTTGGCCCTGGCTGCCAGTTTGACTTTGTTCATGTTGCTGGCGTTGCAAAGCAATGGCACCTTGTGGGGTCCGTTGGTGCAAAACGGCCAACAAGGTTTCTACGCCATCTTTCCGCACAACCTCATGGTGAGTTTGTTTGCGCCTGTTTTCTTGTGGGCTGTGTTTGCGCTGGGCATGGGCGTGCGCAAGTTTTGGAAAGATGTGACCCCTGCCACCAGTGGCGCGCCTTTGAGTACACCTGCAGCAGCCGAGGCCACGCACGATGCGCTGAAGTTGAAGTACTTGGGCGGTGGCCATGGCGATGGTTGCAACAACGAAGACGACGCCTTCACCTTGGCGCGCAAACGCACGCACCACCTCACGTTTTACGGGTTCATGTTGTGCTTTGCTGCGACCAGTGTGGCCACCCTGTACCACTATGCTTTTGGCTGGCCAGCGCCTTACGATTTCACCAGCCTGCCCAAATTCTTGGGCACCATCGGCGGCATTTCTTTGGCGCTTGGCACCTTGGGCTTGTGGCGTCTTAATTTGGCACGCGACCCCAACCACGGCGATGTCCAACAACGCCCGATGGACCGTGGCTTCATTGCTTTGTTGTTCTTGATCAGTGTCACAGGTTTGGCCTTGATGCTGTCCAGAAACACCGCCGCCATGCCTTCATTGTTGGCACTGCATTTGGGCTTGGTGATGGCCTTGTTTTTGACTTTGCCTTACGGCAAATTTGCACACGGCATTTTCAGAACGGCGTCGTTGCTGCGTTTCTCTGTGGAGAAACGTCAGCCTAGCAAATTGGCGCTGGGCAGCGACTGAGTTTGTTCAGGCCAGCGTAGTGGCGGCGTTGATCACGCCTCCGCCCAAGCACACTTCGCCGTCGTACAGCACTGCACTTTGTCCGGGCGTCACAGCCCATTGGTGCTCATCAAAGGCCAGTGAAAATTCGGCCACTTGCGAAGACGTCAAGTGACAAGCGGCATCCGCTTGGCGATAGCGTGTCTTGGCGGCGTAGCGTCCTGCAACGGGTGCAGTGCCTGCGCACCAACTGGCATCGGCCGCATCCAACTGCGGCGACAAGAGCCATGGATGGTCATGCCCTTGCACCACCCACAAAATATTCTTCACCATGTCTTTGCGCGCCACAAACCAAGGCGTGTGTTCACCGCCGCCGCGCTGCGCGCCTTTTTCTTTGATGCCGCCAATCCCTAAACCTTGGCGTTGACCCAGCGTGTAAAAACTCAAGCCCACATGTTTGCCGATGGTGCGACCCGTTGGATCTTTAATAGGACCTGGCTCTTTCGAAATATAGCGATTTAAAAACTCACGAAAAGGTCGTTCGCCAATAAAGCAAATGCCCGTCGAGTCTTTTTTCTTGGCATTGGGCAAGCCAATCTCTTCCGCAATTTGGCGCACTTGCGTTTTAAGTAACTCGCCCACAGGGAACAAAGTTTTGGACAACTGCGCTTGGTTCAAGCGGTGCAAAAAGTAGCTTTGGTCTTTGCTGTTGTCCAGTCCTTTGAGCAATTCATGTAAGCCCGTGGCTTCGTTCAATCGCACACGCGCATAGTGTCCCGTTGCAATTTTTTCGGCCCCCACGTGCATGGCGTGGTCTAAAAAGGATTTGAACTTGATCTCGGCATTGCACAGGATGTCGGGATTGGGCGTGCGGCCTGCTTGGTATTCGCGCAAAAATTCGGCAAACACACGGTCTTTGTAGTCAGCGGCAAAATTGACATGCTCAATTTCAATGCCCACCACGTCGGCCACGGCTGCGGCATCGACAAAGTCGATGTTGGACGAGCAAAACTCGCTGTCGTCATCGTCTTCCCAGTTTTTCATGAAAATGCCGACCACTTCGTGGCCTTGCTTTTTCAACAAATGGGCGGTGACGGCGGAGTCGACGCCGCCAGACAATCCCACAACGATACGGTGATGCTTCATGGCTTCAATTATCTCTTGATCAACCCCCTGGCGATGAAGAATCTATACTTGGGCGAATCATGAACCCGCCAAGCAGCCCGACCGCCATGCACAAACTGCGAGTGGCCATCAGCACTTTTGTGCGCGATGTGGCCCGCGGCGTGCTGACGCTGACCCACAGTGGGTTGGCCATGTTGGGCTTGGTTTTGGTGGTGGGGCTGGGTGGCGCCGTCTTTCGCCCCGATTTGCTCAGTCAAGCCGAAACCTCGGTCTATGCGTTTCTGCGTGAGCGTCAATTGAGTTTGTGGTGGGAGCCTCAAAATACGGCCGATCGCGCCACAGCGACCGATTTGAAAGACATCCCCAGCAGGCAAGCTGCGGTGGCAGCCTGGCTGGCCAAGAAATACAAGGTGGCGCCTGAGCCCATTGCCGCCTTGGTGTCGGAGGCTTATGCGCTGTCTGAAACCTCACGTTTAAAACCCCACCTGATTTTGGCGGTCATGGCCATCGAGTCGAGCTTTCACCCCTATGTGCAAAGCCAGGCCGGCGCGCAAGGTCTGATGCAAGTCATGACCGAGATCCATGCCCAAAAATACCAAAAGTACGGTGGCAAACTGGCCGCTTTCGATCCATTGACCAACATGCGCGTAGGCGTGGCGGTCTTGCAAGAGTACATTCGACTCAAAAGTGGCTCGGTCGAGCAAGGCTTGCTGTTCTATTTGGGCGGTGACAGCATCCAGGGCGAAACCGATTACGTCGCCAAAGTCTTGGCCGAACAGGCCAGGCTAGACCAAGTCGCCGCAGGCATCAAAGTCAGCACTCAGCCCTGAACCGACTGTTGGCCTGGCATTCTCTGACCTTGTAAGTGGATTTAAACCCCTTGCATCGCTTTTCGTGTGATATCAAGCACAATACAGAATCTTGTAAGTTTTGTAAGTTTTCAGAAGACATGATAAAAGCGACCCCATGATGAATGCAGCGCGCGTTTGGTTAGACAGTTACCCTGAGGGCGTACCGACTGACATAGACGCTTCTCAGTACGATTCATTGGTGGGCTTGATGGCAGACAGCTTTGCCAAATATGCCGACCGCACCGCCTACAGTTACATGGGGCAAGACATCAGTTATGCGCAGACCGATGTCGAAAGCCAAGCACTGGCGGCCTATTTCCAATCCTTGGGTTTAGAAAAAGGCGACCGCGTGGCCATCATGATGCCCAACGTGCCGCAATACCCGGTGGCTGTGGCCGCCATCTTGCGTGCCGGCTTGGTGGTGGTCAACGTCAATCCGCTGTACACCCCCCGTGAACTTGAGCACCAACTCAAAGACTCTGGCGCCAAAGCCATCGTCATCATTGAAAACTTTGCCATCACCTTGCAGAAGTGCATTGCAGAAACGCAAGTCAAACATGTGGTGCTGTGCGCCATGGGCGATATGCTCAGCTGGCCCAAAGGCGCCTTGGTGAACTTTGTGGTTCGCAATGTCAAAAACTTGGTGCCCAGTTTTGACTTACCGGGCGCCGTCAAATTCAATCAAGCCGTGCGTCGCGGCAAGGATGCTTCGTTTGTTAAACCGGTGGTCAAAAGCGATGACATCGCGGTGTTGCAATACACCGGCGGCACCACCGGTGTGTCAAAAGGGGCCGTGCTTTTGCATCGCAACGTGATTGCCAACTTGTTGCAATCGGAGGCGTGGAACGATCCCGTCATGAAGCGTGTGCCGGCCAACGAGCAGCCCACCTCGGTGTGCGCACTACCGCTGTATCACATCTTCGCTTTCACTGTGAACATGATGCTGGGCTTGCGCACGGGCGGCAAAAACATTTTGATTCCCAATCCTCGCGATTTACCAGCGGTGTTGAAAGAGTTGTCTCAGCACACCTTCCACAGTTTTCCGGCGGTCAACACCTTGTTCAATGGGCTGGCCAATCACCCCGACTTTGGCAAAGTGAACTGGTCCAATTTGAAGGTGTCGGTGGGCGGCGGTATGGCTGTCACCAGCGCAGTGGCTGCGCTGTGGCTTGAGAAAACAGGTTGCCCCATTTGCGAAGGTTATGGCTTGTCAGAGACCAGCCCGTCGGCCAGCTGTAATCCCACCACCAGCACCCAATTCACCGGCACCATTGGCGTGCCCTTGCCCAGCACCTTCATGAAGTTGTTGGACGATGAAGGCAACGAAGTGACAGAGCTAGGCCAACCTGGTGAAATTGCCATCAAGGGCCCGCAAGTGATGGCCGGCTATTGGCAGCGCCCCGATGAAACAGCACGTTGCATGACAGCCGATGGTTATTTCAAATCGGGTGACATTGGCATTCGCGATGCCAAAGGCTTTTTCAAAATTGTGGACCGCAAAAAAGACATGATTTTGGTCAGTGGCTTCAACGTGTACCCCAACGATGTTGAAGAAACCGTGTCCTTGTGCCCCGGTGTGCTTGAATGTGCCGCGGTCGGTGTGCCCGACGAGAAGACGGGCGAAGCCGTCAAATTGGTCATTGTCAAAAAAGACCCCAAGCTCACTGAAGATCAAGTGCGCGTTTATTGCCGCGCCAACATGACCGGCTACAAACAGCCTAAAGTGATCGAGTTCAAAACTGAGCTGCCCAAAACCGCAGTTGGAAAAATTCTGCGACGTGAGTTGCGCGATGCCCCTAAGTGACAGTGTGCCGCGCATGGCCCTGATTGGGGCCATGCAGGAAGAGTTGTCGGCCGTGCTGGCACTGATGCCAGATGCAAGTTGCCAAACTGTGGCCGGGCGTCAATTTTGGCAAGGCCATTTGCACGGTCATGCGGTGGTGGCGGTGTTGTCTGGCATTGGCAAAGTGGCGGCGGCCATCACGGCCACCGTGCTGATTGAAAAGTTCCAAGTCAATAGAATTTTGTTCACCGGTGTGGCCGGTGGTTTGGCGTCACATGTGAAAGTAGGTGATGTGGTCGTTGGCAAAGAATTGCTTCAACACGACATGGACGCCTCACCCTTGTTTCCTCCATACGAAGTGCCCTTGTTGGGACGCGCAAGATTTCAGACTGACGATGTCATGACGCAGTGCTTGATTGAAAGTGCAGCGCTGGCCTTGCCCCACGCTCAAGTGCACACGGGCCTCATCATCAGTGGCGATCAGTTTGTCTCAAGTGCATCTGAAAGCCAACGCTTGCAATCTCACATCCCTGATGCATTGGCGGTTGAGATGGAGGGTGCCGCACTGGCGCAGGTTTGCCATGCGTACGGCATTCCGATGGCTGTGGTGCGAACTTTGTCAGATCGCGCAGATGACGATGCACACACGGACTTCGTCCAGTTCGTGAAGGCTGTGGCCAGTCCCTTCAGCGCGGCCATTGTGTCGGCGTTTTTAAAGCGATTGCCCACAGCGTGATGCGCCGCCATTTGACGGCGAATCCCATGCGTTTACTTCAACCAACCGCGTCTGCGGAAATACCACATCGGCACCACCGCACTGGCCACCATCAGGCAAAGCGCATACGGATAGCCCCAGGTTTGCGACAGCTCAGGCATGTACTGAAAGTTCATGCCGTACAAGCTGGCAATGAGTGTTGGCGGCAGCAAAGCCACGCTGGCCACCGAGAAGATCTTGATGATCTTGTTCTGGTTGATGTTGATGAAACCGACGGTGGCGTCCATCAAGAAGTTGATCTTTTCAAACAAGAACTCGGTGTGTGAGTCGAGCGAGTCGATGTCGCGCAAAATTTGACGCGCTTCTTCAAACTGTTCGGCATTCAGCATCTTGCTTCGCATCATGAAGCTCACCGCACGGCGGGTGTCCATCACATTGCGGCGAATGCGGCCATTCAAATCTTCTTGTCGCGCAATGGCGCCCAGCACTTCGCCGGCCATGGCGTCGGTCACGTCGCCTGACAGCACCAGCTTGCCGGCAATTTCCAATTTGTCGTAAATGTTTTCTAGCGTGTCGGCGGAGTACTCGGCGTCGGCGTCAAACAACTTCAGCAACACTTCTTTGGCGTCTTCCAACAAGCCCGGTGCACGGCGCGCGCGCAAACGCAGCAAACGAAACACGGGCACGTCTTCGTCGTGAATGGAAAACAAGACGCCGCGGCTGCGCAAGTCGGCATTGTGTTGGTTCAAGATGAACGCACAACGCACGGTGCGAGGTTCGTCTTCGTCGGCAATCAAAAAGTCAGAGCGAATGTGTAACTCGCCGTTGTCTTCTTCGTAAAAGCGCGCAGACTCCTCAATGTCCTCGTCCATCGCATCTTCTGGAATGGACAGGCCATAGTATTGTTTGATCCAGCGTTTTTCTTCAACGGTGGGTGACTCCAGGTCCACCCAAATAGGCTGGAACTTGGACAACTCTTCCAGAGATTCAATCTCTTCTTGGACGAGGCGGCCGTTGGCCAATGTGAAAATGTTGAGCATGGCAGATCTCCTTCAGCCCCCAAAAAAACGGGGAGCCAGGTGTTCGATAAGGCGGCAGTGTGATGAAGCAGCTTTCGAACGACTGGCAGGGCTGCAGAGCGCTAAAGTGGCGCTAGGTGCAGCGAAGAGACCATTTCATTCGAAAGCTACCAACTAGGGTGGCTTTCCACGGAGCAAACTCCAAAATAATGATGGGTGCGATTATGGCACCGCATCGTCGGCAATGAAACCCTGGTCTTGGTTTAGTCGGCAAAAAAAGCCAGAAGCTCTTCTTTTCGCTGCATCACATCGTGTGCGCCCAAGGCCATCAAGGCGCGTAAGAAGCCAGGCTCAAACAGCAAGTAACTGGAGAGCGATGCACCCGAGCCTTTCAAGGCTCCCAAGCCTTCTAAGACTCGGCGCACGGGGCGAGGCAGTTCGTGCACATGGGCCTGTGCCAAGGCATCCAAGGAAGCGCTGGGTTGCAGTGCCAGCACCTCCACTTCATGAAATGGCAAAGATTGCGCCAAGGCGGGGCTGTGATGGTCACTTAAATGGTGCTTGAGTTGCTGGATGCTTTGGTTCACGCGTTGCACCTGCTCCACATCGGCCAGCAAGGTGTCGTTGAAGACGCTGGCCATGGCGTGCCCTGCAATGTTGCCGAGGCTGGGGCGCCGACTGGCCGTGGGGCTTTCATGGGCTTGACCCAGGCGCCCGCGTTGGGGTTGCCCCACCCCAATGGCCAATATTTTGTTGGCGCCCAAGTGAACGGCGGGCGACAAAGGTGAGCTTTGCCGCATCGAGCCATCGCCAAAGTATTCCATGTTGCCATCGACCCAAAGGGGTGTGGCCGGAAACAAAAAAGGGATGGCACTGGACGCCATCAGGTGTTCGATGGTGATGTCTTGCAGTTCAGCGCGGCGACCCGGCCGGCTCCAAGCCGTGGGTTCAATTTGCGCGTGGGTCTGGCAAAAGGTCCAGTGCACACCTGTGGTGTAACTGGAGGCCGTCACGGCCAAGGCTTTCAAATGGCCGCTGTCCAAAGCTTGTGCAATGTTGTTCAGTGCAATGCGGCGATGCAGGGTGTCGACCAAGGGCATGCTGTCCAATGCGGCACCTTGCCGCCTCACCGACAAGGAAACGCCTAAGGCGGTGGCCCATCGGCTGAACTTGGCCAATGGTGTGTCGGGCAGGTGGTACACCAAGTGCGAATGCAGACCATGCCAGAACTCACCCAAGCCATTCAAGGCGTCCAGCCCATCTATGGCGCGACTGGCCAGGTACGTGGCATTCAATGCACCGGCGGAGGTGCCGACCAAAATTTGAAAAGGAAAACGTGTTGCACCCGCTTTCAGGGCCGAGGCAGAAGGCCCTGACGTTTGCTCAGCAGCCAACAATTGGGCCAAGGCCTGCAAGGCCCCTGCTTGATAAGCCGTGCGTGCGCCGCCGCCCATGAGCACCAAGCTGCGCGTTGAATTTGGAGGGCTGTGTTGCGATGGCCCACCCAAAGGGGCATTGCGTGTCAAGTCATTCAAATGCATGGTCGAATGATAGAGTCAGTGGTTCAGGAACACCATAGATGACGACACTTTTGACGCCCCAACGAGAGCGCTGGCTCTTGCTGACTTTGGCCAGCATCCAATTTACCAGCGTGCTCGACTTCATGATCATGATGCCACTGGGGCCCCAACTGACGCAGTTGTTTGGCATTTCGGCGGGTCAATTTGGCTTCTTGGTGTCTGCCTATACCTTCTCAGCGGGTTTGTCCGGATTTTTGGCCTCCACCTACATTGACCGCTTGGGCCGCAAGCGCATGATGCTGACCTTCTACCCCTTGTTTGGCCTTGCCGCCTTGGCTTGCAGCTTGGCACCTTCCTTTGGTTGGTTGATGGTGGCGCGAGTGGCATCTGGTTTCTTTGGCGGCGTATTAATGGCTTTGTCGCAAACCATTGTGGCCGAGGTGATTCCATTCGAAAGACGCGGCCGGGCCATGGGCGTGGTCATGACATCTTTCTCGGTGGCCACGGTGGCCGGTGTGCCTCTGGCCTTGTTCTTGGTGTCGCACTTCAATTGGCATGCGCCCTTTGTGGCCATCGCCATCATGGTCGCTGTGGTGGCCACAGTGGCTAGTCAAATTTTGCCCAGTCTCAAAGGCCATTTGCAAACGCACGCTGATGGCAACGCATTGCGTGTGATCTTGGCCAATTTGCGGGCAGTGGTGGTTGACCCCAATCACTTGCGCGCCTTTGCCATGTCCGCCAGCATGGTGTTTGCCGGATTCGCCGTCATCCCCTACATCACTTTGTATTTGCAGGCCAATGCAGGCTTTCAGGCTGAGCAAATCCCTTATGTCTACTTGTTTGGGGGCATCAGCACCTTGGCCACGGCACGCTGGATTGGCCACTGGTCAGATCGCGCAGGCAAGGCCTATGCCTTTCGCCGCTTGGCTTTGCTGATGCCTTTGCCTTTGTTGGGCATGACCCTGTCTGCCGAACTGCCGACAGCGGGCGTTTTGGTGGTCTCGTCGATCTTGTTTGTCGTGATGAGCGGTCGCATGATTCCGGGCATGGCGCTGATCGGCGCATCTGCTGACCCGCAAAGGCGTGGCAGTTTCATGACCTTGAACTCCGCGGTGCAATCTCTGGCCATGGGCAGCGCAGCCTTGGTGGGCGGCCTGATCTTGGGCCGAGACGGCAACGGTCAACTGACCCATTATTGGGTGGCGGCTTTGGTGGGGGGAAGTGCCAGTGTGTTGAGCTTTGTGCTCTCGTCTAAGCTGCGCCTGCATGGGACCACGGCGCCTTAGGGTTTGGCTTCAAGATGGGAATCTATCAGCTTTTTGGCTGAAAAACCGAACTCCCGACCAAGTTCGAGGGCTTAGCCCCGCTGGCTTGCTTTTCTGAAAGGTGGGGCGCATAGTGGCTTCACCCCACCCCCTTTTGCAGGGTGGTGGTTGTTCAACAAAGAGAGCATCAGGAGGCTATTTATGAATCTCACGATCAGCGGTCATCATCTTGAAGTGACACCCGCCTTGCGAACATATGTGACGGGTAAATTGGACCGCATCACGCGACATTTTGACCAAGTGGTTGATGTCAAAGTCTTGCTCACTGTTGAAAAGCAAAAAGAAAAGGAAAAACGCCAGCGCGCTGAATGCAATATTCATGTGAAAGGCAACGATCTGTTTGCAGAAAGTGCCCACGAAGACTTGTATGCCGCAGTCGATGAGCTGGTCGACAAATTAGACCGCCAAGTGATGAAGCACAAAGACCGCATCACGGACCATCATCACAGCGCACCCAAGCGCATGATGTGAAATTTCATTGCCATTTCCTTTAGCTGGGCCCTGCCGCACCTTCATCGGTGCGGTTTTTTTTCGTCGGTCCCTTGCCAAGGGTGCATAATCCGCCCTCGATATGAACAGACTTGCAGCCATCCTCCCTGTTGAACAAGTGCTGGTTGGCGTTGATGCCACCAGCAAGAAGCGTGCTTTTGAAGAGGCGGGCTTGTTGTTCGAGAATTTGCATGGTCTGTCGCGAGCGCTGGTCACCGACAGTTTGTTTGCACGCGAGCGCTTGGGCTCCACAGGCCTCGGCCATGGCGTGGCCATTCCGCATGGCCGGATCAAGGGTCTCAAAGCCCCCATGGCCGCTGTGTTTCAGCTGGCCCAGTCCATTGGCTTTGATGCCCCCGACGAGCAGCCCGTGAAGCTGCTGATCTTTTTGTTGGTGCCTGAAGCGGCCACCCAAAAGCATTTGGAAATTTTGTCTGAAATTGCCGAGTTGCTGAGCAATGGCAGTTTGCGCGATGGTTTGCTAGGCAGTCCCAGCGCAGATGCCTTGCACAGCCTCATTGCCCGCTGGTCTCCTGCCAGCTAAGGCGCCCCTGAAGTTCTTAACAAGACGAGGTTGCGATGAAGCCTACCGCTGTCAGCGCTGATGCGCTGTTTGAAGACCACCGAGGCAAACTCAAGTGGCAGTGGATTGCAGGCTTGGGTGCTTCAGAGCGTCGCTTCGATGAAGTGGCCGTGCGCGCTGCGCGTTCGGGCGCCGACTTGGTGGGTTACCTGAACTACATCCATCCTTACCGCGTGCAAATTTTGGGTGAACGCGAAGTGGCCTATTTGACGCGTGGCACGGAAGAGGATTGCGTCCGCCGGGTGTCGCGCATTGTGACCCTCGAGCCACCGGTCTTGGTGCTCGCCGATGGCCAAACGGCGCCTGAAGCTTTGTACCGCGTTTGCGAACGAGCCCAAATACCGATGTTTGCCACACCCGAGTCGTCGGCTTTTGTGATCGATGTGCTGCGGGCGTATTTGTCCAAACACTTTGCCGATCGCACCACCATGCACGGCGTGTTCATGGACATTTTGGGCCTGGGCGTGCTGATCACAGGCGAGTCAGGCTTGGGCAAAAGCGAGTTGGGTTTGGAGTTGATTTCGCGTGGCAATGGCTTGGTGGCCGATGACGCGGTCGATTTGTTCCGCATCAACCAAACCACCATTGAAGCCCGATGCCCAGAGTTGCTGCAGAACTTGTTAGAAGTTCGCGGCATTGGTCTGCTCGACATTCGCGGTATTTTTGGCGAAACCGCAGTGCGCCGAAAAATGCGCTTGAAACTCATCGTGCACTTGGTCCGCCGTGAAAACTTTGAACGTGATTACGAGCGCATTCCCACAGAACCACTCACCCAAGACGTGTTGGGCATTCCCGTTCGCAAGGTGGTGATTCAGGTGGTGGCCGGTCGCAACATTGCGGTGTTGGTGGAGGCTGCAGTGCGCAACACCATTTTGCAAATGCGCGGCATTGACACCTACCAAGACTTCATGGCGCGGCAACGCGCCGCCATGGGCTAAAGCCCTTGCGTGCTAGCCTCGTTCACGATGGGGGCAGGGGTTGCGCGTGCAATGGGCATACAAGCTCAGGGCATGGTCGGCAATGACAAAGCCTTTCGCCAAGGCCACATCGTGCTGGCGCTTTTCAATTTCGGCATCGTAAAACTCTTCCACTTTGCCGCAGTCTAGGCAGACCATGTGGTCGTGGTGCTGACCTTCGTTCAACTCGTAGACCGCCTTGCCGCTTTCAAAGTGGTTGCGGCTGAGCAGGCCCGCTTGTTCAAACTGTGTCAGGACCCGGTAGACGGTGGCCAAGCCAATGTCGGCATTGTCCTTGAGCAACTGCTTGTACACATCCTCGGCGGTCATGTGCCGCTGCATGCCCTTTTGGAAGATTTCCAAAATTTTCTGCCGGGGCACGGTGGCTTTCAAGCCTGTACTTTTGAGTTCGTCCATGTCTTTTCGGTTGCAATTGAAAGTGAGAGGGGATTGGCCCGGGCAAATGTGCCAGAGCCAGATGCTACCGCTACAATGACCCGATCATATGGCCTGCCAAGCATCCATGAAAAAACAAATTCGTCATCCTTTGCGCTCTCCCTGGACCTTGGGTCTTGTCATGCCCTTGCTGTTGGGCTTGCTCAGTGCCTGCAGTGTCCCCCGCTTGAATGTGGCCGCCGATGCGGTTTTGTACATCCCTGAGGTGGTTCAAGGCAACTTTGTGTCCAAAGAGCAAAAAGACTTTCTCAAGCCAGGCATGTCCCGCTTGCAAGTGCGTGAAGTTTTGGGCACCCCCTTGGTGTCCAGCGTGTTCCACGAAGACCGCTGGGACTACGTGTTCACCATCCGCCGGCAAGGTGTCCCACCCCAAAACTTCAGCTTGAGTGTTTGGTTCAAAGGCGAGCTCTTAGACCGGATCACTGGCGATGAGTTGCCTAGCGAAAACGAGTTTGTCACCAAATTGGTGGCGCAAAAGCCCAACCTCAATGTGCCCACGCTCGAAGCCAAAGACGAAGACTTGCGCAAATTCCCTGTGCCCGTTCGCAAAGCCGAGCCTGCCGCTGCGCCTGCTGCGCCCTTGCCCGCTTCTTATCCTCCGCTAGAACCCGCTTCGCGTTGATCAATCCCATGACCACAGTTTCTACACATTCTTCAGGCGCTGCGATCCACGCCATTGCCGTGGCTGGCGCCTCTGGCCGCATGGGCCACATGCTCATTGAAGCCATCACCCAGTCTGACGACTGCCGCTTGTCGGGCGCATTGGACCTGCCCACCAGCGCTGCGGTGGGCACCGATGCCAGCGCGTCTTTGGGCAAAGCCAGTGGCGTTTTGGTCACAGGCGATCTCAAGGCGGGCTTGCAAAACTCTCATTACCTGATTGACTTCACACGACCCGAAGGCACCTTGGCGCACCTCAAAGTGTGTCAAGCCTTGGGCGTGAAGGCGGTCATTGGCACCACCGGTTTTTCCGATGCCGAAAAAGCCGAAATCAAAGCCATCTCCAAAGACATCGCCATCGTCATGGCGCCCAACATGAGCGTGGGTGTCAACGTCACGCTCAAGCTGCTTGAAATGGCTGCCAAAGCTTTGGCCACAGGCTACGACATCGAAATCATCGAGGCGCACCATCGCCACAAGGTCGATGCGCCCTCGGGCACCGCCCTCAAAATGGGCGAGGTCATTGCGGACGCCTTGGGCCGCGATCTCAAAGATTGCGCCGTTTATGCCCGCGAAGGCGTCACCGGTGAACGCGATCCTTCCAGCATAGGCTTTGCCGCCATTCGCGGTGGCGACATTGTGGGCGATCACACCGTTTTGTTTGCCGGCACGGGCGAACGCATCGAAGTGACACACAAGTCTTCCAGCCGTGCCACCTATGCCCAGGGCAGCTTGCGGGCGGTGCGTTTCTTGGCAGGCCAACAAACGGGCCTGTTCGACATGTTTGACGTGCTCTCCCTTCGTTAAGTCTGCCCATGAGCTTGCTTACCTTTTGGCTGCAAGGCGACTTTGTCATCCGTCTCGTGGCTGTGGCGCTGCTGGCGCTGTCGGTCAGCACCTGGGTTGTCATTGTGTGGAAGTGGGCAGTGTTGCAACGTGTGCAGCACGACGTGCCTCAAAGCATTGCGGCATTTTGGCAAGCAGCGCAGTTCGATGACGCCTTGCAAAAAGTGGCGCAATTTGACCGCGACCAGTGCGTCAAACCCATGCTGGACGCCACGGTCTTGCCGTTGGGCGGCACTTTGGCCGCTGCGGGCGAGCGCGACCACCAACTCACCCGTGTGCTGCGCGACAGCATGCAGGCCACGGTTCGTCGACTGCAATGGGGCCAATTGATGTTGGCCACTGCAGGCGCCATCTCTCCCTTTGTGGGTTTGTTGGGCACAGTGTGGGGCATTTTCAACGCCCTCAGTGGCATGGCGGAAGCTGGACAAATTACCCTCGACCGCGTTGCAGGTCCTGTGGGTGAAGCGCTGGTCATGACCGCTGCGGGTTTGGCGGTGGCCATTCCTGCCGTGCTGGCCTACAACGTGTTGGGCCGCAAAGTTGCCCACATTGAAATTGAGTTGGAAGGTTTTGCCCAAGACCTGTTGAACTTGCTCACAGGTCGTCAGCGTTAACGCAGCGCTTCCACCCACACCCCCCACCCGCCATGGCCTTCGGTCGCTTTCCCCGCCCCACCCCCGCCAAACCCTTCAGTGACATCAATGTCACGCCTTTGGTGGATGTGATGCTGGTCTTGTTGGTCATTTTCATCCTCACGGCGCCCTTGCTCACCAGCGCCATTCGCTTGGATTTGCCACAAGCCAAGGCGGCCCAAGCAGGAGAAGCGCCTGAATCGCTCACGCTCAGCCTGAATCAGGCGCAAGAGCTGTTCTTAAACGACCAACCCATTGCCCTGACCGCCTTGCCCGAGGCCCTCCAGCGCATGGCCACGCAAAAGCCGCAGCTCGAGGTGCAGCTTCGGGTGGACCAATCGGTGCCCTATGGCCAGGTTTTAGAACTGATGAGCCTGGCCCAGCAAGCTGGGTTGAGCCGCATTGGCTTCGTGGCGGCGCCAGGATCGGGCAACAGTCCTGCACGCTAATGGCCCTGTGCCTGCCTTGACGGGGAATTCACCCCGCCAAACACCTACAATTTGCACCATCATGCAAGACAAGTACAACCACCTCGAAGTTGAGCCCGCGGCGCAAAGCCAGTGGAACGCTCGCGATGCCTACCGCGTTACCGAAGACGCCAGCAAAAAGAAGTTTTACGCCTGCTCCATGCTGCCCTACCCCAGCGGCAAGCTGCACATGGGCCACGTGCGCAACTACACCATCAACGACATGCTCACGCGCTATTTGCGCATGAACGGCTACAACGTGCTCATGCCCATGGGCTGGGATGCGTTTGGTTTGCCCGCTGAAAACGCCGCACTTAAAAACGGCGTGCCGCCCGCCAAGTGGACCTACGAAAACATCGCTTACATGAAGAAGCAGATGCAGGCCATGGGCTTGGCCATCGACTGGAGCCGCGAAGTGGCCACCTGTGATGACAGCTACTACAAGTGGAACCAATGGTTGTTCTTGAAGATGCTCGAGAAGGGCGTGGCCTATCGCAAGACGCAGGTTGTCAATTGGGACCCGATTGATCAAACCGTGTTGGCCAACGAGCAAGTGATTGACGGCAAAGGCTGGCGCACAGGTGCGGTGGTTGAGAAGCGCGAGATCCCTGGCTACTACTTGAAGATCACCGATTACGCTGAAGAGTTGCTCGACTTTGTCACCGGCGACAAGTTGCCCGGTTGGCCCGAGCGCGTGAAGCTCATGCAAGAAAACTGGATTGGCAAATCCACTGGTGTGCGTTTTGCCTTCCCGCACGACATTCGTGGAGCCGATGGTCAGCTGATTCAAGACGGCAAGATGTATGTGTTCACCACACGACCCGACACCATCATGGGCGTGACCTTCTGCGCTGTGGCCCCGGAGCATCCATTGGCTGCGCATGCAGCCCTTACGCAACCTGCTTTGGCGGCCTTCATTGAGACCTGCCAAAAGGGCGGCACCACCGAAGCCGAGATGGCTGTCAAAGAAAAAGAAGGCATGCGCACGGGCTTGTCCGTCACGCACCCGCTCACAGGCAAACCTGTGGAAGTGTGGGTGGGCAATTACGTGCTCATGAGCTACGGCGATGGCGCCGTGATGGGCGTGCCAGCGCACGACGAGCGTGATTTCGCGTTTGCACTCAAATACCAATTGCCCATTCAGCAAGTGGTGGCCTCCAAAGGCGTGACCTTCAGCCACACCGAGTGGCACGATGGCTTTGGCGACAAGGTCAACGGCGTGCTGGTCAACTCCGGCAAATACGATGGCTTGAATTTCAAAGACGCCTTAGAAGCCGTGGCCGCCGACTTGGCTGCCAAAGGTTTGGGCGAGAAGAAAACCACTTGGCGTTTGCGTGACTGGGGCATCAGCCGTCAGCGTTATTGGGGCACTCCCATTCCCATCATCCATTGCGATGAACACGGCGCCGTGCCCGTGCCCGAAAAAGATTTGCCTGTGGTGCTGCCGCAAGATTGCATCCCCGATGGCTCTGGCAATCCGCTCAACAAACACGAAGGCTTCCACGCAGGTGTGGTGTGTCCCGTGTGCGGCAAACCCGCGCGCCGCGAAACCGACACCATGGACACGTTTGTCGATTCGTCCTGGTACTTCATGCGCTATTGCGATCCCAAGAACACCGAGCAAATGGTGGCCGAAGGCGCCGACTACTGGATGCCGATGGACCAGTACATTGGCGGCATTGAACACGCCATTTTGCACTTGCTCTATGCGCGCTTCTGGACCAAAGTGATGCGCGATTTGGGCTTGGTCAAAGTGGACGAGCCTTTCACCAAGTTGCTCACGCAAGGCATGGTGCTGAACCACATTTACTCTCGCCGCACCGACAAAGGTGGCAAGGATTATTTCTGGCCCCACGATGTCGAGCACGTGTTGGCCGACGACGGCAAAGTCATTGGCGCGCGTTTGAAAAATGCGGTGGGCGATTTGCCTGTGGGCACCGCCATCGATTACGAAGGCGTGGGCACCATGTCCAAGTCCAAAAACAATGGCGTCGATCCACAAGACCTGATTGAAAAATACGGCGCAGACACTGCGCGTCTGTACACCATGTTCACGGCACCGCCCGAAGCCACTTTGGAGTGGAACGACGCGGCCGTGGAAGGCAGCTACCGTTTTGTGCGCCGTGTGTGGAACTACGCGGTCAAAGTGGAAAGCGCTTTGAAAGTGGGTCTCACAGTCGACCGTTCTCAGCCCATCACCTTCAGTGCCGAGGCCAAGAAGTTGCGCCTCGAAATTCACTCGGTGCTGCGCCAAGCCAATTACGACTACGAGCGCATGCAATACAACACGGTGGTTTCGGCGCTGATGAAGATGCTCAACACGTTGGAAGACTCTCCGCTGTCGACTTCCAAAGATGTGAACGACAACGCCGCTTTGGCCGAGTGCTATTCCATTTTGCTGCGCGTGATGTACCCCGCCTGCCCACACTTGGCCTTCCAGTTGTGGAACGAGTTGGGCTACGGCACTTGCTGCGGCGATTTGCTCGATGTGGCTTGGCCTGGTGTGGACGAAACGGCTTTGCAACGTGACGAAATTGAACTCATGTTGCAAATCAACGGCAAGCTGCGTGGCTCGCTCACGGTGCCTGCGAATGCTGACAAAGCCGCCATTGAACAAGCGGCGGCGGCGCATGAGCAAGTGACCAAGCAAGGCACGCAGCCCAAGAAAATCATTGTGGTGCCGGGCCGATTGGTCAACGTGGTGTTGTAAGCACACTGCCGCACGCCAATCGCTTCAAAGCACACACCATGAACAAAGCCCCACAGTTGCTAACCCGTCGCCAATCGCTGCAAACCTTGGGGCGCAGAATGGCGGGTGGCGTGCTGTTGAGTGGCGTGGCCGCTGCAGGCTTGTCGGGCTGCGGTTTTCAATTGCGCCAAAGTGCCGACTTGCCCTTCAAGTCTTTGTTCCTGATCTTGCCGCGTCAATCGGCATTGGGCGTAGACCTGCGCCGTCATTTGGCCAGCAATGCCAACTTGACCGTCTTCACCGAAGCCAAAGACATGGCGGCCAGTGAGGTGGTGCTGGACGTGATGTCTGAAGTTCGTGAGCGCGTAGTGGTCGGCCTCAACGCATCGGGTCAAGTGCGTGAATTGCAACTGCGCTTGAAAGTGAAATTTCGCTTGCGCACACCGCAGGGCAAAAATTTGATTCCCGAAGTGGAGTTGCAGCAGCAGCGCGACCTGAGCTTCTTGGAGTCTGCGGCTTTGTCCAAAGAAATTGAAGAAGCCATGATGTACCGCGACATGCAAGTGGACATCGTGCAGCAAATGTTGCGACGCTTGGCCGCCGTGAAGTCGCTTTGACAAGCCTGCACTTGTTGCGCGATTAAAGTTTTCTCCCATGCAACTGGCCCTGCCTCAAATCCAAGCGCATTTGCAAAAAGGTTTGCGCAGCTTGTACACCTTGCATGGCGATGAGGCCCTGTTGGTGCAAGAGGCCGCAGACGCCATTCGCGCCGCAGCACGCAGCCAAGGCTTTACCGAGCGCAGTGTGCATGTGGTGTCGGGTGCGCACTTTGATTGGAGTGAAGTGTTGGCAGCCGGCGGCTCGATGAGCTTGTTTGCCGACAAGCAACTGTTGGAGATTCGCATTCCCACGGGCAAGCCTGGCAAAGAAGGCAGCCCCATGATTCAGCAGCTGGCACAAACCGCAGAAGGCAATGACAGCACCTTGACCTTGTTCATCTTGCCGCGATTGGACAATGCCACCAAGAAAGGTGCTTGGTTTGGTGCACTCGATCAGTACGGCGTCACGGTGCAGATTGATTCACTCGACCGTGCGCAGTTGCCGCAATGGATTGCGCAGCGCTTGAAGTTGCAAGGGCAAAGCGTGGTGGCAGGCCAAGATGGCCAAAATTGTTTGCAATTTTTTGCCGACCGTGTTGAGGGCAACTTGTTGGCGGCCCACCAAGAAATTCAAAAACTGGGATTGCTGTATCCGGCAGGCGAGCTGACGCAGTCCCAAGTTGAAAGCGCCGTGCTCAATGTGGCGCGCTACGATGTGTTCAAACTCTCAGAGTCGGTGTTGTCGGGGCAAGTGGCACGTGTGCAGCGCATGCTCGATGGCTTACAAGCTGAAGGCGAAGCTGCGGTGTTGGTGCACTACACCTTGGCCGAAGACATTCGAGCGCTTAAGCGCGTCAAAGACGCGATGGCCGAAGGAAAGCCCTTGCCCATGGCCTTGCGCGAGCAACGCATTTGGGGCGTTCGCGAAAAACAATTTGAGCGGGTCTTGCCACGTTTGTCGGCCAGCCGCCTGGCGCAATTGCTGCAAAACGCCCACCAAGTGGATGGCATTGTCAAAGGTTTGAAAGTAGCAGATTGGCCTACCGACCCCTGGCAAGCATTGCACCGTCTGGCCTTGCGCGTAGCCAGCGCTTGTGCTGCCAAAAACTAAAGTCATTTGACTTGTGGCGCGCTGTGAGGGCAACTCACAGACGCAAGCTCAAACCCCAGTCATTTGCTTGCAAAGAGGGGGCTTGGGCCTACACTCACCGCATCCCAATTCAGGAGAGACAAGCCATGCCATTTGCTTTTTCGTCGTTGCGCCGTCAAGCCTTGTTGACTGTGGCACTGCTCGGTGCCCAAACTTTGTTTTCTGTGCAAGCCCAAACGGCAGCAGACAGCAACTTCCCTTCACAGAGCATCAAAATATTGGTGGGCTTTGCCCCCGGTGGCAGCTCCGACACGGTGGCCCGCATCATGGTGCCCAAGTTGACCGAGTTGTTCAAGCAAAACGTCGTGATCGACAACAAGCCCGGCGCTGGCGGCAACATTGCCACCGACTTGTTAACCAAGGCGACGCCCGATGGTCACACCATCATGCTGGGTACCGTGGGTTCTTTGTCGGTGAACCAGCACTTGAACAAGTTGAACTACGACCCCGTTGTCGACACGGCAGCCTTGACCTTGTGCGTGGTGTTCAGCAATGTGTTGGTGGTCAACTCGGCCAGCGATGTCAAAACCTTTGACGACTACCTGAAACAAGCACGCCAAGAAAATTCCAAGATGTCCTTTGGCTCATCTGGCATTGGCGGCGGCGGTCATTTGGCCGGTGAGTTGCTCAAAATTGCAGCCAACTTGAACAACCAGCACGTGGCCTATCGCGGGGGTGCGCCTGCCATGAACGATTTGCTTGGCGGTGTGTTGCCCTCCATCTTCTCAAGCCCCACTGATGCGGTGCAGCACATTCAAACCGGTAAGTTGCGCCCGCTGGCCACCACCGGTGCCAAGCGCTTAGAGGCTTTGCCGAACGTGCCCACCATTGCAGAGTCAGGCTATCCTGGTTTTGAAGCAACCAATTGGTATGCCTTTGCGGCACCTGCCAAAACATCACCTGAAGTCATCAAGCGTTTGAACGCGGCCTTGGTGGCCACTTTGAAAGATCCCGGTGTGGTGGCGCAATTGCGCAAGCTGGGCTTAGAGCCTACGCCCACCACGCCAGCTGAAGCGTCCCGTTACATCAAGGCCGAGAGCGACAAGTGGGGCAGTGTGGTTCGCAAAGCGAACATCAAAGGCAGTTAATTTTTCAGAAAGCACATCATGGGTTTGACCCTCGCAGAAAAACTATTGGCGCGCCATGCCGGTTTGCCAAGCACCCGCGCGGGTGACCTGGTGGTGGCCAACGTCAGCTTCGCCATGGTGCACGATGCACGTGCGCCCAATGCCATCCGCATGGTTGAAAAAATGGGCGCCAAATCTTTGCCCTTTGCTAACAAAACGGCTTGGGTGCTCGATCATTTTTCACCACCGCCCACGGTGGAGGCGGCGCAAGGCCACACGGCCATGCGCAAATTTGCCGACGAACATGGCAGCGTGTTGTACGACATTGGCGATGGCATTTGCCACCAAGTGATGCCCGAAGGTGGCCACCTCACATGCGGTGATTTGATTGTCGGTACCGACACGCACTCTGTGACGTATGGCGCTTTCAATGCGTTTGGCACAGGCATCGAGGGCACCGACGTCAGCGCCGTGATGGCCACAGGCAAAGTGTGGTTGCGAGTTCCCGAGTCTGTGCGCGTCACCCTCAAGGGCCACTTGCAGCCTGGCGTCTGGGCCAAAGACGTGACCTTGCACATGCTGGGCAAATTTGGCGCAGAAGGCTTGAACTACCGCGCCATTGAATACGTCGGTTCGGCTGTACAGGCCATGGAAATCGACGACCGCATGACGCTGTGCAACCACGCCGCCGAGCTGGGGGCCAAAGCTGCATTGCTCGAGGCCGACGAAAAAACCTTTGCCTGGCTCAAAGCCCATGGCGCCAAAACGCCCGCGCCTTTGAGTGCCGATGCCGATGCGCATTACGCCGATCACTTTGAGATCGATGCATCGCAACTGGCCCCGCAAGTGGCGCGCAAACATTCCGTCGACGACATCGTGTCGGCGCACGAGGTGGTGAGCCAAAAAATCAATTTCGCTTTAATTGGCACATGTACCAACGGCCGTTTGGACGACATCCGTCAAGCCGCTGCGGTGCTCAAAGGCAAGCGCGTGGCCAAAGGCGTGCGCATGATCATCACGCCCGCTTCACGCCAAATTTATCTGGCGGCTGCGCGTGAAGGCCTGATCGAAGCTTTGACCGAAGCCGGTGCGTCCGTCGAAGCCGCCGGCTGCGGCACCTGCGTTGGCATTACCAATCACCTGATTCCAGGCGACCGCGAAGTGGTCATCTCCAGTGCCAATCGCAATTTCCAAGGCCGCTTGGGCAACCACGATGCCGACATTTGGTTGGGCTCTGCAGCCACCGTGGCGGCCTCGGCATTGACCGGCTACATCACCGATCCCCGCACTGTGGCGGGCGGCCAGTGGGAGGCTTCACATGCTTGATCACACCCTTCAAGGACGTGTTTACCGTTTGGGTGACGACGTCAACACCGACCTTAATTGCTCGGGCAAGTACTTGCCTGGCAAAGACGAAGCCTTCATTGCTGCGCAAGCCTTTGATGCGGTGTCACCCGGTTTTGCGTCTCGCTTTGTCGCGGGCAGCGTCATCGTGGCGGGCACGCACTTTGGCATCAACTCGTCGCGTGAACAAGCTGTTCACATCTTGCGTCGCATGGGTGTGGCAGCCATTGTGGCGCCCTCGTTTGGCCGCCAATTTTTCCGCAACGCCATCAACAATGGCCTGCCCGTGATTGAGTGCGATGTGGCCAGTATTGAAGAAGGTGACACGCTGCGCATCGACATGGCTGGCCAAAAACTAGAGGTCACCAACCGCCATGTAATGCGACCTTTGGGCGCAGTGCCTGAAGCCATCCTGGCCATTTTGGCCGAAGGCGGTCTCATTCCCTTTTTGAAAAAATACCCTGATTGGAAAATCACAGCATGAGCGCAACGCCAATCCCTGCAGAAAGTCAGCGCGCACTTACGCCGACTCAGTTGCGTCAACAGTTGCGGGCCAAGCTCAAGCAAGCACAGCAGGGCGGCCCCGCGGTGGTGGCGCCTGGCGTGTACGACGGCTATGGCGCGCGCATGGTGCAGCAACTCGGATTTGAAGCGGTCTACATGACAGGCAACGGCGTGTCGGCCACCTTGTTGGGCCGCCCCGATGTGGGTTTGGTCGACTTGTCATTGATGTCCGGTCATGCCCGCCGCGTGGCCGCGTGCGTCAACTTGCCCCTCATTTGCGATGCCGATACCGGTTATGGCAACGTGGTGGGCGTGCGCCGCACCATTGAAGAATTTGAAGCGGCAGGGGTGGCAGCCATCCACATGGAAGACCAAATTTCGCCCAAACGCTGCGCCCAATTGCCGGGCGATCGCAGTGTGTTGCCGTTCCGCGAGGCTGTTGCCAAAATTGAAGCGGCCGTGGCGGCGCGCAAAGACGATCAGTTCATGATCATTGCCCGCACCGACAGCGTGGGCGCCGAAGGCCTGGCAGCAGGCATTGCCCGTGCGCAAGCCTTTCAAAAAGCAGGCGCCGATGCTGTGTTCGTCGAGCTGAAAGCCCATCCCGGCTTGCTGGACGATCTGAAGCAAATCTCAGCTGCTTTGACCATTCCTTGCACCGTCAACATCGATGCCGGTGGCCCTTTGCTTGGCTTGCCCGCAACCCAGTTGCACACCCATGGCGTGGCCTTGGCCATTTACCCCGCCTTGCTGCGCAATGCGGTGGGTTTTGCCATGCGCGAGGCCTTGCAGCACTTGCAAACCGACGGCCACACCCTGGCGGCCAAGCCGCGTCAGCTCACTTCCAAAGAGTACAACGACTGTTTAGGGCTGCCAGAAGTTGAGAATTGGGAGCGTCAGTTCCCCGTTTGAGCACAAGAGTGCGAAAATAGGGGCATGAACGCATCCATGCAGACCCTCGGGCAACAGGCCAAAGTTGCCTCCGCCTTGATGGCCAAAGCCTCTACGGCATCTAAAAACAAAGCCTTGAAACGCTTGGCAGCCTTGCTGCGCGAGAGTTCGGCTGCCTTGCAAATCGACAATGCCAAAGACTTGTCTCGCGCAGAGTCAGCCGGATTGTCTGCCCCCATGGTCGATCGTTTGCGCCTCACGCCCAAGGTCCTTGAAACGTGTGCAGAAGGTTGCGAACAGCTGGCCGCCATGCCCGATGTCATTGGCGAAATTTTGGGCATGAAACAACAACCCAGCGGCATTCGGGTGGGTCAAATGCGTGTGCCCATTGGTGTGTTCGGCATGATTTTCGAAAGCCGTCCCAACGTCACCATTGAAGCTGCCAGCTTGTCGATCAAGAGCGGCAACGCTTGCATCTTGCGCGGCGGCTCTGAAGCCATTGAGTCCAACAAAGCGCTGGCCTTGTTGGTGCAGCAAGCCCTGCAAGAGTCAGGTTTGCCAGCCGATGCGGTGCAGTTGGTGCAAACCACCGACCGTGAAGCTGTGGGTCAACTGATCACCATGCCCGAGTATGTCGACGTCATCATTCCTCGCGGCGGCAAAGGCTTGATCGAGCGCATCAGCCGTGATGCCAAAGTGCCCGTCATCAAGCACCTCGATGGCAATTGCCATACGTATGTGGACGACCCTTGCGATGTGGCCATGGCCGTCAAAGTGGCCGACAACGCCAAAACGCAAAAGTACAGCCCCTGCAATGCCAGCGAAGGCTTGTTGGTGGCCCAAGGCGTGGCCGCTGAATTTTTGCCACTCATTGGCAAGGTGTATGCCGACAAAGGCGTTGAAATGCGCTGCTGCCCGAAGTCCAAAACCATCTTGTCGCAAGTGGCTGGCGCCAAACTGGTGGAAGCCACCGAGCAAGATTGGTTTGAAGAGTACTTGGCGCCCATCATCAGCATCAAGGTGGTGGACGGTCTCGACCAAGCTATTGCCCACATCAATCATTATTCAAGCCATCACACCGATGCCATCCTTACGCGCAACCACATGCATGCGCAGCGCTTCTTGCGCGAGGTGGATTCGGCCAGCGTCATGGTCAATGCCAGCACGCGTTTTGCCGATGGTTTTGAATTTGGACTGGGTGCCGAAATCGGCATCTCAACCGACAAGTTTCACGCCCGAGGTCCTGTGGGGATCGAAGGCCTCACATCACTCAAGTACGTCGTACTGGGTGAAGGTGAAGTGAGAAATTAACAAAGGCTGCTATGGTTCCGCATTTAGTCACTGCCCTCAACGGGCCCATCAACGAACTCGAGCAGCGCGTGCTCGACTCCATGCCCGCCATCGAGCGTTGGTTTCGCTTGGAGTGGATGGAGCACACACCGCCCATTTACACCTCGGTCGACATTCGAAACGCCGGCTTCAAGCTGGCGCCGGTCGACACCAACTTGTTTCCTGGCGGCTGGAACAATCTGTCGCAAGAGATGCTGCCGTTGGCGGTGCAAGCTGCGCAGGCGGCCATTGAGAAGATCTGCCCTGAGGCCAAAAACCTGCTGATCATTCCCGAGAACCACACACGCAATACGTTCTACTTGAGCAATGTGGCGCAACTTCAGCGCATCTTCCACATGGCCGGTTTGAATGTGCGCATTGGTTCGATCAATCCCGAGATCAAAGAGTTGACGACGATTGAGTTGCCAGGCGGCGATCAAGTGACCCTTGAGCCCGTCTTGCGCTCCAAGCACCGTGTGGGCTTGAAAGACTTTGACCCCTGCACCATTTTGCTGAACAACGATTTGTCGGCCGGTGCGCCTGGTATTTTGGAAGACTTGCACGAGCAGCATCTCTTGCCACCTTTGCACGCAGGTTGGAGCGTGCGTCGCAAAACTTTGCACTTCCAAAGCTACGAAGAAGTCTCAAAGCGTTTTGGCAAGTTGTTGGGCATTGACCCCTGGCTCATCAATCCCATGTTCAACCAATGTGGCGATGTGAACTTTGCAGAGGGCCTTGGCATTGAGGCACTGCGCAGCAACGTCGACGCCTTGCTGACCAAAATCAAGCGCAAGTACAAAGAGTACGGCATCAACGAAAAGCCTTTTGTGGTGGTCAAAGCCGACAATGGCACTTATGGCATGGGCATCATGACTGTGCGCGATGTGGCCGACCTCGATGTGCTCAACCGCAAAACGCGCAACAAGATGAGCGTCATCAAAGACGGTCAGGTGGTCAGCGACGTCATCATCCAAGAAGGTGTGCTCACCAATGAGCGCATGAACGATGCCGTGGCCGAACCTGTGGTCTACATGATGGACCGCTATGTGGTGGGCGGTTTCTACCGCGTGCATGCCGAGCGCGGTGTGGACGAGAACCTGAATGCACCTGGCGCCAGCTTTGTGCCGTTGGCCTTTGCCGACACCCCACATTTGCCGCAGCCTGGCATGAAGCCTGGTGCCAGTGTGCCCAACCGCTTTTACATGTACGGTGTGATTGGCCGTTTGGCCATGTTGGCGGCCAGTTACGAGTTGGAAGCCACCGACCCCGAAGCCGAAGTTTACGACTAAAGCATTCGTAAATTCCCCTCAGTTGCTGCACTGCAACAACTGAGGGCAGCGCTGTCTTTTAGAGCACAGACTCCATGGCAATCTTTTGAAAACAGGCGCAAAATCGCGGTCATTCTGAACTAAGGCCCAGACTGGTTGCTGGGCTAATTTTTTGTGTCTTCAAGCAAATCTTCTTTAATGGCCCTGACCGTTGGCGCCATCGGCGTGGTCTATGGTGACATCGGTACCAGTGTTTTGTATGCGTTGAAGGAGGTCTTTGGCTCTGGTCATGTGGCTTTCACACCAGAGAACATCTACGGCATCCTTTCTATTTTCTTCTGGACGCTCACCACCATTGTGTCGGTCAAGTATGTGACCTTGGTGCTGCGTGCTGACAATCACGGCGAAGGTGGCTTGGTGGCCATGTTGGCCTTGGCCTCACAGTCAGTTAAGGACAAGCCGCGTTTGCGCAAAGTGCTCTTGATGGTTGGCATTTTTGGCACATGTCTGTTTTATGGCGATGGCGTGATCACACCTGCCATTTCGGTGCTCTCTGCCGTTGAAGGTTTGGAGATTGTGTCGCCTGCCTTTAAGAAGGCGGTCATTCCGCTGACCTTGTTGATTTTGTTTGTTCTGTTTGTGGTGCAAAAACGCGGCACTGCGGGCATTGGCAAATTTTTTGGCCCTATCACTTTGGTTTGGTTTGCGGCCATTGCCGTCTTGGGTCTGTACCACATCGCATCGCACCCTGAAATTTTGTGGGCCATCAGCCCGCACTATGCCGTGATGTTCATCTGGGAAAACCCAGGTACGACCTTCATCATTTTGGGCGCTGTGGTCTTGTGTGTCACCGGCGGCGAGGCGCTGTATGCCGACATGGGCCACTTCGGCAAACAGCCCATTCGACTGGCTTGGTTTACCACCGTGATGCCTGCGTTGACTTTGAATTATTTTGGCCAGGGTGCGTTGTTGTTGTCCAACCCCGAGGCTGTCAAGAATCCTTTTTACATGATGGCCCCTGAATGGGCGCTCATCCCCTTGGTCTGCTTGGCCACCATGGCCACGGTGATTGCATCGCAAGCCTTGATCACCGGTGCCTTCAGCGTCACCAAACAAGTGATTCAATTGGGTTACTTGCCCCGCTTACAAGTGCTTCACACCAGCGTGAAGGAATTGGGTCAAATCTACATTCCCTTTGTGAACTGGGGCTTGTTTGTTTTGATTGTGTTGGCGGTGGCCTTGTTCAAATCTTCCAGCAATTTGGCGGCGGCTTATGGCATTGCGGTGTGTACCGACATGTTGATCACCACCACGCTCACTTTCTTTGTGATTCGTTACGGCTGGAAATTGCCGCTGTCACTTTGCATTGGCGCCACCGGGTTTTTCTTTGTGGTTGACTTTGCATTCTGGGCCTCCAACTTGATGAAGCTCTTTGAAGGCGGTTGGTTCCCACTGGTCATTGCCGGCGGCATTTTCTTGCTCATGGTCACTTGGAGCGATGGCCGACGATTGTTGAACGAATCCATGAAGGCCGATTCATTTGGCTTGGTCGATTTCTTGGAAGCTATTTTTGTAGCGCCACCTGCCCGCGTGGAAGGCACGGCTGTGTTTTTAACTGCCGAAATTGGCAGCGTGCCCAACGCGCTGTTGCACAACCTCAAACACAACAAAGTGTTGCACCGACAAAATTTGTTTGTGACGGTGCGAAGCCATGAGGTGCCTTGGATTGGTTTGAACAAGCGCTTGGAAATTGAATCCTTGCATCACGATTGCTGGCAAGTGATCGTCAACTATGGCTTCAAAAATGATCCTGATTTGCCCAAGGCCTTGGAGCAGTTGAAAGTTCATGGCGCTGATTTGGATCCCATGACGACCAGTTACTTCTTGTCACGCGACATTGTCATTCCCACCATCGGTGGCGGCATGGCCACATGGCGTGAAAAGTTGTTTGCGCAAATGCACTTGAATGCCAGTGCGGCGGCCGAGTTCTTGAAATTGCCCAACAACTCTGTGGTGGAGTTGGGCTCCAAGATCGAGATTTAACGAAAGCTTAAATGCTGCTCATCGCCTCGCCCATGCGAAGTGGGCGAGTGCTGAGCCAATCGGCTGGAAATTGAATGCTGTTTTGCGGAAACAGCATCACCACCGTTGAGCCCAATAAAAACCGGCCCATCTCTTCGCCTTTTTGCAGTTGCACATCTTGCGTGTCGTAGCGCCATTCGCGCACCATGCCAGGACGCGGTGGGTTCACTTGGCCATGCCACACGGTGGCCATGCTGCCTACGATGGTGGCACCCACCAAGACCAAGACCATCGGTCCTTTTTCAGTTTCAAACTCGCACACCACGCGCTCGTTGCGCGCAAATAAACCTGGCACACCTCGCGCCGTGGTGGGGTTGACCGAAAACAAATCGCCAGGCACATGAATCATGCGCAGCAACTTACCTCCAATGGGCATGTGAATGCGGTGATAGTCGCGTGGGCTTAAATACAAAGTGGCGAAATGGCCATTTTGAAATTGCGCAGCCAGCTTTTCATCGCCGCCAACCAAAGCACGCGTGCTGTAGTGATGACCCTTGGCCTGAAAAATTTGATCTTTGTCGATGGGGCCGCATTGGCTGATGGCACCGTCCACAGGGCAGACCCAGGTGCTTGCCGCCATGGGACGAACACCGTCTCTCAAGGGCCGCGTGAAAAATTCGTTGAAGCTTTTGTAGTGCGCAGGATCAGCGTGAACGGCTTCGTCCATGTTGACTTGGTAACGCTTGACAAAGCGTTTGATCACCCAAGTGGTGAAACTGCCCCACTCGGCGCTGGCCAAACGGCCCGCCAGTTGGGTCATGGCCTGCTTGGGCATGAGGTATTGCGGCAATACTGCCAATTGATCGGACACAGGGGCTCCCTCGTTTCACTTGGGAGCTTATTGTAGGAGGCTTGCAGGCCGGATCCCTGCTGCCTGCCAACAAGACGCGATGGGACGCTATGTCCAGCTTAAAACTCTTGGTAAAAGCCCAAGGCGCGCTGGGTGGGGGCGTCGTCCACATGGAACAGGTAAGCGTTGCCGTTGCTGGCGCGGTGCTTGATCTGTGCGTGGGTGGGAATGGCCACGGTATCGCCTTCTGACCATTTCAGGGTGACGCCGTCGATCTCCGATTCACCGCGGCCTTCAATGACGTGCATGACCGAGCTGGCCGAGCGCGGACGGGGGCTGAAGTCCAAGCCATCCCGCAGCAACTGCGCAGAGAAGCCCAGCGTGGGTAAACAGGGCGCGCCGGTTTCGGGGTTCACATACGCCAGTTGAACCGCAGCGTCTTTGGGGGTGCCTTTGTCGAGGGCATTCAAGGCCTCTCGCACATCGACCCAGGGGTAACGAATTTGGGGGTATGCGGTGCGTGTTTTCAAGCTAAGAGACTCAAAGGGCACCAAGCCTGCACGGCGGTACTTGGTTTGCGAGGCGTCCAACTCAGCGCGGGCATTTTGCGATGGACCTTCTATGGCGTACGAGGCCTCCATGCTGTAAACCATGGGCAAATCCAAGGCATCCAGCCAGACCACGGGGCCCTTGCCTTCGTGGCCATGCTCGTGCCACAGACCTGCCGGTGTGAGGATCAAATCGCCTTTGTGCATGGGGCATTTTTCGCCTTGCACAGTGGTGAAGCCGCCTTCACCCTCCACCACAAAGCGCACGGCGCTGGGTGTGTGGCGGTGGTTGGGGGCAACCTCTCCGGGCAAAATCAATTGCATGCCCACGTAAATGTTGGGTGTGGCCACCAATTTTTCAATGCCATGGCCCGGATTGCACAAGACCAAGACACGGCGCTCGGCTTTTTCAATCGGCGTCAATTCGCCAGCGCGCATGAGTTGAGGGCGAACCTCTGCGTAGTGCCAAACAAAAGGCTGGGTGGCCCGCGCTGGTTTACCGCGCGGCAACAGCCCGCGCAATTGCGGCCACAGCGGTGCAATGGACAGGGCGGTCATGTCGGCGATGTAGTCGGCTGGCAAATCTTCCAAGCGGCCCAAAGCGTCAGAGTGGTTGGCGGGGTTCATGGTGTTCTTAAAGTCTCATTGGAGGGTTTTAATAAGTATACATATTGATGGGCGCTTCACCAAGTTCTCGCAGATTTCTAAAGGCGCTGATGGCTTGGGTCAGTCTGGCCTAAGGGTCTGCGAGGCACAATCGAGGGATGACAGATTTATTGAACGTAAAAAACCTCGTTAAACGCTTTGGCGACAACACCGTGGTGAACGATTTGTCGTTTCACATCGCCCCTGGCGAATGCTTGGGCGTGATTGGTCCGAACGGTGCTGGCAAGACCACCACCTTGCGCATGTGTTTGGGGCTCACCACACCCGATACAGGCAGCATCACTTACTTCGACAATTTGTCGATGCCCCAAGATGCGCTGGCCATCAAATCGCGCTTGGGTGTGGTGGCGCAAATGGACACCTTAGACCCCGACTTCACGGCCGAAGAAAACCTGTTGGTCTATGGCCGCTATTTCGGCATGAAAGACCGTGACATCAAAGCGCGCATTTCACCGCTGCTTGAGTTTGGCGCCTTGACCAGCAAGGCCAAAGCCAAGCCGGGTGAATTGTCGGGTGGCATGAAGCGCCGCTTGAGTTTGGCGCGGGCCCTCATCAACCAACCACAAATGCTGATGTTGGACGAGCCCACCACAGGTCTCGATCCACAAGCGCGCCATTTGATGTGGGAGCGTTTGCAAATGCTGATGCAAGAAGGCAAATCGATTTTGCTCACGACGCATTTCATGGACGAAGCAGAGCGCTTGTGCGATCGTTTGTTGGTGATTGACCATGGCCAAAAAATTGCAGAAGGCAAGCCGCGCGATTTGATTGCACAGCACCTCGAGCCCGATGTGGTGGAGTTGTATGGCCAAGGCGCCTTGGCTTTGGCCGCCAAAGACTCGCCACTCAGACAACATGCGGCGCGTGTTGAAGTTAGTGGCGAAACGGTCTTTTTCTATACCTCACAAGCTGAGCCTTTGCTGCTGGCATTGCATGCTTGGCCGCACATTCGCAGTCTGCACCGCCCTGCCAATTTGGAGGATTTATTTTTGAAACTCACCGGCCGTCAAATCAGGGAGAACGCATGATGAACACACAGCATGTCATCCCTTCAGTATGGGCGCCGCCGCAACTCTCAATGCGCTGGTGGCCTGTGTTCTTGCGCAATCTGTTGGTGTGGCGCAAGTTGGCCATTCCCAGTTTGGTGGGCAACATTGCCGAACCCCTTATGTGGTTGGTGGCCTTTGGCTATGGCCTGGGTGCTTTGGTGGGCGAGGTGAACACCGGCGGGCAGCAAGTGCCCTACATCTTGTTCTTGGCCAGCGGTAGCATTTGCATGAGTGCCATGAATGCGGCGTCTTTTGAAGCTTTGTATTCAGCCTTCTCTCGCATGCACATGCAAAAGACGTGGGACGGCATCATGAACGCACCGGTTCGCCTCGACGATGTGGTGATGGCCGAAATGCTGTGGGCCGCTTACAAAGCGATCTTCACAGTGACCGCCATTTTGGGCGTCATGTTGGTGTTGGGCATCACGCACAGCTGGAAATTGTTGTTGGCGTGGCCCATTTTGTGGTTGGTGGGGGTGACCTTCAGCTGCATTGCTTTGATCTTCAATGCATTGGCAAAAGGCTACGACTTTTTCACGTATTACTTCACCTTGTTTCTCACGCCCATGATGTTTTTGTCGGGCATTTATTTTCCGCGCACGCAATTGCCTGAGTGGTTGCAAACCATCACCTCGTATTTGCCATTGACGGCCGCCGTTGAAATGGTGCGGCCACTTTTCCTCGATCAATGGCCCCAACACTTTGTGGGCAACGTGTGTTTGCTGGTGGGTGTTGCTGCGGCTGCGTTTTGGGTGGCACTGGCCTTAACGCGCAAACGTTTCAGGGCTTGATGCTCGGTTGTCATTTTCTTTTTCTTAACTTTTCATTTTTCAAATCATGATCATTCAAAAAGTAGGCATCATTGGCGCGGGCACCATGGGCAACGGCATTGCACAAGCATGCGCCGTCGCAGGCATTCCCGTGGTGATGGTGGACATTTCTGAAGCGGCAGTGGCCAAGGGCATCGCCACAGTGTCTGGCAGTCTGGACCGCTTGCTTAAAAAAGAAAAAATCACAGAGGCTGACAAAGCCGCTGCCTTGGCCAAAATTCAGGGCAGCACACACTATGAGGATTTAAAGCAAGCCGACTTGGTGATTGAAGCGGCCACTGAAAACCAAGACCTCAAAGTCAAAATTCTGAAGCAACTCGACGGCATGCTGGCGCCTGATGTGATCATCGCTTCCAACACCTCGTCGATTTCGATCACCCAATTGGCCGCTGTCACAAGCCGCGCCGATCGTTTCATTGGCATGCACTTTTTCAATCCCGTGCCCATGATGGCTTTGGTGGAAATTATTCGCGGCTTACAAACCAGCGAAGAAACACACGATGCTGTGCATGCCTTGGCCACCGCTTTGGGCAAAACCCCCATCACGGTGAAGAATGCGCCGGGCTTTGTGGTCAATCGCATCTTGGTACCCATGATCAACGAAGCGCTGTTTGTGTTGTCAGAAGGCTTGGCCACACCCGACGACATCGATGCTGGTATGAAGCTCGGTTGTAACCAACCCATTGGCCCGCTGGCGTTGGCCGACATGATTGGCCTGGACGTGTGCCTGGCCGTGATGGAGGTTTACCTCAAAGAATTTGGCGACAGCAAATACCGTCCTTGCCCCTTGCTGAAAGAGTTGGTGGCTGCAGGGCGTTTGGGTCGCAAGACCGGTCACGGCGTTTACCAATATTGATGTGGGTCAAGTGCACGGGGTGCACTTGTCTTTATTCTGAGTGCAAGGCGATTTATGACAAACATTCATCCTGAAGGCAGCATTGACTTGGAAGTGCGTGACGGCGTGCTGTTGATCGGCATCAACCGACCCAACAAGCGCAACGGTTTCACCCCCAAGATGTACCGCGAGTTGGGCGAGGCCTACACACGCCTAGACGATGAGCCTGCTTTAAGGGTGGGCGTCTTGCACGCCATGGGCGAGCACTTCACGGCGGGCCTTGATTTGCCCACCATCGCACCGCTCATGCAGCGCGGCGAAAAAGCCGTGCCCTTGGGTTTGGTCGATCCGCTCAACTTGGGCATGGAGGGCTATCGCCGCCGCACCAAGCCCATGGTGGTGGCGGTGCAGGGCATTACCTACACCTTGGGCATTGAGTTGATGCTGGCTGCCGACATCGTGGTCGCTGCCGACGATTGCCGTTTTTCTCAGCTAGAAGTGAAGCGCGGCATCATGGCCACGGGCGGTGCCACCTTGCGCATGGCCGAGCGTGCGGGCATGGGCAACGCCTTGTTGCACTTGCTCACGGGTGATGAGTTTGGCAGCGCAGAGGCCCTGCGTTTGAATTTTGTGCAGCGCGTGGTACCTGCAGGCGAGCAATTGAGCGAAGCTTTGAAGATTGCCCAATCGATTGCCGCACAAGCACCTTTGGCTGTGGTGGCCACGCGCCAGAGTGTTTTAAAGGCTGTCGAGCAAGGCCCTCTAGTGGCCATGCACGAGTTCATCTCAGTCCAAAAAACACTGTCCAACAGCGAAGACGCCAAAGAAGGCGTGCAATCCTTCATCGCAAAGCGCGACGCACGCTTCACCGGAAAATGAGCTTGTGAAAATTGCGCTGCTCTCAGACATTCATGCCAACCTGCAAGCGCTGAATGCTTGCATGGCACATGCCAAAGCGCAAGGCGTTGACCGGTGGGCTTTGCTGGGTGACTTGGTGGGTTACGGTGGCAATCCTCAGGAAGTGGTCGACATCGCCATGCAGTTGGCCGACGAAGGTGCGTGGGTGCTACAAGGCAACCACGACGCCATGGCGGTGAAACCGCCCGTTGGCGATGACAGCCTGGGCAGCAGCACAGCCCAATGGACCTTTGAACAATTGGACGCTTCACAGCGTGGCTTTTTAAATGCCTTGCCTTTGACGGTCTTGTCGGGGCCGCTGCTGTTGGTCCATGCCAGCGCACATGCCCCCGAGCGTTGGCATTACGTCGACTCTGAACGCGCCGCCGACTTGTGCGCAGACCATGCCTTACAACACTTCGATGCACGTCATGTGGTGGTGGGCCATGTGCATCACCAAACGGTGTACTACCGTGGCACGGGTCACAGCATGATGAAGTTCGTACCTACAGCGGGTGTGCAGGTGCCCATGCCTTCGCACCGCCGATGGGTGGCGACGGTGGGATCGGTCGGGCAGCCGCGGGATCACAAACCCGAAGCGATGTATGCCCTCTACGATGAGACAGCAGGGCGCATGAGTTTCCACCGAGTGCCGTATGACCATCAAGCCGCCGCCACGGCCATCCGCGAAGCAGGGCTGCCCGATTTTTTTGCTGAACGATTGGCGCTAGGGCGATGAAACTTCTCAATCCTGGCCATGTGATCGATGGCTTTGAAATTCAAGCTTGTTTGCATGCCGGTGGCATGGCGCACATCTACACCGTTCAGTACGCTTTGAGCGAAGACGGCACACGCCGCGAATCAGAGTTCCCGATGGCCATGAAGATTCCGCGCATGACGGCTGGCGATGGTGCAGAAAACATTGTGAGCTTTGAGGTTGAGCATCAAATCTTGCCCGCACTGTCGGGCTCCCATGTGCCGCGCTTTGTGGCAGCCGGTGATTTGTCTCGCACGCCTTATTTGGTCATGGAATATGTGCAGGGGTCGACACTTGAAACCTGGCGCGAGAATTTTCACAAAGAATTATTTCAAGCAGGTTTACACGACAGGGCCATTGCTCGTGTCGGTGCTGAGTTGGCGCATGCAGCGCACAGTTTGCATAAACAAAACGTGTGTCACTTAGACCTCAAGCCAGCCAATGTCTTGATCCGCCCCAACGGCAAAGTGGTGTTGTTAGATTTTGGTTTGTCATGCCATGCACATTACCCGGATCTGCTGGCTGAAGAAATGCGCAAAGCGGTGGGCTCACCTGCGTGGATTGCACCTGAACAAGTGGTGGGTGTGCGCGGTGATCCCCGTTCAGACATTTTTGCCATCGGTGTGATGCTGTACGAGCTGGCAACTGGCGAATTGCCGTTTGGCGAGCCTGCCACAGCGGGCGGCATGCGTCAGCGTTTGTGGATGGACCCTGTGCCACCTCGCAAGCGCAACCCCTTGGTGCCGGAATGGTTGCAAGAAGTGATTTTGAAGTGCCTGCATCCTGAGGCTGCCAAGCGATATCCCTCGGCGGCTCACTTGGCCATGGACTTGGGCAACCCCGATCAAATTCGCATCACAGAGCGCGGTCAACAAATCAAGGGCACTGGCTTTAGAGAGCATTTCAAGCGATGGCTGAAAGCTGCGGGCATGCATTACCAGCCCAGCCCCTTGCCTTCCAAGCAGATCAAAGAAGTACCGATCTTGATGGTGGCCTTGCCACACGCCGATGTGAGCGATGCCACGTGGTATTCGCTGCGCGAAGCGGTCGATCGATCTTTGGGCATTCGACCGGGTGCGCGTTTGGCATGCGTGACGGTCATATCGCCCAATGACACCAGCAGTACCGATTCAAGCAAAAGCGAAAGCAGTGTGCATCGCATGCACTTGGCGCGCATGCAGCAATGGTCACAAGGCTTGGATTTGCACGATCATCAAGTTTCGTTTCACGTGCTGGAAGCCAGCGATGTGGCGCATGCACTGGTGACGTATGCTGCAAGCAATGAGGTTGGCATGGTGATCATGGGTGCGGCCACGCATGGTCTGCAAATGCAGCGCTTTGTAGCCACTGTACCCATCAAGGTGGCCATGAACGCGCCATGCACCGTCATCTTGGTCAAGCAAGATGTGCCGTTTGAATTTTTAGGAACATTGAATGACAAATGAAGTCCCCCAAGGGCCATCCGAGTGGGACGCTTTGCATCCATATGCTTCACTCACGCCTGATGCCGTTCTCGATGCATTGGCCGACATCGCCTTGATGGGCGATGGTCGCCTGACGGCGCTCAGCTCCTACGAAAACCGCGTCTATCAAATTCAATTGGAGACCGAGCGCACACCCACGCAAACCGATGGTACGCCTGTGCCCACCAGTGTGGTCGCTAAGTTTTACCGGCCCAGTCGTTGGACAGATGCGCAGATTCAAGAAGAACATGACTTTGCGGCGGAGTTGGTCGCTGCAGAAGTGCCCGTGGTGCCGCCGCTCAATTTGCAAGGCCACACCTTGCATCACAAAGCGTTTGCAGAAAATTCTGCGAAGCTTGCTTTGCAGGGCCAGGCGTTTCAAGGTTTTTCTTTTTCCGTCAGTGAACGACGCGGCGGTCGTCCGCCTGAGTTGGACGATGACGAAGTGCTCGAGTGGATTGGCCGTTTTCTAGCGCGCATTCATACCGTGGGGGCTGCCCAGCCCTTTCACAATCGTCCCGCCCTCAGCATCGACACCTTCATGCAAGAGCCCAAGGATTGGTTGTTCAAGCACAAAGCGATTCCCATGGAAGTCGAGCGCGCATGGCAAGATGCGTGGCAACAGGCCATGGACGTGATGCATGCCGCTGGCTTAGGGTCTGCGCATGGCAGCGATTGGCCGCATTTTCAAATGTTGCGTTTGCATGGCGATTGCCATCCAGGCAATATTTTGTGGACACCTGCAGACCTGCCAGGCGGTGGCCCGCACTTTGTGGACTTAGACGATGCGCGCATGGGACCTGCTGTGCAAGACTTGTGGATGCTCTTGTCGGGAGATCGCAAGCAGCGCTCAGGTCAACTGAGCATGTTGCTGGAGGGGTATGAGCAAGTACGTGATTTTGATCGACGTGAACTGGCCTTGATTGAGCCGCTGCGAACACTGCGCTTGGTGCACTACAGCGCGTGGCTAGCCCGCCGATGGGACGACCCCATTTTCCCGATCAACTTTCCGTGGTTTGGCACGCCTGATTATTGGCGCGGCCAAGTTCAAATGTTGGAAGAGCAGATCGAGCAAATGCAAGAACCGCTGTTGGTGGTTTGAGCAGAAACGAACAAGCCGCCCGAAGGCGGCTTGTTCATTGAAATGCAAATGGTTTGAATTAAACCAACAGCGCATTCACACGGCGCACATAAGCTGCTGGATCATCTGGCATGCCGCCTTCAGCCAACAAAGCTTGGTCAAACAAAATGTTGGCTAAGTCATGGAAGTGCACAGAGCCTTCGAGCTTCTTGACCAGCGCATGCTCAGGGTTGACTTCCAGCACAGGCTTGGATTCAGGCGCTTGCTGACCCGCTTGCTTCAACATGCGTGCCAGCTGCATGCTCATCCCGTTGTCGGTCACCACCAGGCAAGCAGGTGAGTCCACCAAGCGGCTGGTGACGCGCACGTCTTCGGCTTTGTCTTTCAAAGCTTCTTTCAATTTGGCCAGCAAAGGCTTGAAGGTTTCAGCGGCTTCTTCAGCTGCTTTCTTTTCTTCTTCGTCTTGCAAGCTGCCCAAGTCAAAGGCGCCCTTGGCCACGCTTTGCATGGGGGTGCCATCAAACTCGTGCATGAAGTTCAAGGCCCACTCGTCTACGCGGTCGGTCATGAGCAAGACTTCAATGCCCTTCTTCTTGAACACTTCCAATTGAGGGCTGTGCTTGGCAGCGGCCAGTGTTTCCGCGGTGATGTAGTAGATGGCTTCTTGGCCTTCTTTCATGCGCGCTTTGTAGTCGGCCAAGGACACGCTCACTTCGTCAGATGAAGTGGAGGCGAAGCGCAAGAGTTTGGCCAAGCGCTCGCGGTTGCCAAAGTCTTCGCCCAAGCCTTCTTTGAGTACCGCGCCAAACTCTTTGTAGAAGCGGGTGTACTGACCTTGTTTGGCTTTGTCTTCTTCGCTCACCACATCGGTCACGCCATCTTCAGAAGCCTTAGGCGCTTCGTTGTGTTTGGCCAAGTCTTCCAACATGGACAACACGCGCTTGGTACAACCTTCGCGAATGGCTTTAACGTCACGACTTTCTTGCAGCAACTCACGGCTGACGTTCAAAGGCAAATCCGCAGAGTCGACCACACCTTTGACAAAGCGCAAGTAGCTGGGCATGAGCGCTTCGGCATCGTCCATGATGAAGACGCGCTTGACGTACAACTTGATGCCGGCTTTTTTATCACGGTTCCACAAGTCATGCGGGGCTTGTGAAGGAATGTACAAAAGCTGTGTGTACTCGGTGCTGCCTTCCACGCGGTTGTGTGTCCAGGTGAGCGGCTCGGCAAAGTCTTTGCTGATTTGCTTGTAGAACTCTTTGTACTGTTCGTCGGTGACGTCTTTTTTGGGGCGGGTCCACAAAGCGGTGGCTTTGTTGATGGCTTCCCACTCACCAGTCTTCACCATGCCGCCGGGTTTGCGGCCTTCGCTCTCGTCCTTGCCAATGAGTTCACCGTCTTTCCACTCCTCTTTTTCCATCAAGATGGGCAAGCTGATGTGGTCGGAATATTTGCCAACGATTTCTTTCAGTTTCCAAGTGTTGGCGTATTGCAAGGCGTCTTCGCGCAAATGCAAGATGATGCTGGTGCCGCGTTGTGCGCGTTCAATGGTTTCAACTTCAAAGTCGCCTGTACCGCCGCTGATCCAGCGCACGCCTTCGGACGCCGTTGCCCCTGCACGGCGTGTTTCGACTGTGATCTTGTCGGCCACAATGAAACCCGAATAGAAGCCCACGCCAAATTGGCCAATGAGTTGCGCATCAGACTTTTGATCGCCCGACAGTTTGCTCATGAAGTCTTTGGTGCCGCTCTTGGCAATGGTGCCCAAGTTGTCGATGGCTTCTTGCGCCGTCATGCCAATGCCGTTGTCAGCGATGGTCAGTGTCTTGGCTTCGGTGTCAAATGACAAACGAACTTCCAAGTTGGGTTGGTTCTCATAAAGCGCATCGTTGTTGAGCGCTTCAAAGCGCAGCTTGTCGCAAGCGTCGGACGCGTTGGACACCAACTCGCGAACAAAAATTTCGGGGTTGGAATACAGCGAATGCGTTACCAAATGGAGCAGCTGGGCTACTTCGGCCTGAAAGGCATGGGTCTTTTTGGTCATCTTCAAATCGATACAAAGCGGTTAAAAAAGAGTGCTTGCCTTTGCAAATAAAGAGGCAAGCGCAGGGTTGAAACAACCCACCACCCCTGAATTGGGGATGGTTTTTGAAATTTCAAGGGGGTTGAGAATTAGCGGGCTTGGGCGCCCACTTCCTTGTTCCAACGGTCTAGCAGGCGTTTGCGCTCAGAAGCTTTGCCGTATTTTTCAAAGTCGTACTTGATCAAGCGCACATCGTCCAAGCTGGGGATGCGTGGATCGGGCTTGAAGGTCTTGTTGGCCGGAAACTGCAAGCTGCCCGACAGGCCGCCAATTTTTTGACCTTCTGGGCTCATCAACCAGTCGTAATACTGCTTGGCGGCTTCGGCGTTGCGTGCGCCTTTGATCAATGCAATGCCGCCAATTTCGTAGCTGGTGCCTTCGCAAGGAGCGCCGGATTGCACGGGGTATTTGTTGTGTTTCCAAAGATCGAAGCCGAAGATAAAGCTGACGCCCACAGCCACTTCGCCTTTGGCCACATTGGGTGCTTGGGCGGTGCCACTGCGGGTGTATTGCGTCACGTTGGCGTTCAGCTTTTTCATGTAATCGAAGGCAGCCTCTTCGCCCATCAACTGCACCAAGCCCGCCAAGATGGTGTAAGCCGTGCCACTGGACGCAGGGTGAGAGGTTTCAATTTCGCCTTTGTAAATGGGCTTGAGCAAATCGGACCAGCATTTGGGTGCGGGTAAGTTTTTCTTTTTCAACAACTCCGTGTTCCATCCAAAGCCGATGGCGCTGGTGTAGAAGCCGCCCACTTTGTTTTCAGACATGGCGTATTGGCGCACGCTCCAGCCATACAAGTCATTGATGTAGGCGGGGCGATAAGGGGCCAGCAGACCTATTTCGGCCGCTTGCAAGAACGGATCGCCAGTGCCGCCCCACCAAATGTCGGTTTTGGGATTGGCGGCCTCTGCGCGAATTTGCGCCAAGGCTTCGCCAGTGGCTTTGCGGGTTTGCAAGACCGTAACGCCCGTGGCTTTGGTGAAGGCTTGCGCTGCCATCTCGCACCAGCTTTGGTCGGTGCTGCAGATGGCGTTGACGGTAGCCGCTTGTGCGTTGATGGCCATTAGGCCGCTGGCCAAAATCCAGGCGATGCTGTGTTTCAAAGTTTTCATGGCAGTCGTGTTCATGTTGTTTGTGCGCTCGAAATAGGAATGCAGTGCAAGCCTTCAATCTTAAAAACTTTCTTTGGGGCCCAGATAACGCCATTGCCCCACAGGCAAGGCACCCAAATGCACACGGCCCATGCGAATACGTTTGAGGCCCACCACTTTCAGGCCCACTTGCTCGCACATGCGACGAATTTGCCGCTTCTTGCCTTCTTTCAACACAAAACGAAGTTGCTCAGGGTTTTGCCATTCCACTTGCGCGGGTTTCAAGGGCTTGCCATCTAAGCTCAAGCCGTGTCGCAGTTTTTGCATTTGTGCGGCAGGGAAGTGGGCCTGCACGTTCACTGTGATATCGCCCTGCGGACCGGCACAGGTGACGCGCACCAAATACTCTTTCTCCATGTCTGAGTCTTCGCCAATCAGTTGACGCGCCACGCGGCCATCTTGCGTCATGACCAGCAAGCCCACAGAGTCAATGTCCAATCGACCTGCAGGCGCCAAGCCTTTGAACTGTGCAGGACTGAACCGAATGTTCGTGGTGTCGCCCGACCATTGATTGCGCGCTTGAAACAGCACCATGGCGGGCTCGTGTCCGTCTTCCGCTTGACCGCTCACATAGCCCATGGGTTTGTGCAGCAGCACGGTCACTTGTTGTTCTTGATGCGCTTGTGCAGCGCGTTCGATCGTGATGCGATCGGCAGAGCCCACTTGCATGCCCATTTCTGCCACATTGCCGTTCACCAAGACCCAGCCTTGCTCAATCCATGCATCGGCTTCGCGGCGAGAGCACATTCCTAGCTCTGCCATGCGTTTGTTCAGGCGCACCGTGGTGGCGCCAGTCGCGCTGGGGTGCGCGGTTGACACCGCGTTCGCCGGACGAGGCGCGCGGGTAAAAGTGGGTTTGGCGGGTGGCTGGTTCATAGAATCTTTTCTGTGAGCTGATTGTCTCTGTTTCTGCGGTCAATCATGCGCGTGCGCAAGCCCTGCAAATCCAAAATTCTCAAGCCCCCATATTCCACGCGGATCAGTTCTTCTTCTTGCAGGTGGATCAAGGCCTCGTTCACGCGCTGTCTGGACAAGCCGACCAGATAAGCCAGTTCTTGTTGGGTGATGCGCAGCAAATCGCCCACCCCAGAAAACAACACAGGATTGAACAAGGCGGCCAAGTTACGTGCCACCCGCAAGTCGGGGTTGTTCAAACGGTCAAATTCCCGCGCAGCAATGAATTGACCTAAACGCTCATTCAGTTGGTTCATCACAAAGCGGTTAAAGCCCAGCGAATTGTCGATCAGCCAGTGGAAGGTCTCCAGGGGCAAACCCGCCACCACACTGGCCCGCAAGGCTTGAATGTTGTATCGGTAAACCTCGCGCTTCAAGGCGGTACCCTCGCCAAACCAGCCGCCTGGTGGCACACCCGTGAAGGTCATGGTTTGGCCATCCTCGTTGTCGCTGCTCATCTTGAGCAGGCCAGACACCGTGCCAAACCAGTAAGTGACAGGGCGACCCACGCGGCACACAAAATCACCTTTTTCGGCGTCGCCCACACGCAAGGCGTTGATGGCGCGCTCACGTTCTTTGGGCAAGAGCAAAGGCAGCCATGGAATGTTGCCCAACTCCTCATCGGTTGGGGGACGTCTTCTTTGATGCAGGTCAGATGTCATGTCAACTTCATGTAAGACGTTGAAAATCCTAGGGAAAATCCTAGTGGGCGATACCTTAGATTGTCGTCGAAACGACAACTTGACGTCAAATCAAAGTCTAGCATCCAGTCCAAGAAATCAACAAGTCTCTTCTTTTTGGACGAGACGGTGACCTAACCAGGACCCGTATGCAGACGACCTTTCCTCAATTGCTTCTGGCACATGCCGCCCAGCGCCCCACTGCGCCGGCCATGCGTGAAAAAGAATATGGCATTTGGCAAACCATCAGCTGGCAAGACATGGCCACCATGGTGACCCACATGGCCTGTGGCCTGCACCAAGCTGGCCTGAAGCGCGGTGAGCACATGATCGTGGTGGGCTCTAACCGTCCCCGTTTGTACGCCACCATGTTGGCTGCGCAGTCTTTGGGCGCCATCCCAGTGCCTTTGTACCAAGATGCGGTGGCTGCTGAGTGTGTGTTCCCCATGACCAACGCCGAAGTGCGCTTGTGCGTGGTGGAAGACCAAGAGCAAGTCGACAAAATGCTGGAAGTGCGCGAAACCTACACCGCGCTCGAACACATTTATTACGATGACCCCAGAGGATTGCGCAAGTACGACGAGCCTGGCCTTGGTTCTGTGGATGAGTTATTGGCTGCAGGTGCCGTGTTTGCAAAACAGCACCCCAACTTCTACAAAGAGCAAGTGGAGATGGGCGCTAAAGAAGACGTGGCCGCCATGTTCTTCACATCGGGCACCACTGGTAATCCCAAAGGTGTGGTGCACACGCATGGTACTTTAATTGACCGCGCACAAGCCGGCGCCGAGTTCGATCACCTCACCTCCAACGAAGACGTGCTGGCCTATTTGCCACCCGCTTGGATTGGTCAAAACATTTTCAGTTATGCACAGTGGTTGGTGGCCGGTTATGTGGTCAATTGCCCCGAGTCGGCCGCCACGGTCACCATCGACTTGAAAGAAATTGGCCCAACCTATTACTTCGCACCACCCCGCGTGTTTGAAGGCATGCTCACCAGCGTGAGCATTCGCATGGAAGATGCCAGCAGTCTCAAGCGCAACATGTACAAGTACTTCATGAGCTTGGCCAAAAAAGTCGGACCCAAGCGCATGGATGGCGAGTCGATTGGTTTGTTCAACAGCCTCATGTATGGCCTTGGCAACTTGTTGGTCTACGGTCCCTTGCGCAACAACCTCGGCTTTAGCCGTGTGCGAGTGGCCTACACCGCCGGTGAAGCCATCGGCCCCGATTTGTTCACCTTTTATCGCTCCATTGGCGTGAACTTGAAACAGTTGTACGGCTCCACCGAAACCGCGGTGTTTGTCTGCTTGCAGCCCGACAACCAAGCGCGCGCCGACACGGTGGGCGTGCCTTGCCGTGGTGTTGAAATCAAGGTGGCCGACAACGGCGAGATCTTGGTGAAGTCGCCAGGCTTGCTCAAGGGCTATTACAAAAACCCAGAAGCCACAGCCGAAGTGTTGACGGCCGATGGTTGGTATCACACCAGCGATGCCGGCTTCCTCGACAGCCATGGCCACCTCAAAATCATCGACCGTGTGAAAGACGTGGGTCGCATCAAAGGCGGCAGCAATGACGGCGCCATGTTCGCACCCAAGTACGTCGAGAACAAGCTCAAGTTCTTCCCGCACATCAAAGAAGTTGTGGCCTATGGCGACCAACGTGAAAAAGTGTGCGTCATGATCAACATCGACTTTGATGCGGTGGGCAACTGGGCCGAGCGTCGCAACTTGCCTTATGCCGGTTACACCGACTTAGCTCAAAAGCCAGAAGTTTATGAGTTGATCAAAGAGTGTGTAGAGCAAGTCAATGCCGACTTGGCCGAAGACGAATTGCTCGCTGGTAGCCAGGTCAGTCGCTATTTGGTCTTGCACAAAGAACTGGATGCCGATGATGGTGAACTCACCCGCACCAACAAAGTTCGCCGTGGCTTCATTGCAGAAAAATACCAGCCCTTGGTCGATGCCTTGTATGGCGGTTTGACCACGCAGTTCATTGAAACGGTTGTGAAGTTTGAGGACGGTCGCACTGGCAGTGTCAGCGCCACCCTCAAAATTTCTGACGCTAAAACATTTGCCCCCGTGAAGGCAGCAGCATGACAAAACACATTGGCGACGTCATCCTCGACGTTCAAAACATCAGCCTCCGATTTGGTGGCGTGAAGGCGCTGACCGACATTTCTTTCAATGTGAAAGAACATGAAATACGCGCCATCATTGGCCCCAACGGTGCCGGCAAAAGCTCCATGCTCAACTGCATCAATGGTGTGTACACCCCGCAAGAGGGCAGCATCACATTCCGCGGTCAAACCTTTGACCACATGAACAGCCGCCAAGTGGCCGAGATGGGCGTGGCACGCACTTTCCAAAATTTGGCCTTGTTCAAGGGCATGAGCGTGATCGACAACATCATGACCGGTCGTAACTTGCGCATGAAGAGCAATTTGCTCATGCAAGCCTTGCGCATCGGCCCTGCCGAAAACGAAGAAATGAAACACCGCGAGCGTGTGGAAGAGATCATCGATTTCTTGGAAATTCAGGCCTATCGCAAAACGCCAGTGGGCCAGCTGCCCTACGGTTTGCAAAAGCGCGTCGACTTGGGTCGCGCCTTGGCCATGGAGCCGCAAGTCTTGTTGCTCGATGAGCCGATGGCCGGCATGAACGTCGAAGAAAAACAAGACATGTGCCGTTTCATCTTGGACGTCAACGATGAGTTTGGTTGCACCATTGTTTTGATTGAGCACGACATGGGCGTGGTGATGGACATTTCCGACCGCGTGGTGGTGCTCGACTACGGCAAAAAAATTGGCGACGGCACCCCCGAAGAAGTACGCAACAACGAAGAAGTGATCAGTGCCTATTTGGGCACTTCACACTAAGCACAAGGACAGCAAAATGGGATTTTTTCTTGAAACCTTGATTGGCGGTCTGATGGCCGGCATGCTCTATTCCTTGGTGGCCTTGGGCTTCGTGCTCATTTACAAAGCCTCGGGTGTGTTCAACTTTGCGCAAGGCGCGATGGTGTTGTTTGCAGCCTTGGCCATGGCGCGTTTTGCTGAATGGATTCCTGCGTATGCAGGCATCACCAGTCCTGTGGCGGCCAACCTGATTGCCTTTGCATTGGCTGCAGCCGTCATGTTCATCGTGGCGTGGGTCATTGAGTATTTGGTGTTGCGTCATTTGGTCAATCAAGAAGGCACCACCTTGTTGATGGCCACTTTGGGCATTACCTATTTCTTGGACGGTGTGGGCCAATCCATTTTTGGCAGCGACATTTACAAGATCGACATTGGCATGCCCAAAGAACCTTTGATGGCTTTCGAAAAAGCCTTTGAAGGCGGCATCATGATCAACCAAGAAGACCTGGTGGCAGCGGCCATTGCGGCTGTCTTGGTGGCAGGCCTCAGTGTCTTCTTCCAGAAAACGACTACTGGCCGCGCATTGCGCGCTGTGGCCGACGATCACCAAGCGGCGCAGTCGATTGGCATTCCTTTGAATCGCATCTGGGTCATTGTGTGGTGCGTTGCGGGCATTGTGGCTTTGGTGGCCGGCATGATTTGGGGTTCCAAATTGGGCGTGCAATTCTCACTGTCAACAGTCGCGTTGCGCGCACTGCCTGTGGTGATCTTGGGCGGTTTGACTTCCGTGCCTGGTGCCATCATTGGCGGCCTCATCATCGGTGTAGGCGAGAAGTTGTCTGAAGTTTTCTTGGGCCCTTATGTAGGTGGCGGCATTGAAATCTGGTTTGCCTATGTGCTGGCCTTGGGTTTCTTGCTCGTCCGCCCTCAAGGTTTGTTTGGTGAAAAGATCATCGATCGCGTTTAAACCCAAACGCAAGCACTGAACATTCACGATCGCAGAAAGAATTTATGTTTTACAGAGAAAACGGCCAATTCAAAACCAGCTACAAAGCTGACCAGCAAATTTTCCCCATCGCGCAAGACCGCTGGGGTGTTTTGCTCATCGTTGCGTTTGCATTTTTCGCGGTGCCTTTGTTGGCCGACGAATACATGATGCGCGCCATTCTGATCCCTTTCCTCATTTTGTCGCTGGCCGCTTTGGGCGTGAACATCTTGGTGGGTTACTGCGGCCAGATTTCTTTGGGTTCAGGCGCTTTCATGGCGGTGGGTGCTTATGCTGCCTTTAACTGCTGGGTTCGCTTAGAGGGCATTCCGTTGGTGGCGGCCTTGTTGGTCGGTGGCTTCTTTGCCACGCTGGTGGGCATCTTCTTTGGCATTCCCAGCTTGCGCGTAAAGGGTTTGTATTTGTCTGTGGCCACCTTGGCTGCACAGTTCTTTTGCGATTGGGCTTTCTTGCGCATCAAGTGGTTTACCAACGACTCAGCATCTGGCACCGCGTCGGTGGCCAACCTCACCGCCTTTGGCTTTGATGTGGTCACGCCCTTGCAAAAATACATTTTCTGTTTAAGTGTCTTGGTGGTGTTTGGCTTGTTGGCCAAAAACCTGGTGCGTGGTGCCATTGGTCGTGAGTGGATGGCCATCCGCGACATGGACGTGGCGGCTGCGGTCATTGGCATTCGACCTATGTACGCCAAGCTCAGTGCATTTGCGGTCAGCTCCTTCATTGTGGGCGTGGCTGGCGCGTTGTGGGCCTTTGTTCACTTGGGTTCTTGGGAGCCAGCCGCCTTCTCTGTTGACCGTTCGTTCCAATTGCTCTTCATGGTCATTTTGGGTGGTATGGGCTCCATCATGGGCAGCTTCTTTGGCGCTGCTTTCATTGTGATTTTGCCCATTGCCATTAACTTGATTTTGCCGGTTCTGGGCTCGCTGGTGGGCGTAGAAGTGAGCACGGCTGCCCTGACGCACGCTGAGCAAATTATTTTTGGCGCATTGATTGTGTGGTTCTTAATTGTGGAACCCCACGGTTTGGCCAAATTGTGGAGTGTGGGTAAACAAAAAATGCGCGTCTGGCCATTCCCTCACTAATTTAGTTGCCAGTATTCAAACCAAGTTTTTTCACTGCTTCTTTTTAATTTTCAACAGGAGACAAACCATGAAGCTTCGTCAACTCGTTCTAGCTGCATCGGTGGTGGCTGCGGCTGCTTCCAGCGCATTGGTCAGCACTGCTGCCTATGCACAAGCCAAAGAACAATTCTTCCCCGTGCTGCCTTACCGTACAGGTGCTTATGCACCCAACGGTGTGCCATGGGCCAACGGCTATGCCGACTACCTCAAGTTGATCAATGCCCGTGATGGCGGCATCAACGGCGTGAAGATCACTTTTGAAGAGTGCGACACAGCCTACGCCACCGACCGCGGTGTTGAATGCTACGAGCGCCTGAAAGGCAAAGCACAAGGCGGCATCTTCCAACCCTTGTCAACTGGCATCACATTCGCTTTGACTGAAAAAGCCCCCACTGACAAAAACCCCTTGATCACTGGCGGCTATGGTCGTTCAGAGTCTAGCGATGGTGGTGTGTTCAAGTGGAACTTCCCCTTGATGGGTACCTACTGGTCTGGCGCTGACATCATCATGCAGCACCTCACCAAAAAAGAAAATGGCAACTTGAAAGGCAAGAAAATTGCCTTGGTTTACCACGACAGCCCCTACGGCAAAGAGCCCATTCCTTTGTTGCAAGAGCGCGCCAAGATGCAAGGTTATGACTTGCAATTGTTGCCCGTGACAGCACCAGGCGTGGAGCAAAAAGCCACGTGGTTGCAAATTCGTCAATCCCGCCCCGACTACGTGTTGTTGTGGGGTTGGGGTGTGATGAACTCTGCCGCTTTGAAAGAAGCGGTGGCCACTGGCTATCCTCGCGACAAGATGTATGGCGTATGGTGGTCTGCTGCTGAACCCGACGTCAAAGACGTGGGCGAAGCTGCCAAAGGTTACTCTGGCTTGGTAGCCACTGGCCCTGGTGGAAAAGTGTTGGAAGACATCAAGAAGCACGTGCATGACAAGAAGCAAGGCACCGGCCCCGCTGACGAAGTGGGCACCACTTTGTACAACCGTGGTTTGGTGAGTGCTGCCCTGGCGGTTGAAGGCGTGCGCGCTGCGCAAGAGCGCTTCGGCAAAGGCAAAGTGGTCAATGGCGACCAAATCCGTTGGGGTCTGGAAAACTTGAACATGGACGACAAAGCCCTGAAGAAACTTGGCCTAGACACAGTCATGAAGCCCCTGAGCACTTCATGCCTCGACCACGAAGGTTCACGCACGGCTCGCTTGCACACATGGGATGGCAAAAAATGGAACTACAGCTCTGATTGGATCGAAGCTGACACCTCCATCATCAAGCCACTCGTGAAGCAATTTGCTGACAAGTACGCTGCAGAGAAAAAACTGACACGCCGTACACCTGCAGACTGCCAGTCTTAATCTGACGCAGGAGCGGGTGGCATTTTCAAATGCCGCCCCTCTTCTTCAGACCTGCGTGCAGGTTTGAGGTGGAGTTTCAAATTCATTGAGCAGGGTCATCATGGACGCTAAAAATATTGTTCTCAACGTCAACGGCATTGAAGTCATTTACAACCACGTCATCTTGGTTTTAAAGGGCGTGTCATTGCAAGTGCCAGAAGGCAGCATCGTGGCTTTGCTAGGTGGTAATGGCGCAGGCAAAACAACCACGCTGCGTGCAGTGTCCAACTTGTTGCAAGGCGAGCGTGGTGCGGTCACCAAGGGCTCGATTGAACTGCGCGGCGAGCGCATCGAAAACTTGTCACCCGCAGATTTGGTGCAACGCGGTGTGGTCCAAGTGATGGAAGGCCGTCATTGCTTTGCCCACTTGACCATTGAAGAGAACTTGCTCACAGGCTCTTACACGCGCAAAGACAAGGGCGAAATTGCAGCCAACTTAGAAAAAGTCTACAACTATTTCCCTCGACTCAAAACGCGCCGCACCTCTCAAGCGGCATACACCTCGGGAGGCGAGCAGCAAATGTGTGCTATTGGCCGCGCCATCATGACCAACCCCAGCATGGTGTTGCTCGACGAACCCTCCATGGGCTTGGCACCACAAATTGTGGAAGAAGTTTTCAACATCGTGCGCGACCTGAACACCAAAGAAAAAGTGACCTTCTTGTTGGCTGAGCAAAACACCAACATGGCTTTGAAGTACTCAGACTACGGCTACATCATGGAAAGCGGCCGCATTGTGATGGATGGTGCGGCAAAAGATTTGGCCACGAATGAAGACGTGAAAGAATTTTACCTGGGCATGGGCGGTGGCGAGCGCAAGAGCTTCAAAGATGTGAAGAGCTACAAACGTCGCAAGCGCTGGCTGGCTTAATTTTCCAAACATTCAAAGGAATTTTATGAATACGCACCTGGATGCATTGGAAACGCGCGCGCCTGCAGAACGCGAAGCGGCTTTGTTGGCAGCGTTGCCGACCCAAATCGCGCATGCTCAAAAGAATGCACCTGCCTTTGCAGATGCCCTCAAAGCCATCAACGCATCAGACATCACCTCACGCGCAGCTTTGGCCGCGTTGCCAGTAGTTCGCAAATACGAACTGTTGGAAAGACAAAAAGCCTCACGTGCTGCAGGCCACAGTGTGTTCGGTGGGTTCAGTGCCATTGCTTATGGCAAGAACATGCCTCGCGTGTTCTCTAGCCCTGGCCCGATTTACGAGCCAGAAGGTGCGCGCGCCGATTACTGGCGCATGGCCCGCGCCATTGCGGCAGCCGGTTTCAAATCGGGTGAACTGATTCACAACTGTTTCAGCTACCACTTCACGCCAGCAGGATCCATGATGGAGTCGGGTGCACATGCTTTGGGCTGTACCGTGTTTCCCGGCGGCATTGGTCAAACCGAACAGCAAGTCCAAGCCATGGCCGAGTTGCAGCCTGCGGGCTACATCGGTACGCCTAGCTTCTTGAAAATCATCATCGAAAAAGCGGCGGAAATGGGCGTGGCCTTGCCTTCTGTGAAAAAGGCCTTGGTGTCTGGAGAAGCCTTTCCACCGAGCTTGCGTGACTGGATGACCGAGCGCGGCGTCAATGCCTATCAGTGCTACGCCACCGCCGACGTGGGCTTGATTGCCTACGAAACCAGCGCCCGACAAGGTTTGATCGTCGATGAGGGTGTGATTGTTGAAATTGTGCGCCCCGGTACCGGCGATCCTGTGCCTGAAGGTGAAGTGGGCGAACTGGTCATCACCAGCTTGAACCCCGACTATCCTTTGATTCGTTTTGGCACCGGCGATTTGTCGGCCATCTTGAGTGGCCCTTGCCCTACCGGCCGTACCAACCAGCGCATCAAGGGATGGATGGGACGTGCAGATCAAACCACCAAGGTGCGCGGTATGTTTGTGCACCCTGGTCAAGTGGCCGAAGTGGTCAAGCGCTTTCCGGCTGCCTTGAAGGCCCGTTTGGTGGTGCAAGGCGAAATGGCCAATGACAGCATGGCCTTGCATGTCGAAACCCAGGCGGCTGGCCAAGGCGAGGCCGAACTCAAAGCGCAAATTGCAGAAGCCATTCGCGACATCACCAAGTTGCGCAGTGACGTCCTGTTGGTGGCCCCAGGGACCTTGGCCAATGACGGCAAAGTCATTGAGGATGCGCGCAGTTATCAGTAAGCTGCTATCGCGTGGTGGCTGGCCAGGCTGGCGATGACCTTGATCTGACGCAAAAGGGCTTCATTTGTCAAGAATGAAGCCCTTTTCTGTTACAGGAGTTAGTGTTTCCGCGGGGTAAGGGGGCTGCTATGGCACACTACACTAAAGGTTCTAGATAAGGAGTTTTAGATGAAACGCATCCTGGTAATTGCAGCCGCAGCTTTGTCGCTGGTGGCACACGCTCAAAATTTCCCGGGCTCTAAGCCCATCACCTTCGTGGTGCCATTTGCTGCAGGCGGTCCAACCGATCGCGTCGCCCGCGATTTGGCAGAAGCCATGCGCGCGCCTTTGGGCGGCGCTGTGCTGTTGGTCGACAACGCTGCCGGTGCCGGTGGTTCCATTGGCGCTAACAAAGTTGCCAAAGCAGCCCCCGATGGTCACACCTTGCTCTTGCACCACATCGGCATGGCCACCATGCCCACATTGGTTCGCAACATTCCCTTCAAAGTTGACAGCGACTTCGAATACGTTGGCATGGTCAATGACGTGCCCATGACGCTGATTGGCAAGCCCAGCTTGCCCGCCAACAACTTCAAAGAGTTGAGCGCTTGGGTAACCGCCAACAAAGGCAAAATCAATTTGGGCAATGCGGGTGTAGGCTCAGCCTCACACCTGTGCGGTTTGCTGTATCAAAATGCCGTTCAAGTCGACATGACCACAGTGCCTTACAAAGGCACCGCGCCTGCCATGACCGATTTGATGGGTGGCCAAATTGATTTGATGTGCGATCAAACCACCAACACCACCAGCCAAATCGAAGGCAAAAAAGTCAAAGCCTATGCGGTGACCACCAGCAAGCACCTGACCACGCCTGCACTGAAAGATTTGCCCACCATGCAAGAAGCAGGTCTCAAAGGTTTTGAAGTCACCATTTGGCACGGTTTGTATGCGCCCAAAGGCACACCGCCCGATGTTCTCGCCAAGATCAATGCGGCGCTCAAAGTGGCTTTGAAAGATCCTGAGTTCATCAAGAAGCAAGAAGGCTTGGGTGCTGTGGTTGTCACCGACAAACGCGTAGAACCTGCAGAGCACAAGAAATTCGTGGCGGCTGAAATTGCAAAATGGAGCCCCATCATCAAAGCAGCAGGTGTTTACGCCGACTGATTCTTCATTCGCATTAGCTTCGGGCTCACCACGGGGGTGGTGAGCATCGTACTTGCAACGGCCATCAGCAGCAGCGCTGTGAAGGTGGCGGAAGAAATGATTTGTTTGTCGAGCAAGATGTTGGCAAAAATAATCATGATCAAGGCTTTGGTTTGAAGCAACCATCCAATCACAGACGCCTCGCCAGCGGGCCAACCCAAAATACGGCCAGCCAATCGAACCCCTAGCAACTTACCAGCGACAGAAGCCAGCAGCAACAAAGCTGCCGCAACAAAAACCAAGGTGCCGCCGATGGCCCAGTTGGTCTTCAGCCCCGTGCTTAAAAAGAACACGGGCATCATGACCAACAAGACATGCTTTCGCAGCAGGTCCATTTGTGCTTGATCAAACCATTTGGCATCAATCACCACCCCTGCCAAAAATGCCCCTACCATGAAATGCAGGCCCGACCAATCGGCGCCCAAAGCACACACAATGAGCCAAATCAAGGCCACGTACCATCGATCTGCTGCAGGTATGGCTTTCATCAAGCGACGCAGAACCCAGCTCAACACGCCAAAGGCCAGCAAGAAAAAGACCTGTTTGCCCATGCGCTCCCAGTCCATCAGAATCAGTGCCAGCACGCCCCAAATGGCAATGTCATCCAAGCTTGCATAACGCAAAATTCTCTGGCCCAGGGGTTGCCTCAAAATTTCAAGTTTTTCCATCAGCAAAATGAGAATGGGCAAGGCAGTCACTGCGCAAGACATGGCCACGCCCGTGGTGAACTGCCAGTCTTTGGCCAAGGGCCCTGTCCACCCTGCACCCATCTGTCCCGAGTTGATGAAACTCGCTGCAACTGCGCCAAAAATCAAAGGCACCAACAAAGCCAAGCCTGCAGTCAGTGCGCTCTCTTTTTTTGCGGCCCACGCTTGGCTCAAGTCGAGTTCAATGCCCGCTAGGAAAACAAACAGCATCACCGCCCACCAGGCCACGCCGTTCAAGGACTGAACCACAGAAGGGTTGAAGACAAATTGGTAATACGCTGGAAACAAATTCCCCAACACGCCTGGTCCCAACAGAATGCCCGTGATGATTTGGACGACAACCAAAGGCGCGACCTGTTCGGTACGACCCAAGCGCCAAATCAAGTAGGGCACTGTAAACACGATGCCCATGGCGATTAGATAAATCTCAGTGGTGTTCATGGAATGCAGTCGAAAGGGGGCGGCGTTGGATGGGCGCAGGTTCAGCTGCTGCTTGCCGTGGTCATTTGCCCAATAAAAATAACACAGGTATTTCAAGTCGCGCGGCCCATGCATTTTCATTGTGGCCAGTGCCGTCGAAAACCCGCGTCATGAAATTAGTCTGTGCGCCTTGCTCTACATAGCCTTTGTCCCGAATGATTTGATTGACAAAGTTTTGATAGGGCGCATAAAGCGCGTCCAACTCTGTGGTGCCGTGATCTTGGTAAATTTTGTGGCCTTGAGGTGGTGCCAAGTGATCGCGCAGGTATACATAGGCCGCCAGTGGAATGTGTGAATTGGCTTCATAGCGACCGATCCAATGTGTTGATAGCCCTGCAGCACCGCCAAAAACGTGCGGGTATTCGTTCAAGGCATAAACAGAAATGAGGCCGCCCATGCTTGAGCCCATCACCACTGTATGGTCTGGCCCTACCAAGGTAGGGTATTGACGGTCAATGACGGGCTTGAGTTCTTCCACCAAAAAGCGCAGATACGCATCCGCTTGTGGTTTGTTTTGTAAATTAGCTTCCAACTGCAATTGGCGTGGACCAGGCAGGAGATGTTGCAAAAACTTTTGAGGAAAATACTCGCTGTGCCGGTACTTGCCATTGTTCCAAACGCCCACGACCAAGGTGGGGCCAATTTGCCCAGACTGCATCAGCCGTGTGATGGTTTTGTCTACCTGCCAAGCTTGTTGGTTCCAAGTCATTTTTGCATCGAAAAGCATCTGCCCATCGTGCATGTAAATCACATTGAAACGCTGCCCTGCAGCTTTCAGCGACTCAAAATTGTCAGGCAACCAAACATCCACATGTCGCGCATCCACATACTGGGACGGGAAGTGGGCCAATCTCTCGATGCGGCCTGTTTCAGTTTGCGGTAACGCCTGAGCACTTTGCTGAGCATGGCCACCTAAGGGTACCAGTGCACTTGCCAGAAGCGTGAGAACAGATGTAAAAAATGCAATGAGCGAGTGGGCGTAGCGCATGGTGCCTACTCAGTTCAAAGATCTGGAAGCACCAAATAAAGCAGGGGATTCGGCTGCATTGATCACGTAAACCGGAATGTCTTTGAGGTACTCGCGAAATCGGCCCTTGGCTTCAAAACGTTCTCTAAATACAGAAGACTCAAACCAGCCCAGCCACCGCGGTACAACGCCGCCGCCTAAATATACGCCACCCAAGGCACCCAAGGTGAGTGCCAAATCACCCGAGACGGACCCTAAAAAACCTGCAAACATTTGGAGACTCTGCAAGGCCAATGGATCTTTGTTTTTCAAGGCCAAATGGGTAATGTCGGCAGCACTGGTCACTTCCGTGGGCGGGTGTCCTTGAAGCTGCCGCATCGCCAAATACAAGTCCACCAAACCTTGACCCGACAGCACGCGCTCGGCAGACACATGTCCATAGCGCTGGCGAATGAGTTCAATCACGCGGTACTCGGTGTCGTTTTGAGCGGCCAAGGTGACATGGCCGCCTTCCCCCGCAATGGCCACCCAGTGGTCATTGGCATCGGTGGGTAGCAAGCCTGAAACGCCCAAACCTGTTCCCGCACCAATCAGCGCCTTGGGAGCGAAGGCTTGCGCCACCGTGCCACCCACTTGCACCAAGTTTTCAGGCGGAATGGAGGGCAGTGCCAAGGCCAAAGCGGTGAAGTCATTGATGACTTTCAGTTGTGCCAAGCCCAAACTGCGCTGCATGTCAGAAATTGAGAAAGACCAATGGTGATTGGTCATGCGAATCACATCGCCGGTGATGGGATTGGCAATGCCCAAGGCGCCGACGCGTGGCATGGGCAAGTTTTTTAATTCAAGGTACGTGCGGATGGCGGCTTCCAGGGTGTCGTAGGCCGCACACGGCAAGACCAAAACATGTTCGATGCCGGTGTGCGCGCTGGCTTGCCATCCAAATCGGGCGTTGGTACCGCCCACATCTCCCAATAAACGCGGAAACGTATCAGTCACAAATCAAATCTTCAAAAGCTCAATTCACAAACTGCTCGGATCCCACGATGCCCAGTTTGTTCAAGCCCAATCGCTGTGCACTGGCCATCACCAATGCCACAGATTCGTACTTGGCCTTGGCGTGTGAGCGAATGTGCAACTCAGGTTGTGGCTGAAGACCAGAGGCTTCTGTCAACTTCGCTTCCAAATCGGCGCGGCCAGCTACGGGGCGACCGTTCCAATTGATCACGCTGTTGGCGTCCACATCAATCTTGATCACCACAGGTTCCACTTTTTTGGTGGGCGGTGTGGACACCGGCATGTCCAAATTCACAGAGTGCAACTGTGCAGGGATGGTGATGATCAACATGATCAACAGCACCAACATCACGTCAATCAATGGCGTGGTGTTGATCTCCATCATGACTTCTGGCTCGTCGCTGCCAGATCCTGAACCGACGTTCATTCCCATGATCTTGTTCCTTTATTGTGGCTCAGTGATGAACCCGACCTTGGTGATGCCGGCGCGCTGCACCGCATACATCACTCGGCCCACCGACTCAAAGTCACTCTTGGCATCGCCCCGGATCTGAACTTCAGGTTGGGGTTTCATGACCGCAAATTTCTTCATGCGCTGGAGCAAGTCGTCTGAATTTTTAATGGGTGTGTCGTACAAGAAGATCTTGCCCTTCACATCCACAGAGATGATCACGTTTTCTGGCTTGGTCTCCCGCACCATGTTTTTCTCTTTGGGCAAGTCCACCTTGATGGACGTTGTCACCACCGGAATCGTGATCAAGAAGATGATCAGCAAAACCAACATCACGTCCACCAAGGGCGTGGTGTTGATCTGGCTCATGATCTCGTCATCGCCTTCTGAGCCTACGTTCATTGCCATGATTGGCCTCTCAGTAAATTGAGGTTTGAATGATGAGCAAGCTTGAATTACTTGTTGCTAGAAGCCAGCAACACAGAGTGCAAGTCAGAACCAAATGCGTTCACGTCTTCCATCACAGCCTTGTTGCGGCGAACCAGCCAGTTGTAACCCAGCACTGCAGGCACGGCCACAGCCAAACCGATGGCCGTCATGATCAAAGACTCGCCCACGGGGCCGGCCACTTTGTCGATGGACGCTTGACCGGACATGCCGATTTTCACGAGTGCGTTGTAGATACCCCAAACCGTGCCGAACAAACCGACGAAGGGTGAAGTAGAGCCCACTGTGGCGAGCACAGCCAAGCCGTCTTGCATGCGGCTTTGAACGTTGCCAATGGCGCGCTGAATGCTTTGGGTGGTCCATGTGTTGAAGTCAACGGCACCGAGTAATCCGGTGTGCTTGTTGGCGCTCTCCAAACCCTTCTCTGCAATGAAGCGGAAAGGGCTGTCTTCGGCCAAGCCGTCAGCGCCTTGACGCAAAGAAGAAGCAGTCCAGAAGTTGTCTTTGGCTTGTGTTGCAAACTTAGCGGCCTTTGATTGCTCAAAGAACTTGGTGATGATCACATACCAAGAACCCATGGACATCAGCACCAAGATGAGCAATGTGCCTTTGGCCACGATGTCGCCTTGGGCCCACAAAGCGCCCAAGCCATAGGGGTTTTCGTCGTGCGCGCCAGCAGCGGGTGCGGCCGTTGCTTCAGCAGGCGCTGCAGGTGCGGGGGCAGCAGCAGGTGCAGCTGCTTCGGGCGCTGGGGCCGCAGCAGCGGGAGCAGCAGGTGCAGCCTCCTTGGGCTTGGCTGCAAAACTGGCGCTGGCCAGGCCAAGGCCTGCCACCAAACCGATGGCCAGGACGAGAGTTTTGAGTTGCTTGATCATGGAAAGACTCCTCTGAAACGTATTCAATTAAATTTAAAAAATGTTCAACAAATGTGTTGGATGGTGATGGGCTTATTCCAAGCGCCAGGTGTACTTCATGCTGGCCCAGGTTTGCTGCGGCTTGCCGTCCACTGTGCCAGGCTTGAATTGGCACTTGGACAAGCCCGCACGTGCGGCTTCGTCCAGGCGCCTAAAGCCTGAGGACTTTTCAACGGCAGACTCGATCACCTTGCCATCTGCGCCCACCAAGAACTTCAGCGTCACCGTGCCCTCTTCTTCCAAGCGCTTGGAGGCGCTGGGGTACTCAGGCTTTTCGCAGCTAGATGCGCTGATCACCGCGGCTGTTACCACTGGCGCTGCAGCCACAACGGGCATGGGCGATGGGGGTGCGACGGGCTGGGGCGTATTGGACACCGCAGCAATGGCGTTCACAGGTGTTGGTGCAGCCACGGCCACTTCCACGGGGGGAACGTAAGCGGGCGGTGGGGGCGGCAAATTCTTAGGAGGTGGAGGGGGCGGGGGCGGCGGAATGTCCGGTTTGGTCTCCTCCAAAAGAACGGCCTCAACCGGTCCTTTGATCACCTTCACAAACTTGCGCGCAAGTCCGGAGTTGATGGCCCAAAACAGCAGCCCGTGTAACACCACCACAACCGTCAAACCCACAATGTGTTTGCGGGGTGTTCTCTGCCGGCTGGCGTAATCGATCATGTAGCAAGTACTCCTTTTCAGGTCGGTAGGGGGTTGAGATTTCCAGTGCCCCCAAATCTTCAGGTTTCAATCTGGATGGGTCGGAATTGTAATTAAGTTACAGCCTTAAGCAAGTAATCGGTAGAAAAATTACATAAGGGTTATCCCTTGATGTTGATCTTATCCACCCTTTCATTGGCTGTGCGAAATGTAGGGTTTTGAAGGCGCGGCCAAATGCCGCATTTCAAGGCCCACAATCAAAATGTCGATCAACAGCAGGTGCAAAACTCGGCTGACCATGGGCAGGTGGGTGGCAGCGTGTTCGTTGTGCTCGGCCACCAGGGCCACGTCGGCTTTGCGGGCTAAGGGTGATTGATTGGCCGTAATGGCTATCAAACTGGCACCCCGTTGTTGAATTTTCTCCTGCAAAGCCATCAGCTCTGGCAATTTGCCGCCGCTGCTGATGATCAGTGCAACGGTCCCTGGCTGGATGGTGGACGCTGTTAAGTCTTGCAAATGGGGGTCGGTGTGCGCACCGCAAGGCAAGCCCAGTCGCAGAAACTTGGTTTGTGCATCTTGGGCCACCGCAGCGTAGTTGCCGACGGCAAACAATTCAACCCGGTCGGCGGCCGCTACCAACTCAATGGCGCGGTCAATCGATTCACGTTGCAATTCATTGCGCAGTTGCAAGATGGCATTGGCCGTGTTGCCCAGCACCTTGGCACCCAATTCCAGCATGGAGTCGTCGTGTGTCACTTGAGAATGCGTGATGGGCACCGACATGCTCAATCCAGAAGCCAAACGCAATTTAAAGTCGGACAGTCCCTTGCACCCAACGGATCTGCAAAAGCGAATCACGGTGGGTTGGCTCACCTGTGCGGCCACAGCAATGTCGTGAATCGGGTCGCTTAAAACGGACCTTGGTTTGGACAAAACCAAATCAGCCACGCGCTGTTCGGCGGGTGAAAGCTCGGCTCTGGAACGGCGGATCTGAGTCAGGATGGCCGAACCGGGTGAATTGAGCAAAGCTCGCAATTGGGCGTCCAAAATGGCCGAGGCGCCCATGAATGTGGCCTCGGGCGCTGTGATGACGAAGGTGGGAATGTGGGCCAGGTAATTGGTGAACCGGCCCTTTTCTTCAAAACGTTTTCTGAACCCAGAACGGTCAAAAAACGCACCCAGGCGCGGCACGATGCTGCCCCCAATGTAGATGCCCCCAGTTGCCCCCAAAGTCACTGCCAGGTTGCTGGCGGCCGTGCCCAGCATGTTGCAAAACACCTCCAGGGTTTCTGCACAGAGCGGGTCTTTGTCTTCCAAAGCCAGCCGCGTTATATCGGGTGCAGACAAGGCTTTGACAGTTTGCTGATTCAATTGGGCTAAGGCGAGGTAAGTTAATTCCAAGCCCGGCCCCGATAACAAACGTTCAAATGAAACGTGTTGAAACTGTTGCCATGCAAACTGCAAAACCGCTGCTTCTCGGGCATCTGCTGGTGCAAAACTGGTGTGGCCGCCCTCAGAGCCGAGTGAGGTCCAGCCGTCACCCGCAGGAATCAGGCCAGAGACACCCAAGCCAGAGCCCGACCCGATCAAACCAATCACACTGTTTTTGACGGCTTGGCCAGGGCCTACTTGTCGAAAGTCCGCAGAAGTCAAGCGAGGCAAGGCCATCGCCAGGGCTGTGAAGTCGTTCACCACCACCAAGGTTTCCAGCCCTAAGTGAGCCCGTGTTTCTTCGATGGAAAATTGCCAGTGGTAGTTGGTCATGCGAACCAGATCACCATCCACGGGGTTGGCGATGGCCACCGCCGCATGGACCACGTCTGCTGACTTCAGGCTGCCTAAATAAGCCGCCATCGCGGCTTCAAAACTGGGGAAATCGGCGCATCTCAAGCTCCGTTGCTGCGAGAACTCGCCGTAACTGGTCTCGATGGCAAACCGAGCATACAAGCCGCCAATGTCAGCAATCAGGCGGGGAGAATCGAAAGCGATCATGGGTCAGGGTCTATGTATTGCGCTTGCCATTGGGTACATGAATAGCGTCACTTTTGTAATGTAACTACTTCAAAATGTACCTGAACTGTAACCGCATTGGGGGTCTGAGTTCAAGCAGCGATTTTCAAAAAATCAAGCAAAATAGGCGTTTTCTGAACCGTCTGCTGGATGAAATGCCCATGTTATTTTCCAACCTTCGTAGTAAAGCTACAGCTCTCTCGGCATGTGTGGCGCTGTGGGCTGGGCTTCTGAATTCAGCGGCTGCAGGGCCTGCTTTGAAGCTGCACGTGCCTTCGCCTGATTGGCGAGATCAAATCATTTATTTCCTCATGACCGATCGGTTTGAGGATGCAAATCCTCACAACAACAACCAAGGCGCGGGGGAGTTCAATCCGCAAAAAGAATCGCATTACAGCGGGGGTGACTTGGCGGGGGTGAAAAAAAGACTTGCCTACATCCAGGGCTTAGGGGCTACGGCAGTTTGGATCACGCCGCCCGTCGCCAATCAATGGTGGAACGGTGAATATGGTGGCTACCACGGTTATTGGGCCTCCGACTTCAAACGCTTGGACCCACACGTGGGCACTTTGAAAGAGTACCAAGAACTGTCCGATGCTTTGCACCGCAAAGGCATGTACCTGGTGCAAGACATTGTGTTGAATCACACGGGTGATTTTTTCCGATACAAAAACTGGAACCCCCAAGACCCTGCGCAAGGGTTTGAGCTCAAACCTACGTCTGTGCCCATGAAAGCCCCGACGCAAGCACCCTTTCACATGAACGATCCGCGCAATCCGGCGCACCGCGCGGCCGGCATTTATCACTGGACGCCGGATGTCAACAATTACAACGATCGACAACAGGAATTGAATTTCCAGATGTCGGGGTTGGACGATTTGAATTCTGAAAATCCAGTGGTTCGCCGCGCATTGCGTGACAGTTACGGCCATTGGATTCGGCAAGTGGGTGTGGATGCGTTTCGTCTAGACACCGCCGTGTTTGTCCCGCCAGACGCAGTCCAAGATTTTTTATACGCCAAAGACCCCAAGCAACCCGGTATGCGCATCGTGGGGCAACAAACCGGTCGCCAAGATTTTTTCACCTTCGGTGAAGGATTTGCCATCGACAAGGCGGGCGAAACCAAAGCCATGCGCAAAATTGAAGGCTACGTTCGCGATGATCAAGGCAAACCTGTGATGCAGGGCATGCTGAATTTTCCGCTCTATGGCAGTGTGGGCGAGGTCATGGCGCGAGGACGTCCTACCCAAGAATTGGGCGAGCGCATTCGCCAGATGATGAAGTTGCACAGCGACCCTCATCGCATGCCCAGCTTCTTAGACAACCACGATGTTGACCGATTTTTAAAAGGAAGCAATGAGGTGGCCTTGCGTCAAAGTTTGGCCGTGATCATGACCTTGCCCGGCATTCCAACTTTGTATTACGGCACTGAGCAAGGATTCAAGGAACAGCGAGCCGCCATGTTTGCCGCAGGTTATGGCTCAGGTGGCAAAGATCACTTTGACACCCAAGCACCGCTTTACCTCTTCACCAAAAGCCTCGCCCAAGTACGCAAGCAGCACCGTGTCTTTTCGCGGGGCGTGCCCACTGTCTTGCGTGACGATGCTGCAGGTGCGGGTGTGTTGGCCTATCGCATGGACCATGGCGGGCAATCGGCTTGGGTGATTTTCAATACCGCAGAACACCCTGTGTTGCTGGACAACTTGGACTTGATGCAAGGTTTGTCAGTGTCACAAAGACCGCGAACACTGACAGGTGTGTGGGGCGTTGAAGGCGCACAATTCAAGATGCCACAAGATGTCGATTTGCGCGCAGCACTGACGCCCACGGGTTTGTTCAACTTGTCGTTGGCACCCCGCAGTACCTTCATCTGGGTAGGCAGCACAAAGCCTGTGCTTGAAAGGCGGGAGGCCCCCACTGCCTTGAAGTTAAAGTTGCCTGCCAATTTGCCGACGCAGGTATCGGGTGATTTTGACTTGACAGGTGAATGGCCAATCACCTCCGCCGCCAACGTGGAATGCGTGTGGGTGGTCAATGGTGATTTGAAAAATGCACAGGTGATTCAGCCTGCCATGGGCGCCGCAACTCGGGAATGGCAACTGCGCGTTGACACGTCGCGTTGGCCCGATCAAACCGCCCAACGTGTGGTGCTGTTGCTGCGCCATGCACAAACCAAAGAGGTGTTGGCGGTCAGTGATGCGCAGCAGGTCTACATGAAAAAAGAGTGGCAATTGATGGCTGCAATCGATGACCCTGTGGGAGACGATCTGGGTCCGCAGGGGCAGTATGTTTACCCGCAAGACCCGACCTACGTTCCAGGTACTTTTGACATTGAAAGGCTTGAAGTCTGGTCCGCTGGAAAATCTTTGCGGCTCAAAGTGAAGATGGGGGCGATCAACCGAAGCTGGAATCCAGCCAATGGCTTTGACCACGTGGCCTTTACTTTTTTCATTGGCAAGCCCGATGCCAGCAACGGCTTGCGCGTGATGCCATTGCAGCAAGACCACTTGCCCGAGAGCACGCATTGGCATTACCGCTTGCGTGTTCACGGGTGGTCCAATGCTTTGTTTACAGCCCAGGGTGCCAGTGCCACGGCAGAAGGAATGGCTTTGCCTGAAGGCGCCAAAATTCAAGTGGATGTTGCCGCTCGCACGGTTCAATTTGATTTGCCAGCCAGTTTGTTGGCCGATGTGACTTCGCTCAAAGGGCTTCAGTTAAGCGTGAACACATGGGACTACGACAACGGTTATCGCAAGTTGTCGCCGCAAGGTGGCGGGTCTGAGATGGGCGGTGGCCAAGCCGCGCAGCCCTTGTGGATGGACCGTGTCTTGCTTGAATTGAAACCATGAAGTTACGCTTTGGTGCGGTTGCTGCGCCTTTGTTTGTCGAATTGGGGATCGGCATTGCCGTCGGCATGCTGGGGACACGCTTCGCCGCGCATATTTCGGATGCAGCTGGCGGCGCATTTGCACTGACCAACCATTTGTTTGGCTTGTTGTTCATGGTCTTTCGCTTGGTCGGTGCGGGCATCGGCGTTGTCGTCAGTCAAAACCTCGGCGCCAAACAATTTGCGGAAGCTGATCGTGTAGCGCGTGCTGCATTGGCAGCAGGAACATGGATGGGGGGCAGCATGGCGGTGGTGGCCTTGTTGTTTGCCACGCCTTTGCTGCAACTGCTCAATGCGCCGCCTGATGTGTTGGCGCTGGCAGTGCCACTGTTGCAAGCCTTGTCATTGGCCTTGCTGTTGGATGCTTGGAATGCTTGCATGGCCAGCGTCATGCGCGCGCATTTGCGGACGCGGGAAACTTTGTGGGTCATGTTGGTGATGCATGCGGTGCATGTCAGTCTGGCTTGGCCTCTTATGCACGGTGCACCTTGGTTGAAATTCATCTCAGATTGGCCTGGTATGGGTTTGCCGGGCTTTGCGGTAGCGCTTGTCATCAGCCGCTTGGTGGGTTTGATGTTGCATTGGCTGCTTTGGCAAAGGCGTTTGAACTTGGCACCATCGTGGTCTGACTTTTGGCGTGTTCGTTGGACCCAAATGAAACACATCTTGCACATTGGCTTGCCGGGTGCTGCCGAAAATCTGTCGTGGGAATTGGCTTTCATGGTCAGTGTCGCAGCGGTCGGCGTCATGGGGACGCATGCCTTGGCCACACAGGCTTATGTGTTGCAGTTCAACATGTGGATCTTGATCAGCGGTGCTGCCATTGGCATGGCCGTTGAAACGGTGGTGGGCCATTTGGTTGGCGCTAGACATTTGCGGGACGCACATGTCTTGGTCAAGCGCGCGCAAACCATTGGTTTTGCAGTGACCACCGTGGTGGCTGTGATGATGGCATGGCAAGGGTCGAGTTTGCTCGGTTGGTTCACCAGCGACCCCCTCATTTTGGAAGAGGGACGGCGTTTGTTTTGGTGGTCTATCTTGCTAGAAACTGGCCGTACTTTTAACTTGATCGTGATCTCTGCCTTGCGCGCCACAGGTGATTCTCGCTATCCGTTTTATGCCGGCGCAGGATCAATGGCGGTGGTGTTGGCTGGTGGCAGTTGGTTGCTAGGCGTGCATTGGGGCTGGGGCCTGACGGGCGTATGGATTGCGTATGCCGCGGATGAGTGGATTCGCGGCTTGATGATGTGGCACCGCTGGGTCTCACGCGGTTGGATTCCGCATGCACGGGCGACGCATGCCCGCATGCGTCATCAGGCGCTCAATTGACCTCAAGACAAAACGTAAACGCGTGCTTCCCACGCAGCCAAGGTGTCGGGTGCCAAATGCCATTCTTCAAGCGGCAAATTGCCAATCAAGGGCGTAGCTTTTGAAATGTCAGGTAACTGCTTCAATGGCAAGCCCTGAAACTGGCTGCTGAAATTGCACAGCACCAACAATCGCACAGACGCCATTTGCCTCGTGTAAGCAAACAAAGTGGTGTGTTTGGGCAGCAGCAATTCAAATTGACCGTCGATCAGGACTGGCCATGTTTTGCGCAAAGCAATCAACTGACGGTAGTAGTGAAACAAAGAGTCTTCGTCAGAAAGTGCCTGTGCGGCATTCACTTCCGCGAAGTTGTCGTTGACTGCCAGCCAAGGTTGTCCTGTGGTGAAGCCCGCTTGCGCATCACCGGTCCACTGCATAGGGGTTCTGGCATTGTCGCGACCCTTGGCGTGAATGGCCTTCATCACCTGCTCAGGGTTTTGTCTTTTTTGGGTCACTGCAACATGAAACATGTTGCGCGTTTCAATGTCCTGGTAGGCGTCAATGTGGTGCCATTTGACATTGGTCATTCCCAGTTCTTCACCTTGGTAGATGAAGGGTGTGCCTTGCATCATGTGCAGACAAGTTGCCAGCATTTTGCCGGAGCGAACGCGAAACACGCCATCGTCACCAAAGCGAGAGATGGCTCGGGGTTGATCGTGATTGCACCAGTACAAACTGTTCCAACCTTTGCCATGCAAAGCAGTTTGCCAATGGCTCAAACTGGCTTTCAAATCGGGCAAGTGCAAAGGCTTCAGCGCCCACTTGCCTTTGCCTGGTTGGCTGTCGACGTCCATGTGCTCAAATTGAAACACCATGTTCAAAGCACCTGTTTCAGCGTCCGTGATGGCCTGTGCTTGTTCAACTGTGGCGCAAGGCGATTCACCAACAGTGATGCAATCGTAGTGGTCCAGAACTTCACGCCGCATTTCGTGCATAAAGTCCATCAAGCGGGGGCCATGCGTCACCATCTCAAATGCCGGTTGCAAAAATCCGTCTTGAACAACCGGTGCATCGGGCAATCGCGGCAAAGATTGACCTGTCGGGTCCAATTGCCATGGTTTTGAGATCATGTTGATCACGTCCATGCGAAAGCCGCCCACACCTTTTGTCAACCAGAAGTGCATTAGCGCGTACACCTCTTGCCTGACCTTGGGGTTTTCCCAATTCAAGTCAGGCTGCTTTTTAGAAAACATGTGCAGGTAGTACTCGCCCGTGGCCTCATTGAAGGTCCATGCGGAACCATTGAAAGCTGCTTCCCAGTTGGTAGGCTCGCGCCCTTCCACAGGGTCCTGCCAAATGTAAAAGTCGTGATACGGGTTGTCGCGTGAACTGCGAGCCTGCTTGAACCACTCGTGTTCATCGGAGGTGTGGTTCACCACCAAGTCCATCATCAAGCGAATTCCGCGTGCCTTCATGCCTGCCAACATCTGGTCAAAGTCGGCCATGGTGCCAAACTCTTTCATGATGCGGCGATAGTCGCGGATGTCGTAGCCGTTGTCGTCGTTGGGAGAGTCGTACACCGGTGACAACCACACAATGCCCACGCCCAAGGCTTCGAGGTAGTCTAGCTTGGCTGTGATGCCGGGCAAGTCGCCAATGCCGTCGCCATTGCTGTCGGCAAACGAACGTGGATAGATTTGATAGGCGACCTGTTGGCGCCAATCGGTTGAAACGACAGGCATGTCAGTTTGGCAATTCCACGGTGCGCTGGCAGGCCATGCCGTGGCTGTCAAACAAATGCAGTTGGTCGGGCAGCATGCACAAATTGAGTGAGGTGCCCGCGCTGGTGGTGGCACTGCCTTCCACTTTCACGGTGGTCACGGCTTGGCCTTCGCCCATTTGCACATAAAGCAAAGACGAATCGCCCAAGCGCTCAATGTGTTGCAAGTGGCCTGCCACGTTGCTGCCTGCACTAGTGGAGGTCAATGGAATGTGCTCGGGCCGGATGCCCAGTTGCACGCGTTCACCTGCTTTCAAGTGTCGTGCGTCCACCGCGGCCTTGATCAATTGCTCGCCCACTTTCACCGTGGCGTAGCCTTCTTGTGCATCGACCAAATGGCCGTGCAACAAGTTCATTTTGGGTGAGCCGATGAACTCCGCCACAAACAAGCTCACAGGGCGGTGGTAAAGGTCCATGGGCGAGCCCACTTGGGCCACACTGCCGCGCTCTTGAATCAGGGCTCCTGTGTGCAGCAGCACAATTTTGTTGGCCAAGGTCATGGCCTCCACCTGATCGTGCGTGACGTAAATCATGCTGGCCGAATTCATGTCTTTGTGCAGTTTGGCAATTTCCAAGCGCGTTTGGACGCGAAGTGCCGCGTCAAGATTTGACAAAGGCTCATCAAATAAAAACAGCTTAGGTTCTTTCACAATGGCGCGGCCAATGGCCACACGCTGGCGCTGGCCACCTGACAAAGCTTTGGGCAAGCGATCGAGCAAAGGTGTGAGTTGCAAAATGTCGGCAGCCGCCTTGACCTTGCGATCAATCTCGGCTTTGTCAGAGCCCAATACGCGCAGACCAAAGGCCATGTTTTCGCCCACCGTCATGTGCGGGTACAGCGCATAGCTTTGGAACACCATGGCCACGCCGCGCTTGGCCGGTGGCAAATCGTTCACACGCTGACCTTCAATCAGCAAGTCACCTGACGTGATGTCCTCCAAGCCTGCCACCATGCGCAGCAGGGTGGACTTGCCGCAGCCCGATGGACCCACAAACACACAAAACTCACCTTGTTCGATGGTGAGCTTGGCGTTGTTGATCGTCAAAGGCAATTCGGGTGAGTAACGCTTGCAGACGTTTTGGAAATCAATGCGTGACATGCCGGTCTCCGATGTCAAAGGGCCAACAGCAACGCGCCGTAGGTCTCTAAATGAATGTTCTCGCCCGACACACTGCCACCGCCCAAACCTGGGATGGGCAACATCGATGCAGACTTGAAGGGCGCAGGCAAGTCTAGGGTGGCTGCGCTTTCGCTAAAGTTAAATGCGCACAACACTTTTTTTCCTTCATGTTCACGAACAAAGGCCATGACTTGTTGGTGCACAGGAAGCAAGGCTTGATCGCCATGTAACAACACTTCTTGGCCTTTGCGCCATGCCAACAAGCTCCGATAGAAGTTCAGCAAAGACTGGGGGTCTTTGTCTTGCTCAGAGACGGCCAATGTGCGATAGGCTTCTGTCAAAGGCAGCCAAGGTTTTTGCGTGCCGCTGCCAAAGCCCATGTCGGCCGCTTGGCCATCCCAAGGCATGGGCGTACGGCAGCCATCACGGCCTTTGAATTCTGGCCACATGGTGATGCCGTAGGGGTCTTGCAAATCTTCAAATGCCACTTGCGCTTCGGGCAAGCCCAGCTCATCCCCTTGGTACAGGCAGGGGGATCCGCGCAGGCACATTTGGAAGGCTGCGGCTACTCGCAGTTTGCGAACGTCGGGCGTCTCTCCGCCCCAGCGTGAACCCACACGCACCACATCGTGATTCGACAAAGCCCATGAAGGCCAACCGGTGGCATTCTTTTCGGCAAATCGCGTCATCAAATCGTGCAAGTACGTGCTGCTGCTGTCGGGGCCAAGCAAGTCAAAGCTGTAAGCCATGTGCAGTTTGTCCGTACCACTGGTGTACTCGGCCATGACACTCAGGCCATCGTCGTCACCAATTTCGCCCACCATGGTGGTGTTGGGGTATTGGTCGAGCAGCGCGCGCAGTTGTTTCAAGAACCCAATGTTTTCGGGCTGGGTTTTGTCAAACTTGTGATGCTGCCAGCCGTAGGGATTGACGTCGTTCACAGCAGGATCGTTGCCCTTCGGTTGTCCCCGTCCAGGATTGCTGCGCAATTCTTTGTCATGGAAATAATAGTTGGCCGTGTCCAAGCGGTAGCCATCGACCCCCAGTTCTAACCAAAATTTCACAGTGCCCAAAATGGCTTCTACGACTTCGGGGTTGTGATAGTTCAAGTCGGGTTGGCTACTTAAGAAGTTGTGCAGGTAGTACTGACGACGGCGTGTGTCCCATTGCCAGGCACTGCCACCAAAAATGGACAGCCAGTTGTTCGGTGGGTTGCCATCGTCTTTGGCATCAGCCCATACATACCAATCCGCTTTGGGGTTGCTGCGTGAACTGCGGCTTTCTGCAAACCAGGGGTGTTGATCGGAGGTGTGCGACAGCACTTGGTCAATCATCACGCGCAGGCCTAAGTCGTGTGCTTTATTCACCAAAGCACGAAAGTCGTCCAGCGTTCCAAACAAAGGATCGACGTCGCAATAGTCACTCACGTCATAACCAAAGTCCTTCATGGGACTTTTGAAAATGGGCGACAACCAAACGGCATCAGCGCCCAGTTGGGCCACGTAATCCAAGCGCTGTGTGATGCCAGGTAAATCGCCGACACCATCACCGTTGCTGTCGGCAAATGAGCGAGGGTAAATTTGGTAAATGACGCCGCCGCGCCACCAGTTGTTGTTAGGTGCTTTGCTCATAATTTAGAAATACAAATCAAACTGAAGAAGTTAACCCTTGACCGCGCCTGCTGTGAGGCCCGAGACAATTCGTTTCTGGAAAAAGAACACCAACAGCAGCAAAGGCACTGTGACAATCACTGAGCCTGCCATGATGGTGCCCCAAGGAATTTCAAATGCCGTGGCACCGGCGATCAAAGAAATGGCCACGGGGACTGTGCGCTCTGTGTCATTGATCACAAAGGTCAATGCAAACATGAACTCATTCCAAGCGCCAATGAAAGCCAGCAAGCCCGTGGACACCAAGGCTGGCCATAGAAGCGGCATGAAGACTTGAAAAATAATTCTGATCGGACCACAGCCGTCCATGATGGCGGCTTCTTCCAACTCGCCAGGCAGTTCTCTCATGAAGGTGGTCAAAATCCAAACTGTGAATGGCAGTGTGAAGATGGTGTAAGGCAACACCAAACCCCAGGCTTTGTTGTAAATGCCCAGCCACTGAATCAGCTCAAACATGCCCGACAGCACCGCTACTTGCGGGAACATCGAGACTCCCAAAATACAAAGCAGTAGCAAGCCTTTGCCTTTGAAACGAATCCGGCCCAGTGCATACGCTGCAGTGACGCCCATCAGCATGGCAAAGCCAACCGTCATCACCGCCACCATGACCGAGTTGACCAAGCTTTTGCCGAAAGGCTGCACACCTTCAAACAAGGCGGCGTAATTTCGCAAGTCTGCTTGATCAGGAATGATTTGCGTGTTGAACAGGGCGGTGCCAGTTTTCAATGAGGTTGAAATGGCATAGACAAATGGATAGACAGAAACCAAGACCACCAAAGCCGAAGCGAGGTAGATGAAGACTGTGGTCCCAGATGAACGGTTTTTCATTTGGCATCCTCCGACAGTTTCACACGGGCCAACTTCAAAAAGACAATGGCCGTCAGCAAGATGATCAAAAACAAGGAAGTAGAGGCAGCCGAACCATAACCCATGTTGCCGTACTCGACCATTTCGCGGCGTACGAAGCCCGACATGCTGATGGTGGTGCTGCCGTTGGCAGTGAGCACATAGATCAAATCAAACACGCGCAGCGAATCGAGCAAGCGGAAGACGACAGCTACCAACAAAGGTTGGCGAATCAAAGGCAAGGTGATTTTCCAAAACACACGCAAAGGGTGCACACCGTCTACCCGTGCAGCTTCATAACAATCTTTCGGGACCGTTTGCAGAGCCGCCAAAATCAACAAAGCCATGAACGGCGTTGTTTTCCAAACGTCCACCAACACCACAGTCCACAAGGCATAGGCCGGCTCTGCTGTCCATGCAATCTTTTGAGAAATCACACCCAGTGCAAGCAGGTAGTTGTTGATCACACCAAATTGATCGTTCAGCATCCAGCCCCACATCTTTGCCGACACAATGGTCGGGATGGCCCATGGCACCAACACGGCGGTGCGAACCAAGGCCCTGCCTTTGAACTCTTGGTTCAACAGCAAGGCAACCCCCAATCCGGTCAGCGTTTCTAAAATGACTGACACCACAGCAAAGCTGAAGGTGTTGCGTATGGAAACGCCCCAGTCACCCGCCCAGAATCCACCTTCATCATTGGGGTTGAAAAACAAACCGTATTCGCCAAAGTAGTTTTCCCAACCCACAAATTCGGCAGCCGAGATGTCGTTGATGTTGATATCAGTAAAGCTGAACCATATCGAGCGAGCCAATGGCCAAACAGCCACGACCAGCATCAGCAGCACCATGGGTGCCAAAAAGAGCCATGCGGTTTTAACTCTGGAATTCATGAGGCGTACTTTCCGGTATCACCAGTGTTTGCGTCTGATTTGTTTCAGGCGCGATTCGAGTTTGGTCACGGCTTCTTCGCCAGTGGTGCGTTTGGACATCACTTCGTGAGCCGCATTCCAAAAGCTTTGGCTCACTTGGGGGTATTTGAGGCCAGTGGCTGTGGTGGGCCTGGCCACACTGTTAGCGAACACTTCGGCCAAGGCCCCCATGAATTCGTTGGCTTCAAGCACTTCTTTGTCTTTGTAGAGCGCAGGCAATGTGGGGTTGTACGAGCCATGAATGGCACGCGTTTTTTGCACCGCAGCGCTGGTCATGTACATCACCAAGTCGGCGGCAATGGCGGGGTGCTTGGAGTATTTGGAGACGCCCAACTGCCATCCCCCCAAAGCGGCTGCACTGGGGTTGCCTGGCAATTTGGCAACGCCCACTTTGCCTTTGACCAAGCTGTCATTTTTCTGCATCAAGGCCCATGCATAGGGCCAGTTGCGCATGAAGAGTGCATTGGCATTTTGAAAAACACCGCGCGCTTCCTCTTCCTCATAATTCAACACGCCAGCAGGACTGATGCTGCCAATCCAAGAGGCGGCCAAGTTCAAGGCCTTGGCAGCTTGGGCATTGCGAATGGTGATCTCGCCGTCCGCATTCACCACCGTGCCGCCGCCTTGTCCGCCCACCCATTCAATGGCGTTGCAAGTTAGCCCCTCATAGGCTTTGGCTTGAAAGACAAACCCATGAAAATCTGTATCGCCTTTAGCGCGCTCACCTGTTTGAACTTTCAACGCTGTTTGCGTGAGTTCTTCCCAAGTTTGAGGCACACGCAAACCATATTTTTTCAGCAAGTCGGTGCGGTAATACAGCAGGCCTGCATCGGTGTACCAAGGCATGCCTAAGAGTTTGCCGTTGACACTGTTGTTGGCAATGATGGCTGGAAAGTGCTGAGACTCAACCCCTTGGCTGTAGGGCTTGAGGTCGGCCAAATGGTCCTTCAACAAGCCCGGCCACACCGTGTCGATTTGCACCACATCGATGTCGCTCGATTTGGCTGCAAACAGCTGGCGGTACAGCGCCAGTTTTTCAGTGGGGCTGTTGGGCGGGGAGAAGTTTTTGATGGTGTTGCCTGTTTTGGCAGCCCAAGCTTGGGCATGCTTCAAACAGAATTCAACGTCGCTGCCACTTGGGCCGCATGTAATGGTGATTTCAACGGCTTGCGCGTAAAGAGATGCGCCCAGCATGCCAATGGCGAACACCCAACTTGGCAAAGTCCGCGCTAATTCTTTGTACGTCATGCGAAGTCTCCGTAAACAAAAGGGTCCTTCAAGGTTGGCCTCCCTTCACAATGAACACCACGGCACTGCGTGCTGGAATATCAAAACCGCCCGTGCTGGCGGTGTACCGCGCCGCATGCCGAATGCGTTCATCGGCCGCTTTGGCGTCCGCCAACACAGGATGCAACTCAAACGCTTGATGCGCCAGGGTCGGCGCGCTGAAGTGCTTGGCCTCTGGGGCGACATTCACAAAATAAATCAACGCGGCAAAGTCTTTGAGTCCGCGTCCATCCACATGGCCGACGATCAAGCGGGGATCTGCCTGCGCTTCAGTGTTCAAGAAAGTCAGTCGATCTTGGATAGCTTGTGCCGATTTCAAACGCAGCAATTCGGTGCTTTGTCGAATCTTCAACACATCGCGAAAAGCATCTCTTGTCCAAGCAATGTCCTGAGGCGTGGGCTGTAGCTTTTGATTTTGAAGCAGTGAAGTACTCAAGGCTTTTGCGCTGGCAGTGCCATTCAATTCAGGGACTGCTCTGCCGAAACCGTTGTGCTTGTAAGACCAATCCAACACGTTGAATGCATCACCTGAGTCATAGCTGTTGCCATCCAAGGATTTGGATCGCAGGATGTCCATGCCTGCGTGAAAATAGGCAATGCCTTGACTGAAGGCTGTCAAAGCCGAGGCCAAATGCTGTACACGTGCACGCTCTGAGCTTGGCGTGTCCAGCGGCAACTTGTAAGCCAAGCTGTCAAACAAGGTCAGGTTGTCGTGGTTTTCGGCATAGTTCACCACCTCGCTGGGCTCGCTGGCATAACCGGTTGGTTGATCGCCATAGGGGAGGTCTTGTAAAGCCTTCACGTTGCCATCGGCCGTCACCATGCGATAGGTGCGCAAAGAGCCGGCCAAGCCAGCGCGAATTTGTGCGGCCACGTGCGCCGACTTTTCTTGGCCACTCACAAAACCTGGCATCTTGACCAAAGTTTCAACCGCATCACTGGCGCCGCCACCGCGGATGGCATCGCGCAAACGATCGTTGAACGTGCCAATGCCCGTGCCATTCAGTGACAACTGTGACGCTTGGACAAAGCGCGAACCATTCGCCACTTCACCAAAGTTCCAACCTTCGCCGACAAAGTCAATGCGTCGGCCGGTGACTTGTTGCACGCGTTCTTGCATGTCGACCATCACTTGACGCGGTTGATGCCCCATCAGGTCAAACCGAAATGAATCGAGCTTGTAATGCGCTGCCCACATCAACACCGAGTCGGACATCAACTTGCCCATCATCAGATGCTCCGTCGCGGTGTTGTCGCAGCACGTCGAACGTTCGACTTCGCCTTGTGCATTCAAACGTTGGTAGTAGCCAGGGACGATGCGATCAAGGACCGAATGAAGATGTTGCCCCGAAGCTGAGGTGTGGTTGTAGACCATGTCCATGCCAACTCGCAAACCTACTTCGTTCAAGCTCTTCACCATCTGGCGGAATTCAAGAATGCGTTTTGCACCGTCCTCGGCATCGCTGGCGTAGCTTCCTTCAGGCGCATTGAAGTGCAAGGGGTCATAGCCCCAGTTGAAGCAATCTTGTGTGCGCATTGTGGGTGTCAATGCGACCTTGGCGTTTAGGCTGCTTTGACAGTTTTTTTCTGGGACGGTGGCAAAGTCAAAGACAGGCAATAAATGCAAATCGGTCATGCCAGATTGAGCCAAAGCTTTTAAATGGCGCATGCCTTGCGACTGCTTTTGTGTCAATGCCAAGTACTTGCCGCGCATTGACACAGGCACTGTTTTGTCTTGAATCGAAAAATCGCGCACATGCAATTCATAGATGCGCATGTCAACGGCGTGCTTCACCGAAGAGGGTGAAGTGTGCGTGTCCCAGTTGGCAGGTTTTAGATGCGCAGCATTCAAGTCGGCCACATAACTGCGCTGCGAGTTGGCGCTCAAACTGACGGCGTAGGGATCGTTCACATGGTTGATCACGCGACCCACTTGGGGCACAAACACTTCAACGGCATAACGGTAGTAGGACCCTTGGGGTGCCTTCTGTGTTGTACTTGACCACACGCCGCTGACGTCATCGCGTAGCAAGTCCAACTTGCCATTGGCTTTACCTCGTGCTTTGGGATACAAGCAGACGCTGACTTTCAGTGCGGTAGGTGCCCAAATCGCAAAGGTCGTTTGATCGGCAGCGTGTTTGTGAGGCTGTTGTGTGATGGTGGCGCCCAAGCTGGCGTTCAAACTGGCAGGCGCAAACAAGGTGTCCAAGGCTTTGGCCGCTTGAATTCGTGTGGCATGTTGGACTCGCCCTTCGCTGTCCTCTTGAACCAAGACCAATTGCGATGCATGGAGTCGCCGCAATTCATCAGTCGACAGCCCTGACAATTCCCTCACATCATCGTTCCCTTGAAGCGGCCAAGATTGGTCATGGCCGATGGCTTGTTGGCCCACTTGAATTTGCAACGTGCCTTTGCGAGAGGCAAGCAGGCGCCATGGGAGGGCTGATGCAGGGGTGCCACGGCCCGCACCTTGGGGCCATTGAATATGAGTGGCATTTAACCAAATGGCAGCAGCGGGTAAGCCCAAGTCATTGGCTTGCAGGGTTTGATGACCCAAAGGCGCATCGCACATCGACAAATTCGCGTCGCGTGGAATGTCCGCAGCCATGCTGCTGGTCAAAGCCAGCATGGCAGGGATTGAACAAAGCGGTGCCCGCCAGGCGGGCGCGCTTGCGAAACTTGGCATCAAAAGACTCTAGGGTTTGAATACCGCAAATTATCGTAATAAAACTACAAAAAATCACCATGTAATCGATTGAATTAGGGTAATTACTGAATATCGGAAATTTTCTTAGATTGAAAATCTGTAGCTTTTCTACATTCCGTGGGGTTAGTCTGTTTTGTGCGGTCTGACTTTCGCAACATGACCTTCAAACATTTCTTCCATCTCCGTTTGGGCTTGTGGGCCTTGGTTTTTCTTTGCTTGTCGTGTGCCAATGCACAACCAAAGCCTCAAACCAGCCCATTGCCAGAAGCTTGGCACCGCGGGGCTTTCATGGAAATCTTTGTTCGAAGCTGGCGTGACAGTAACGGGGATGGGATTGGCGACCTTCAAGGCCTGACCCAATCCTTGGACCATTTGCAAGACTTGGGTGTCAAGGGCATTTGGTTGATGCCCATCACCACGAGTGCAGATCACGACCATGGTTACGCCACCACCGACTTTCGCAACATCGACCCCGACTACGGCACCTTGGCCGACTTTGATGCCTTGATCAAAGCTGCGCACGCGCGTGGCATCGGCGTCATCATGGACTATGTGCTCAATCACAGCGCGGCTGAGCATCCCTTTTTTCAAGACAGCTTGCGCAACCCTCAAAGCCCTTACCGTGATTGGTTTGAGTGGCGCAAAGAAAAGCCCACAGGCTGGGACATTTGGGGCCGTGATCCCTGGGTGGTGACGCCTCAAGGCAGCTACTTGGCCACCTTTGGGCCGCACATGCCTGATTTCAACATGCGAAATCCGGCCGTTGTGAAGTACCACGAAGACAGTCTGAAGTTTTGGTTGGACCGCGGCATCGATGGCTTTCGCCTGGACGCCGTGCCACACCTCATTGAAAACAGCGCCAAAGATTGGAATGACCAACCGGAGAGCCGTCAGCTGACGAGTCACTTCACCCGCCTGATCAAGTCCTATCCTGGCCGCTATGTGGTTTGCGAAGCCACCGCTGAACCTAAGGCCTACGCCCAAGAAGACATTTGTGGTGGCGCTTTTGCTTTCGGTTTGGAAAATCAAATTGCCAAAGCCGCAAAAGGCGAAAGCGATGCCATTCAAAAGGTGGCCCAGTATTACCAAACATCACCCCACACTTTGGCCAGTTTTGCGTCCAACCACGACCAATTTGCTGGCAAGCGCCTTTGGGATCAAGTTGCTGGCAACGAAACCCACTACAAATTGGCAGCGGCCACTTATTTGTTATTGCCCGGCACGCCTTTTATTTATTATGGCGAGGAGATTGGCATGGCAGGCGCCCAAGGCCTGACGGATGACCCCTTCATCCGCGGCCCCTACAGCTGGTCAAACGATGCGGCAACGGCTGGCTTCACCTCTGGCAAGCCCTATCGCGCATTGGCCAGCAATCTGGCCACCCACTCTGCAGCGCTTCAATACCAAACGCCCAACAGCCTGCGTTCTTTTTACAAAGATTTGCTCAAGTGGCGCAATGCCCGTCCATCACTTTCACAAGGGACTTACGAGCAGGCGACTGCCCATGGCCAGCTTCTGTCCTATGTGCGGCGGTGGGGCACCGAAGCGACGTGGGTCGTGATCAATTACAGTACGCAGCCGGCAGATTTCAAGTTCCCAAGCAGTTCGGCACAGCCCCGCTTGTTGTACGCCGGCCCGTCCTCTGAACCCTTTGTGTCAAAGCAGGGGACAATACCGGGACAATCGGTGCAAATTTTTTCCCTTGAGCCTTGAGTAGTTTTGATTCATGCAACACGTTTCCTGGTCACGCAGTGCCAACATTTACGAAGTCAATGTCCGTCAATACACCCCTGAGGGGACGCTGAACGCATTTGCTGCACATTTACCGCGTTTGCAACAAATGGGCGTGGACATTTTGTGGCTCATGCCCATTCATCCCATTGGCAAACTCAAGCGCAAAGGCAAACTGGGCAGTTATTACGCAGTGAGCGATTACAAGGCCATCAATCCAGAATTTGGCAAGCTCAAAGATTTCAAAGCCTTGGTGCAACAAGCGCACGAACTGGGCATGAAGGTCATCATCGATTGGGTGGCAAACCACACGGCATGGGATCATGAATGGGTCAAGCAACATCCAGAGTGGTACTTGAAAAACGACAAAGGCCAAATTCAGAGTTATCGTTACGACAACGGCACTGAAGTCGAAGACTGGACAGATGTGGTGGGTTTGGATTACAGCCAAAAACCGTTGTGGACCGCCATGATCCAAGCCATGCAGTACTGGGTGAAAGAAACCGACATCGATGGCTTCCGATGTGATGTAGCGCATTTGTTGCCACTTAAGTTTTGGCAGCAAGCGCGTGCCAAGTTGGATGCACAAAAGCCCATGTTCATGCTGGCCGAGTCAGATGACGCGCAGTTGCATGACGCTGCGTTTGACATGACATACGACTGGGCCTTGCAAGACGTCTTGAAAAAAATTGCCAAAGGTCAGGCCGATGTGCGTGACCTCAAAGACTATTTGGCATCCGCTGCGAATGCCTTGCCCACAGATGGCTATCGCATGACCTTCACAGCCAATCACGACACCAATTCTTGGCACAACCACGATGCCGGTCATTTTGGCGATGCCTTTGCCGCCATGGCCGTCATTGCCGCAACTTTCCCGGGCATGCCATTGGTCTACGGTGGACAAGAGTCCGGACTGAACAAAATGCTTCAGTTCTTTGAAAAAGACACCATCGATTGGCAAAATTTCAAACACGAAAAGTTGTACGCCAATTTATTGGCGATGAAGAAAAAGCACCCCGCATTGCACAACGGTGCTTTAGGTGCACCCGTTGAAGTGTTTGACGCAGAAAATCACCACATCTTGGCCTTTCGGCGACAAAAAGGCATCGACGTGGTGTCCGTGCAGGTCAACATGAGTGGACAAAACCAAAGCTTCAACTTGCATGGCAAACCGCGCAAACTGGGTGCGTGGGAATTTCAAATTCAAACCAGCTGAAGTTCATGCTGGCAGCCCTCGGGTGTTGCCAGCATTTTTTACATCGCCGGCGCAGCGCAATGCTTGGCAATGTACTCGGCGTGATCGGGCATGAAGTCCACGCATTTGGCAATCACGTTGCGCACGCTTTCTAGGTACTCTTGAATACTGCCTTCGTCTTGCAAGTCAACCAAGGGGTTGTAACGGGCAGGTTTTAAGTTTTGACCTTCCATCACTTGCAGCCAACCGACTTGGGAGAATAGCTCTTCATTGAAGCGAAAAATTCTGCCGTGGGTTTGGTACAAAGCGATTTTTTCTTTGAGTGAATCGGGCACCCTCATGTGCGCACAGGCTTTCCAAAATTCGGAGTCGGTGCGCTGGTTGGCGTGGTAATGCAGGATGATGAAGTCGCGGATGCGCTCATACTGAAAACGGCTTTGGGCGTTGTAGGTGTCGATGTCGATTTGACTGAAGCCTTGGTCCGGGAAAAATTCTACCAACTGGGCTACGGCAGCTTGAATCAAATGGATGCTGGTGGATTCCAGCGGTTCTAAGAAGCCGCTGGACAGACCCACTGCAATCACGTTTTTGTTCCAAGCCTTCTTGCGCATGCCCGTGTTGAACTTGATCAATCTGGGATCTGCCAAAGGCTTGCCATCCAGGTTGGACAACAAGGTGGCTGCGGCCTCATCTTCGCTGATGTGTTGACTGCAAAATACGTGACCATTGCCAATGCGGTGCTGCAATGGAATGCGCCACTGCCAGCCGGCTTTGTGTGCGGTTGAGCGCGTGAAGGGCAACAATTGAGGGGCCGATTCGCAAGGCACAGCCAGCGCACGATCGCAGGGCAACCAATGCGTCCAATCTTCATAGCCTGTTTTCAAGGTCTCTTCAATGAGCAAGCCTCTGAAGCCAGAGCAGTCAATGAACAAATCACCCTCGACGCGCTCGCCACTGGCCAGCACCACTGCATCGACATGGCCATCGCTGGCGCGTTGTGAGACCTGGGTGATTTTGCCTTCGGTGCGAACCACGCCACGCGCTTCGCACAATTTGCGCAAGTACTTGGCATACAAATTGGCATCAAAGTGATATGCGTAAGTGATGTCGCCCAAAGGTGAATTGGGGACCGACAAATCTGGACGCATGAATTTGTTGGCGCGGGCAGCGGCGCGTGTGATGGAATAGCTGCCAAGGTCTGCAGCTTTGCCAGCAGTCCGCATCTTGTGCCAATACTGCTCAAACGGCACCGTCCACAAGTCTTGTCCGATGGGGCCAAATCCGTGCATGTAGCGATCACCCACTTGGCCCCAATTGACAAACTCAATGGCCAATTTGAAAGTGCCGTAGGTGGCTTTCAAAAACTCGTTTTCATCGATCCCAGCCACTTTGTTAAAGCGCTGAATCATGGGAATAGTGGCTTCGCCTACGCCCACAATGCCAATTTCATCCGATTCCACCAATCGAATGTTGTACTTGCCACGCAGCACGCTGGCCAATGCGGTCGCCGTCATCCATCCCGCCGTGCCGCCGCCCACAATGACAATGTTTTGAATTAAAGGGTTTTGCATCTTCAACACCAAAGTGAAAAAAAAGGGAGGACAAGTCCCCCCTTACTTTAACGTTCCTCAAACACGCTGGCTTGAGGAAGGTTAAGTGACAAGTCCGATTAGAACTTGTAAGTTGCGCCCATCAAGTAGATTTTGCCGTACTTGACTTTTTCTGTGATGTTATCTGGCGTGTTGCTGTAACGTTGGAACTGTGCGTTGGTTGCATTGTTCACTTGGAACAGCAAGGACAAACCTTTGGCAGGGCCTTGTTGGAACTCGTAACCTGCTTGCAAGTCGACCACTGTTTCGCCTTTGATGAAGGTCAACTGGCGGCTGTCTTGGAAGTCACTGATTTCACCCAAGAAGTCTGAACGCTGACGGCCAGCAACAGCCACTTGGAAACCACTCTTCTCATAGTAGAAACGCAAGTTGTTCACGTTTTTCGACAAGCCTGGCAATGGAATTTTGTCCCTGCCAACGTCCTGCGTGCTGAAGCCTGCTGCTGGCAGGTTCACGTTGCTGGACGTGTTGGACATGTTGGCCATCACGCCGAAGCCGTCCAAAGCAGGCGTCAACATCGAGAAAGGCACGTTGATTGCCAACTCGATACCGCTGATATCGCCACCTTGACCATTGATGGGGCGAGTCAGCATGCCCATGGTGCCGTAGGGCAAGCCTGTGGGTGCGTAAGCCTTGAAGTCAAATGGTGTGGCTGTTTTCAGGATGTAAGTGTCGAGGTTTTTGTAGAAACCAGCGATGCTGACATAACCTTTTTTGCCAAAATATTTTTCGTAGGACACGTCAAATGATTTGGCGCGGAAAGGCTCCAAGCCTGGGTTGCCACCGTCGCCGGTGTAAGTGCCTTTGGTACTGTCATAGCTGAAGTTCATGCTAGAGCGCATGTCGCCCATGTTAGGACGTGCCAACACTTTGGCCACACCTACACGCAACACTTGATCGTCACCCGCATCGAAGTTCAAGTTCAAGCTGGGGTTGAAGTCGCTGTAGGTTTTGCCATTGCCAATGGAGATGCCAGGGCAAGTTGCAACGGTGTTGCCTGTGCAAGTTGCACGGTTCACGTTAAAGCCGGTGGAGCTTTGATCTGTGTTGACCAATTGCGCACCAATGTTGCCGCGGTAAGGCATGCCAAACATCGTGCCATCCATGTCGCCTTTGACGTAAGTGGTGGTGACTTTTTCGTTCACAGACCAGTCTTTGTTCAAGATGTCGCTGTCAACTTTCTTGGCCAAGTCATAGATGGTGCCCAATGAGCCACGTGGATCCCAAGACACCACTGCCAAGCCTGTTGTGCCGGCTACATTGGTGGCCGTACCAGGAACGGCTGCGCCTGCGTAAGGATCACCACCTTTCACGACCAAACGGCCTTCTTGTGTGGTGCGAACTTTGGTGCGATCAGAGAAGTTAGCGCCAATTTCAACCGAAGAAACGGGGCCGTATTCGACGTTGCGACGACCTGAGAAGCGAACGTTGTCCACTTTGTCGGTCACGAGAGGAATCGCCACATAACCCGCCTGTGGTGACGAAGGGCCACCGCTCCAGCCGTCTACGTCTGTCAACTTGATCACAGAGCGGTCAGCGTAGCTCAAACCTGTTTTGAACAAGGTGTCAGCCAAGTTGGTGCCGTTGAAACCGGACCAAGAAATGGTGTCTGTGCGACCCCCTTTGTTGCCGTCGCCTGGCAAGCCAGCGGTGGTTTCATAGCGTGAGCTCACGCGCGATACTTTAGATTGAGCGATGTCTGCTGCAGCTTTCCAATCACCCATTTTGAACTTGGTGTTCCAGCCGAAAGAGTCCAGCTTGTCGTCACCTGATTCCAAGTGATTGCGGACCACGCCTTTGTAGCCGTCCATGGTGCCGCTGGTGACGAAACCAGCAGAATTCACGATGGCACCTGGCAACAATTTGCCGGGGGGGTCGTAAGTAGAGTTTTCTAAGAACGCGCCTTCCAAACCTGTTTTCTTCAAGGCGAATGTACCTTTGGAAGAGAAGAAGTCCAACACAGTTTCGAAATCTTTGTTGGGCTTGTATTGCACAACGGCCATCAGGCCTTCACGGTTTGAACTGCTTTGCTCTGTGTCGGCTGTAAAGCCACCCGGAATTTTGACTGCTTGACCGTTGTAAGTGATGTCACGATTCCAGCCGCCCCAAGTGTTGAATTTCAACTGCTCAGCGCCTTCTTCTTTCAACTTGGTGTAACCCAAGGCAATACCCAAAGTGCGGTCTGCAAATTGGTCAACGTAGGAAAAAGATTGACGATCGCCTTTGCCTTCGCCAGCACCAGAGTCAACACCTGAGCGCTGTGAGCGAACGTTGGCAGAGAACGTGCGCTTGTTGAAGTCCAAAGGACGCACGGTGCGCAAGTCAATGGTGGAGGCCAAGCCTTGACCCACCAAAGAGGCTTCGGGTGTTTTGTGAATCACGATAGAGCCGAGCAATTCAGCTGGGAATTGATCGAACTCAACGCCACGGCTGTCGCCCGTAGAGGCTTGCTCACGGCCATTCAGCAAGGCGCCATTGAAATCGGGTGACATACCGCGAACGCTCACAGATTGCGCGCGACCTGTGGACTTATTGCGCTGTGCAGTAACGCCAGGCAGGCGAGACACAGATTCAGCAACTGTCGAGTCAGGCAACTTGCCAATGTCTTCTGCAGACAAGGCTTCAACGATGCCGTCAGAGTTGCGTTTGGTGGCAATGGCGTTTTCAATGGAGGCGCGGATACCCGTCACCACCAGCTCGCCGCCTGTTTGTTGCGCGTGTGTTGCGCCAGCAACGCTGATTAACAAAACAGCGCAGCCAGCCGCAACGGGGCTGACTTGAAAGCCGCTCTGTCTGACCGCTTTGCGCGATTTCTGATTGGTTTGTGTCATTCTTTTGACCTTAGATAGAGAAATGAAAAAAGAGGTGTGCTGCCCTTGGAGACTTCATGTAAACGATTGCACGAAGTGATTGTGTAGTAAAACTAGATGACCATTCACTTGGGAAATACCCTAGCTGTTGTATAAAAAAAACCAGGCAATAGTGAGTACTTTAGAGGTAAATAAATCCTGAGGGATGCATTGAGGCTGCGTCAAAATAGCGGAAAATTCGAATTCTTGTACCAAAATTACAGTCGGTCTGCCGATACAGTCACCCAGTCCTTTCTTGAAGAGTCCGTCATGCAGCTTTATCGCCCCTCTCTTTTGCTTTCAATTGCCTTGCTTTGCTTTGGCTTTGCCGCTCAGGCGCAAACCCAAGTTGCCATTCGACCTGAAGTGGCCAAGAGCTTGCAAGCGGCCCAAGATGCCCTGAAGGCGGGGCAAGTCGACAACGCTTTGAGCTTGTCACAGCAAGTCTTGGCCATGCCAGGCATCACCCCCGTCGAGAAACCCATCATTCAACGCACCTTGGCTGTGGCGGCGCTTCAGGCTAAGAATTTTCCTGTGGCTGTCAGCACCCTTGAGAACTTGATTCAAGAGATGCCGGCAGATGCGCCCGCTGCACAAAAGCGACCTTTGATCGAATCCTTGCTCAATGCCAGCCAACAGGCGCAGGACCACCAGCGAGTGGTCGATTGGGCTCGCATCTATTTAAAACTCGAAGGCAGCAACCCCTCGGTTCGGCCGGTCCTCATTCAAACCTTGTCCGTGATGAAACGACATGACGAAGTGGTTCAAGAAGTGAAAGACAAAATGCGTTCGGACGAGGCTGCCAAGCTCAAAACCCCCGAGAGTGAATTGCGCTTGATGGCCGTGAGCCAACGTCAATTGAAAGACGATGCAGGGTACAACGCCACCTTGAAGTTGTTGTTGCAAAACTATCCCTCCAAAGCCTATTGGGCTGAGATGATTCCGCGTTTGGCGCGTCAGGCCAACTTCAACGCCCGTTTCGATCTGGACCTGTACCGCTTGCTCGAACTCACTGGCAACTTGGAGGACAGCATTGAATTCATCGACATGGCCAACTTGGCGCTCAAAGCAGGTTTGCCTGCTGAAGCTGCGCGAACTGTCGAGCAGGCCTACAGTGTCGGCTTGATGGGCAAAGGCAGCGACGCGGCCAACCATCAAAAGTTGCGTCAACAAATTCAGCAGCGTTTGAACGAAGACGACAAGGCCTTGCCCGCTTTGGAGAAGTCAGCCAAAGATGGCAACGCTTTGGCCAGTTTGGCTGATGTCTACGCCGCGAAACAAAAATGGGATTTGGCACAAGCTCAGTACAACAAGGCCTTGAGCGTGGGTGGCTTAAGGCGTGAAGCAGAAACGCGCCTGCACGCCGGCATCGTCTTGTTCAAAGCGGGTCAAAAAGACGCGGCGCTCAAAATGTGGGACAGCGTGCAAGGCGATGCAACAGCAGTCGACATTGCCCAACTTTGGAAAATCTGGGCGGCCAGCAACTGATCGCGTCAGTTGAAATTTTGAACACCTTCAGCCCTCTGACTGTTTAAAGCGTGGAAAAAAGAAAACTGCAAATGTCAGACATTGCCAAGTTGGCAGGTGTCTCCACGGCAACGGTCTCGCGAGCCTTGAATGGCAGTGAAGCCATACGGCCTGAAACGCGTGAGCGCATCATGGCCTTGGCGCAGGCGCATCAATACACAGTGCACGCAGGTGCCAAGAACTTGCGAAGTGGCGAAAACCGAACCTTGGGCTTGGTCATTCCCTACCGGGCTTCTTTGCGCATGCAAGTGACAGATCCTTTCTTCTTGTCGATGCTGGGCCATTTGGCCGATGCCATGACCGAGGCACAGTACGATTTGCTGCTGTCGCGTGTGAATGCCGATCATTTAGACGAGTGTGCTGCGCTTTACGATTCAGGTCGGGTGGCTGGTATGGTGGTAGTGGGTCAATGGGATCACCATGATCAACTCAACGCGCTTGCCAAAAGACACGTGCCTGTGGTGGTGTGGGGCGCACATTTACCAGACCAGCTCTACTGCAGTGTTGGCAGCGACAACGCCAGGGGTGGCTTTGAAGCCACCGAGCATCTGATTCAGCAGGGCCGCAAACGCATTGCGTTCATGGGTGATTACGCTTCGGGTGAAGCCAAGTTTCGCTACGATGGCTATTGCAAAGCACTGCAAAAATATGGCATTGCGGTCGATCCGTCGCGGGTCATACTCTCTCCCTTCACTCCCCTAGAAGCGCAGCAGGCCATGCATCGATTTTGCGATCAACACCGGCCCATCGATGCCTTGTTTGCGGCCAGTGATTTGATTGCCATCAATGCCATGGGCGTTCTCAATGCACGTGGCTTCAAGGTGCCTGAAGATGTGGCGGTGGTTGGCTACGACGATGTGGACGCCGCGCGTCACAGTTTCCCGCCCTTGAGCACCATTCATCAACCATTGGATGTAGCAGCACGGGCGCTCTTGCAATCCTTGCAAGAGGTGATGCAGGGACGTCAACCTGCTTCGCGTCAACTCAGCAGCCCACTGGTGATTCGCGCTTCATCCCAGCTGGCCAAATAAGCTTCATCGTTGCGTGTTGTGATTCAGTCCTTATGAACAACCGAAGCCGCAGCCGCTTTCAACGCAAACTCGGCACGCAAAGCGCGAAGTTTTTCGCGCGGGTCTTCTTTGATGGTGGTTTTGTCTAAAGCCATCTCAGCAATGAAGCGGCTGGGCAATGCCGCGATGGTCTCGCGCCCTTTTTTGCGGCGCTTGGTCCAACTCACCGCCAATGATCGCTGTGCACGGGTGATGCCCACGTACATCAAGCGCCGTTCTTCTTGCAAGCGCGTCAGTTGTCCCTCAGCGTGAATTTCTGCATCGATCGACTCTTTGTTGTCCTCGTCCATTTTGAAGGGCAGCAAGCCTTCGTTCACGCCCACCAACATGACGTGCGGCCACTCCAAACCTTTGGCAGCATGCAATGTTGAAAGGGTGACCACATTGGGATCTTCCTCACGTTCGTTCAAGGTGGACAGCAATGAAATGGTTTGCGCCACTTCCAGCAAAGATTTGGTCTCACTTGCCACGTTCACGCCAGCCGCGTCATCGATCGTGCCGCCACACCGGCCCGCCATCCAATCGCAAAACTCCAGCACATTGGTCCAGCGCGCTGCGGCTACTTTTTCGTTGTCTTCGCCATCGTACAAATGCTTTTCGTAGCCAATGTCTTTGAGCCATTGCATCAAGAAGGCTTTGGCTTCTTCGGCGCCATGGGTTCTTTTGGCGCGGTACTCTAAATCGTTCATGAAGCGACCAAACTCGTGCAGGCTGCCCACGGCGCGCGCAGAAAGTCGGCTGCTGAGGCTGTTGGAAAACAAGGCCTCAAACAAACTCAATTTGTATTGACTCGCCAAGGTGCCAAGGCTCGCCAAAGTTTGATGGCCAATGCCCCGTTTGGGACTGGTGACAGCCCGCAAGAACGCCGGGTCGTCATCGTTGTTAACCCACAGGCGAAACCATGCACACAAGTCTTTGATTTCTGCGCGATCGAAAAAACTCTGGCCGCCCGATACTTTGTAGGGAATTTGCGCGCGTCGCAAAGCTTTTTCAAAAGGCTTTGCCATGTGATTGGCGCGGTACAAAATGGCGAACTCGCGGTAATCGCGGTATTGCACACCGCCTGCTGTGGTGGCGGTACCTGCGCGCAATGATTGAATGCGGGCCACCACGCGATCGGCCTCGTGTTCCTCATTGTCTGCATCCATGACGCGCACAGGTTCGCCTTCACCCAGTTCAGAAAACAGCGTCTTGGGATAGAGCTTGGGGTTGGGTTCGATCACGTTATTGGCGGCACGCAAAATGGCGCTGGTCGAGCGGTAGTTTTGCTCCAACTTGATCACTTTCAACTGTGGAAAGTCTTGCGGCAAGCGTTTCAAGTTGTCGAGCGTCGCGCCGCGCCAACCATAGATCGATTGATCATCATCACCCACCGCGGTAAATCTAGCGCGCTCGCCCACCAAGTGTTTCAGCACTTCGTACTGTGTGGCATTGGTGTCTTGGTATTCGTCAACCAGCACATGGCCCATGGCCGCCTGCCAACGCTCTCGAACCTCTGGAAAATCGGCCAGCAGTTTCAAGGGCAATCCAATCAAGTCGTCAAAGTCCACGCTTTGGTAGGCTGCCAAACGCTCTTCGTAGCGGCCCATGATGCGCGCGGTGACGCGTTCGTTTTCAGTTTTGGCAATGGCCTCGGCTTGTGAACTGTTCAAGCCGCTGTTCTTCCAAGCGCTGATGGCCCATTGCCATTGACGCGCTGTGTTGGCGTCTGTGGTGCCGCCACAATCTTTCAAGATGCTCACCACATCGTCGGCATCCAAAATACTGAACTGTGGCTTGAGCCCCAGCACGTGACCGTCTTGTCGCATGATGCGCACGCCCAGTGCGTGGAAGGTGCAAATCATCACGTCCTTGGCATCTTTGCCAATCAGTTTGCGAGCGCGTTCGCGCATTTCGCTTGCCGCTTTGTTGGTAAAGGTGATGGCTGCAATGCGCTTGGGTTCTAAGCCCACTTCAATCAAGCGCGCAATCTTCTGCGTGATCACTCGCGTTTTACCCGAGCCAGCGCCCGCCAACACAAGGCAAGGGCCTTTGACGTAGTGAACGGCTTCAAGTTGAGCGGGGTTTAAACCGAAGGAGGGGGACGACATGCTATTTGGACAGAAACACCGCAGCAGAAGTCACGCGGTGTGGTCATGGATCATAGCGGGCAAATCGGGCTCAATTTCCAAGGCACAATGTGGACCATGTTAGATGTCTTGCGCGTCACTTTCCCCTTCTTTGCATTGGTCTTTTGCGGCTATGTGGCTGCGCGCCGACAACTGTTGCCCTTTGAAGCCATTCCTGGCCTCAATGGTTTCGTGTTGTTTTTCGCGTTGCCTTGCATGCTGTTTCGCTTTGGTGCCAGTACCCCCATTGCACAGCTGCTCGATGCGGGCGCGTTTTTCATGTACTTGTTTTGCGCTTTGGTCATGGTGGCTTTTGTCTTAGCGGTCACCATGAATCGTCGAATCGGTTGGAACGATGGCGCGTTTGGTGCCTTAGTCGGCGCCTTTCCCAATACGGGCTTCATGGGCGTGCCTTTGTTGGTTGCACTGCTAGGATCTGCCGCTGCGGGACCTGCCATTGTGACCATCGTCATTGACATGGTCATCACCACCTCTTTGTGTGTGGCACTTTCTCGTTTAGATGGTGCCAGCGAACAAGGTGCCGCACAGGCTACCAAAAATGCTTTGTTGGGCATGGTCAAAAATCCCATGCCGTGGTCCATTTTGTTGGGTACTTTGTTCTCCGCCTATCAAGGCCAATTGCCTGGGCCTGTCGACAAAACCGTCGCTTTGCTGGCCGATGCGGCATCACCAGTGGCTTTGTTCACCATTGGCGCCGTACTGGCGCGTTCGCAAAAAATAGCGCATCACCAACAGCACGGCCCCCTCACTTGGCATGACTACGTGCCCGTTGCATTGATCAAATTGTTTTTGCATCCCGTGTTGGTTTTGCTGGTGGGTCTGGCGGCCATTGGGGTGGGTGTCCCCATCGATGTCTTCGCCCTCAAAGTGATGGTGTTGGTGGCGGCATTGCCCAGTGCCAGCAATGTGGCCATGTTGTCAGAGCGCTTTGGCGCTGACAGTGGCCGCATTGCGCGAATCATTTTGGTCTCAACCTCAGCGGCCTTTCTCACCTTTTCGGCAGCGGTCGCCTTGCTGCAATAGCGCGCTGCGTCAAATGGCCAGCGGGTCAACATCGACCAGCCATCGAATCAAACCTTTGTGCGCAGGATCCGTGCGCGACGCGTGCAGACACCCCTGAAGCAAATCCAACACTTTGTGCAGCGATGAACGAGATGTGCTTTCTAGCAGCATTTGCGCGCGCTCAACATTGGCCACGCGTTGAATGCTCATGGGCACGGCAGGAAACACACTGACCTCCGCCATCATGGCCGCAACGTCTGCATCGTCTTGCGCCAGACTTTGCAGTTGTGCATGGCCATGGTTTAAAAAGGCTTGCGCCACAGCCTGCATGCGTGCATCGCAGCGAATCAAAGCCTGAAAGCTGCTGGGCGGCAAACCAGCTTCTAAGCGTTCTTTCAATTGTTGTTCTGCAAACGCAGGGTAGTCGTGTTTTTTCAGCGCCTCAAACAAGGGGTGCGCAGGGTGAAAGGTTTGGACCCACATTTCACTGGACGCACTTTGCGAAGCATCCCGGCCGGCACGGCCCCCAGCTTGCATCAGCAAAGCAAACAAACGCTCTGGTGCTCTGAAATCACTGGAGAACAATGCGCCGTCTGGGTTGATGGCGGCCACCAAGGTGATGCGCCTGAAGTCATGTCCCTTGGCGATCATTTGGGTGCCCACCAGCACATCCACTTCGCCGCTGTGAACGCCAGCCAATTGGGCTTCGAGTGCACCCTTGAGTTTGGTGCTGTCGGCATCAATGCGCATCACCCGAACGGCTTGGCCGTCTGGTCGTTTCACGTCCACCAACAGCTCGGCCAAATGTTCTTCCAATTGTTCGGTGCCGCGTCCCATCGGGGCAATGTCTGCATTGCCGCACGCCGGGCAGGCCCGCGGTACGCGCTCGGTAAAGCCGCAATGGTGGCACCGCAGGGTGCGGTCAATTTTGTGAAACACCCGAAACGCGCTGCAATGCGCGCATTCACTTTTCCAATCGCAATCGGCGCAGTGCAGCACAGGTGCATAGCCGCGTCGATTGAGCAGCAACATGCTTTGCTCACCTTTGGCCACACGTTCTTGAATGGCTGCAATCAAGGGTGCAGACAAGACGGTTTTGCGGGGTTGGTGGTTCATGTCCACGCGGCGCACAAAAGGCAATTTGCCCGCACCAATGCGCGCCGGCATTTGCAGGCGCACATAACGACCGCCTTCTTCGGCAGGCCGACTTTGGTGCCAACTCTCCAAAGAAGGAGTGGCCGACCCCAAAATCACTTTTGCACCTTCTAGCCTTGCGCGGTAAATGGCCAAGTCACGCGCTGAATACCTGGCGCCTTCTTGTTGCTTGTAACTGGCATCGTGTTCTTCATCGACCACAATCCATTTCAGCTTGGGCATGGAGGCAAAAATCGACATGCGTGTGCCCAGCACAATTCGCGCAGAACCGTTGTGCGCTGCAAGCCAACTTTTCAAACGTTGCGGCCCGGTCATGCCACTGTGCATCGACACCACGCCTTCGTCACCAAAACGCGCTTTCACACGGTCTTCCAATTGCGGGGTTAAATTGATTTCGGGCACCATCATCAGCGCCTGCGCTTCAGGATCCTCTGCAAGGCACCGCGCAACGGCTTGCAAATAAACTTCGGTTTTGCCACTGCCCGTTGCGCCGTGGATCAAAAAGGGGCCCGGTGCTTCCGCCATTTGCGCCAGCACCTGGATTTGCTGTTCTGACAAAGGCCAAGGCGATGCCAGTGCCGCTTTCAAGGAGGCGTCGGATGCGCTTTGTTTTTTCAAACGGCGCGCCAGTTGCACGGGTGTCAGGTCACGCAATTGCGGCGGCAAGGCGGCCAAGGCCACTTCACCAATGGCGCGTTGGTAATACTGCGCCGTGAATTGAACCAACTGAAGCCAATGTGGGCTTAAGGGGCTCACACCGTCAAGCACAGCCGCCACATTTTTCACGGCGCTTTGTGCCAAATGAGAGGGAGCCTGCGAATGCACGCGCCAGACCACACCCAAGACTTCGCGCTTGCCAAAGGGGACGCGGACCAAGTGACCGACTTGCGCCGGCAGGTCTGTGCAGTACGTGAGCAGCCCACCCACTTGGCTGTGGGCGGGCGCCGAAACTGCGACGTCAAGCCACATTTGCATCAAGTCCCTTGTGTTGCAACTTCACATTGAAGTCGTTGCTGCATTCTGTCATTTTCTTGCTCATAAATATTCTTGAAATCACAGGTAAGTCGTTGTTTTTCAAGATCTTTAGAAGCAGTCCCAATAAACTGTGGATAACTTTGTTGAAAACTCATTCTGATGCCTCGGAAAGCCTTGAAAAATAAGGCTTTGCTTGGATTGCTCGAGAACTGAGCAGATTCATAAAGTTAAATTAAATCAATAACTTAGCGATATCATGCTGCTGTCAGAAAGATCGCATGCAAGCTGAGAATTTTAAAATCTGTTGAAATTGCTTTTGTGCATAAGTCAATAGAAAAAACCCAAAAATTTAAAAATATTTTCAGTTTTTTAGGGGGTTTTACGCGTAGGGGCACCAACTCTCAAACATCATTTTCGCAGCGCCTTGGAATGGCTGTGAACGGCCTCTACCAGGGCTGAGACGTGTTCTGGGGGGGTGAACTGGCTGATGCCGTGCCCCAGATTGAAAATATGCGTGGGTCCTGTGCTGTTGGCATCGGTGTGTGGCTTGCCAAAACTGTCCAACACCCGAATCACTTCCTGTTGAATTTGCGCAGGCGGCGCAAACAGCACATTGGGGTCAATATTGCCTTGCAAGGCTTTGCCCGGGCCATTCACGGCACCCCCCACCATTTGGCGGGCGCGTCCCAAGTTCATGGTCCAGTCCAAACCCAGCACGTTGCAATCGAGTTGACCCATCTCTTCAAGCCACAAGCCGCCGCCTTTGGTGAAAACAATGCTGGGAATGCGCACGCCCAGGTGCTCTTTCTTCAGCAGCGACAGCACTTTGGCGGTGTAGGCCAAGCTGAACTCCTTGAATGCCGCATCGGCCAACACGCCGCCCCAACTGTCAAAAATCATGACGGCTTGCGCACCAGCTTCAATTTGGGTGTTGAGGTAGGTGGCCACTGATTGCGCATTGATCTCCAAAATGCGGTGCATCAAATCAGGACGGCTGTACAACATGGTTTTAACCAAACGGTAGTCGTCCGAACCTTTGCCTTCCACCATGTAACAAGCCAGTGTCCAAGGGCTGCCTGAAAAGCCAATCAGAGGCACGCTGCCATTCAAGGCTTTGCGAATGGACGTGACCGCATCAAACACATAGCGCAGTTTGGCCATGTCGGGCACTTGCAGTTCGGCCACTGCCGCTTCATCGCGCACACTTTTGGCAAAACGTGGGCCTTCACCCTGCGCAAAGCTCAGCCCCAAGCCCATGGCATCGGGCACTGTCAAAATGTCGCTGAACAAAATGGCGGCGTCCAGCGGATAGCGCGCCAAGGGTTGGAGGGTCACTTCGGTGGCGTAGTCCACGTTGGTGGCCAGGCCCATGAAACTGCCCGCTTTGGCGCGTGTGGCGCAATACTCAGGCAAGTAACGGCCCGCTTGCCGCATCAGCCAGACGGGCGTGTGGTCCGTGGCCTGGCGCATGCATGCACGCAAGAAAGTGTCGTTGGTCAAAGGGGCAAAACTGGCAGAGGTCATCGCAATCAAAGCCGTAGCGGCGTTTCCAAATGGTTCTGCCGCATTCTCGCAGACGATCTGCTGCCTTGGCTCTCAATTGACATGCGTCAATCCAAATTATGGCGATGTCTTCACTTGGCTCAATGAATTTTGAATCTCTGAAACCGACGGCAATTCAGACAACAGTTGCACGTTTTGACCGGGTGCATACCAAGCATACACAGGCACGCCATTGCGGCCCAGCGCGTTGAGGGCTTGGGTAATGGCCGGGTCGTAGCGTGTCCAATCGGCCCGCAGCAGCAAAACTTTCTTTTGTGCAAAGTCGGAGATCACGGCGGGGTTGCTGAAAGTTATCTTTTTGTTGAACTGACACGTCACGCACCAAGCCGCCGTAAAGTCCACAAACACCGGTTGACCTGCCGCCCTGGCCTTGGCCACTTTGTCTTCAGACCAAGCCTCCCAAACAACACCCGAAGAAGCTTGCGCGCCCTTAGCGTTTGATGCAGATGCAGATTCATTTGCGGCAGCAAGGCCCGCATTGCCATTCAGATTGCCCGAGTCAGGGTCGATGTGTGTCCAACTGGCGCCCCATTGCCACAAAGTGCCGAGCAGCACCAGTGCGGCGAAGCTCCGCAAAGCCCAAGCGGTTTTGCTTTGGTGTGCCAAGGCCCACAACATGAAGGCCAAGCTGAGCAAACAAATCAGGAAGCCCGTGACGCCCTCCATGCCCACTTGTTGGCCCAGCACCCAGACCAACCAAATGACAGTTGCATACATGGGAAACGCCATGAACTGTCTGAACGTCACCATCCATGCACCAGGCCGTGGCAGACGGTTCACCCAAGCCGTGCTGAAAGTTACCGCCATGAAAGGCAGTGCCATGCCCAAACCCATGGCTGCAAAAATGGGTAGCGCTTGCCAAGCGGGAAGACCGATCGCCAAGCCAAGTGAAGCCCCCATGAAAGGTGCTGTGCATGGCGAAGCAATGACCACAGCAAACACGCCAGACCACAACGAATTCACCCAGGTCTTGGACCATTGAACGCCAGCAACGCTGCTCGGAACAAACGATCCAAATTCAAACAGGCCCGACAGGTTCAATCCCATCACTGCAAACAACATGGCCAAGCCACCCACGACCCAAGGCGATTGCAATTGGAAGCCCCAGCCCAATTGCGATCCGGCTGCTCGAAGTGCCAGCATCAAACCGCCCAGCAGCAAAAATGAAATCAACACGCCTGCGGTAAAAGACCAAGCAGACACCTTCATCGCCTTGGGGCTGTCAGAGTGCTGCGTGATGCTCAGCAACTTGATGGCCAAAACTGGAAAAACGCAAGGCATCAAATTCAACAACAAGCCACCCGCAAATGCACCCAACAGCGCCAAGGCCCAGGTGGCAAAAGGCGCGGGCAAGCTGCTGACGGTTGATGCCGCAGGCGGGGTTGCTGGTTTGGCGTCTTCTGTGAACGTTTGCCACTGACCTTGTACGGGCGTATTGAAAGTCCACTGCAATCCCGTCGGTGCTTCGGCCTTGCCTTGCATCAACAGCCACGCCATTTCCTTGGGGCTGTCCATTCGCTCACTGGAAACTTTCACTTGAACCTGTGTCAGTTCCTTGCCGTCTTGAGAGGTGCCTTGGATCAGGGGCGCTGCATTGTTCTGAATCACATTGGCCGTTTGGGGTAACACGGTCCAAGGCCCCTTTTTCAATTCGTCCGGTAATGCTGCAATGCTGAGTTGAATCGAGCGGCCATCGTCCGCAATGCGCGCTGCATGGGCGCCTTTCAAAGGTGTTGCTTGCTGTGCCAGTGCTTTTTGAAATGAAGCCGATGCCATGACGGTGGCGCCTTGGAGCGGGATCGACAACTGAAAATCGCCTTCTTGCGGAATGCATTCTTGTTTGCAAACCAGCCAATTGGCATGAAGCTGAACATCGAAGGTGGTGAGCGTGGCAGACGGTTTGAAGCCCTTGTCAATTTGAAGGGGTGTTACCAGCAACACCGTGTCTTCGTAGCCAAAATTGGCCATGGGGCCAATGGGAATCATTTTGGGTGCAGGCCAAATCAAAGGCGATGCCGAAACGCCTGCAGGCAGTTTCCAAGTGAGCTCGGTGGGCAGTCCAGAGTCACCGGGATTGCGCCAGTAAGTGTGCCAATGGGGTTGATGCTGCAGTTCAAGGCCCAGCCAAATGGTTTGGCCCGCCGCAATGCCCTGCGGCGCAAGGGCCAACAGGCTGGCTTTGACTTGCTGGGTTTGAACCACATTGGACACCTTGGCATTGCCCAGCAATTGCGCTGGGGTTTGTGCTTGCGCTGACAAGACGCCCACGACGAAGACCCAAGCCAGCAGCATGGCGAGCCTGAGAGGGTTCAAAAAGCGACGAAAGTTCAAAAGCAACATAAGCCAGAAGCATTCCAAAAATAGCAACGATGCCATGTTCTAACTCTACACCGCAAAATCATTCCCCGAAATGCTGTGCCTCAATTAAACTGACGCCATGAAAAGTTCGTCAGCCAAGCCCACCGCGATCCACTTTTGGTCAGAACTGACCACCCTCGATTTTGCGAGCATCGACACTTCACGCGCCATTGCCGTGTTGCCCCTTGCCGCAACGGAGCAGCATGGCCCCCATTTGCCTTTGTCGGTCGATACAGACATCGTGAACGGGGTGGTGCAGGCCAGTTTGCCTCACCTGCTTGCAAGTCAAGAGGCCAGCGCGGCAGCCTTGCCCGTCTACTTTTTGCCTACCCAAAATGTTGGCCTCAGCCCCGAGCATGCAGCGTTTCCCGGCACACTCACCTTAAAGCCTGACACCTTGATTCGCCTGTGGACCGACATTGCCGAATCCGTGAAAGCAGCAGGTGTCAACAAGTTGGTCTTGTTCAATTCACATGGTGGTCACGTGGGCGCCATGGATGTGGTGGCGCGAGATTTACGTGCCCGATTGGGCATGTTGGTCTACAGCGTCAATTGGTATCAGTTGCCGATGCACAACGCACAAGGCGACGATGTGAATGCTTTGTTCTCTGCACATGAACATCGATTTGGCGTGCACGCCGGCGATGTCGAAACGTCCGTCATGTTGGCCCTTACGCCTCAAAAGGTGCGCATGGCGCTGGCCCAAAATTTTCAATCCATGTCGGAAGAACGAGCCGCCAACTTCCCCATTCTGGGCAACGGGCGCAGTGCCAAACTGGCCTGGCAAATGCAAGACTACAACCCCGCTGGCGCAGCGGGCAACGCAGCTGCCGCTACAGCAGAGAAGGGCCAAGCCTTGTTAGAGGCCGCTGGCCGCTCACTGGCTGCACTGTTGTTGGAAATAGACCGCCTTCCACCTGGCACCCTTCGCAATTGACGAAGGCCATTGGCTTTCTTTAATTGGAAGTTAAGCAATAACGGGCAATTGGAGTTCGCAATCGCCCACGTATATTTGCTGTGGGCACTCGCGGCTGGCATCGAGACAACCACCCTCGGCGTAAATGCCTTTGCCATCGCGCATGCGCATCATCACACCCAAGACATGGTCCATTTTTTGCGGATCTGACAAGGTTTCATTCACACACGCTTCGACGATGTTTTCATCGATCCAAGCTTCGCCATGTGAGTTGGTACGAAGCCCGTCACGCCAGTGGTAAATCTCAACACATTTGGTTGACAGCGTAAATGGCTGATCGTGCTTCCAAAAATTGCTGAACAAGCCGCCGCCCATGTAAATCACCCAAGAGCCCTCATAGCCTGTGACATCGGAGGATGCTTCGTGTGGGTTTCTAAACCAAAGTCGATCGCCGGGTACAAAAAAATGAACCGGCAATGGCGCTTCGAGTGAGCCGTATTCATGCAAGTACACCTCGTGAAACTGGCCAGAACGAACGGCATGCACCTCGTTCAGTTTTTGCATCGCTGCCAGCAATGAAGGGTGGTGCATTTGTGCTTCTTGTGCCAGTCCCAACAAAATCACGTACTCGCTGGCGCGATAGCATGAGAAGTCGTAATGCTTGCCTGTGGTCGCGGCTTGTGTCGCGCAGATCAATGCATGGATCAGGCACGTGCCCGGTTGCAACACAAATCCGGCAGCTTCGTCATAGCGCCAGCAGTCTGCCGGACGCTCAGCCGCTTCAGTTCGAAAGGCGACCGCTGTTTTACTTGCCGCCCTCGCTATGTTTTCTCGAACACGGACTGCACTGGCAAGTGCTTCTGTGTTTTCAAATTCAAATTCATGTGGCGACATGAAGAGCGACCACAGAATTTCTTGCGTTAAATTTTGAGCGTGCGCATGCAAGGACAAGGTGTTGAAATTGGGCGCAAACCTCGCTACCCAATCTTCACGCATGTAGCATCGGGTGATGCCCTCCTGACATTCAACGACCACATCGCGCAGTATGCCATGTGTCTCCAAGAAAGCCTTGCACGCTTGGGTGACGTCTTGCCTAAAGCGAATGCCCATTGTGGGCTTGCCGTTTGAATGATGCGATGACTCGGGTTGCATGCTTGTCATTCTGACAAGAAATATGCGCGGGTCTTATCGGGATAAACACCATCTCAACAGCGATTCGCTTGTGTGGCTCACATCACATGCGTGTGTTTTAAGAATATGTCACCCAGGGGTGATGCGCTGCATCTTCCAAATGAGGCAAGTTGTTATAAGTTAGCAGCATGTGCCTTGAAGGGGAGTAAGTAAATTCGGTCAGTGCGGTGTTGCGGATTCGCAAGTTCAGCTCAATGGCCGTGTCTGCGGGTGCACCCAGTACCAGGCCCACAGCTGTTGAAATGGGGCCGCCACTGGACACCACCAACACTCGGCCTTGGTGGCGCGTTCTGACATGTTGCAACACATCCTGAATGCCTTGTGCAAATTCAGTGTAGCTTGGCATGCCCTTGGGCGCTGTGTCGCCAGCCATCCACTTTTGCAAAGCGGTTCGCAGCAAGCGGAAATGATGTTTGTACATCTCGGGTGTATTGGGCTTGGCCAAGGGCTGGGGATGCACCGTTTCAATCAGTGCATGGCTGTCGTATTCGTTCAGCGCAGGCCAAACTTCTGGCGTCATGTTTAGTTCGGCACCTTCTGCAATGCCTTCCCAAGTTTGACGGTGGCGTTTGAGGCTGCCCATGAGCACGGCATCGAAGTGCAAAGCATCAGGTCGATGACTTGATGCCTGTTTCCAATACTGTCCCAAACGAATGCTCTGGCGCTTGCCCAAGTCACTCAGTTGATCGTAGTCTTCAGCGCCAAAGGAAGCTTGTCCATGACGCACCAATATCAGTTGTCCCATGGTGTTCAGTCTAATGCCACTTGGCCTTCAATGCAGACCACGGTGTCGCCACCGACCCACACTTGGCCTTGCGAATCTTGTTGAATATGGACCCGTCCCTGCCTGCCCAAGGCCTGACCTTGACTGGCCAAGTATTGAGCGGGCATCTTGCCAGAACCGATCAGCCATTGCGCCAAGGAGGCATTCAAACTGCCTGTCACGGGGTCCTCCGTGATCCCGATGGCTGCGGCAAAAGCGCGCACTTCCAAGTTTGGTTCTTTGTCGGCCATGACCGATGAGTTGGCGTTTGAAGCCCTTCCCGCAAATGCCCTCGATTCGCGATTGCTGCGTGAAATCAGCAAACCTGAAGGCGCCTCTTCGTGTTGCGTGATGGCAGCAACGCCCACTTTGATGCCCAATTGTTTCAAAGCCAAATGATCGGGCGACAGCTTGCGGACTGTTTCGGTGCTGTCCAATAAAAACGACCACCATTCAGGCCCATTGTTCAGGATCTGACAAGCGATCACCTGATGGGCTGCAATGCCAAGCGCTTGCACAAGGGCTGACAACTTGTCCTCAGGGATCGCACGCTGCTGTGTGGGGGGGGCTGCAAAAGCCCATCTGCCTTGTTGTGACTCGATGCGAACCAAACCGACGCCGCACTCTTGGACGATCACGCCTTGATCTTGGGGTTGCCCTCCTGCTTTCAGCCAAGCTCGCGCACTGCCCAATGTGGGATGACCTGCAAAAGGCAATTCACCGCCTGGTGTAAAGATGCGCACCTTGTAGTCGGCGCCTTGCGCTTTCGCTTTGGGCGTTGGTGGGAAGAGGAAAGTCGTTTCACTCAATTGGGTCCAGCGCGCAAAACTTTGCATGTGCGCATCACTGAGGCCCGTACCGTCCAAGACAACCGCGACAGGATTGCCCAGATAGGCAACCGGTGTGAACACATCCACTTGTTTGAAGGGTCTCGAAGTCATGCGAGCGATCCGTTTCTACAGACTTGTTTTAAACATCCAGATGGCCGTGAAGACCAAAGCCGCTGCCATGCAGCGATTGAACACCAGCAAGCGGATGCCTTGTGCCAACCATTGTCTAAGCAAACTGCCCATCACAGCGTAGGTCAAATTACTCACCAAGCCAAATCCCATCATGATGGGTAGAAGCACCAAACTTCTGCCCAAGGCATCTTCTTTGCCGGCCACCCAGCCTGCCACGATTGACAGTGCAAGCATCCATGCCTTGATGTTCAGAAATTGAACCCCCACACCTTGAAAGAAGGTGATCGTCAAACGGGCTTCATTTGCGTTGCTGAGTTCTCTGGTGCCCCAGAGACGATAGGCCATCCACAACAAATACAGCGTGCCGCTGATGATGATGACCCAGCGTAAAGCGGGGATGGCCAACACCAAATGTCCAAGGCCCGCCATGCAGAGACTTAACAACAAACCCCAACCCACTGGCACCGCCAAGATGAAGCGCATGGCCGAGCGCAAGCCCTGATTGGCGGCCAGAGCCGTCGACAAGGTGGTGTTGGGCCCTGGTGTAAAGCTAGCCGCGGTCGACAAAATCAACAATGCGGTCAGTTCTTCTGAACTCAGGATGAAATTCATGTCACTGATGGTGGATGTGTGTGAAGTGCTGTGAAGGCCGCCAATTACTTGGCAGAGAGTGTTTCCCAGCGTTCAAGCGCGGCCATCAATTCTGAGTCAATTTCAGCATCTCGCGCATACAAGGCGGTTGCTTTTGCAGGATCTTTGGCAAACAAGCTGCTGTCCTCCAAGGTCAATCGGACTTGCTTCTGCTCATTCTCAAGTGACTCAATCAAACCGGGCAGACTGTCCAATTCGCGTTGTTCTTTGTAGCTGAGCTTGGCTGCGCTTTTTGGGGCAACAGGGGCCGTTGGGGCGGGCTGAACAGAAGCGGTGCTTTTTTCAACTTTTGGTGTGGCTTCCGTTGTGGCTGAGGCTTTAGCCGGCGCACTGGTCGTGCCTTGTAGCGTCCCCGCCAGCTTTGCCGCCGCCGCTTTGTTTTGCGCTTGAATCGTTTGACTGCGCTGTGATTGCGTCAGCCAATCTTGAACCGAGCCTTCGTACTCGCGCCAAAAACCCGGATTTTCATCGCTTGCTTCACAGGCAATGATGCTGGTCACCACGTTGTCCATGAAGGCGCGATCGTGACTGACCAAGAACACGGTGCCTTCGTAGTCTTGCAACAACTCTTCAAGCAATTCCAAGGTGTCGATGTCCAGATCGTTGGTAGGCTCGTCCAGCACCAAGACATTCGCAGGGCGTGCAAAGAGTCTGGCCAATAGCAAGCGATTGCGTTCGCCGCCCGACAAAGACTTCACAGGCGATGTGGCACGCGCTGGTGAAAACAAGAAGTCACCCAAGTAGCTCTTCACGTGTTGGCGCTTGTTGCCAATTTCAATCCATTCGCTGCCTGGGCTAATGAAGTCTTCCAGCGAAGCCTCAAGGTCCAATGCATTTCGCATTTGATCAAAGTAGGCCACCTGAAGATTGGCGCCTTGGCGAATGCTGCCGCTGTCGGCCTGAAGTTCACCCAAGATCATTTTCAACAGCGTTGTTTTGCCGGCGCCGTTGGGTCCCAGCAAGCCGATCTTGTCGCCACGCAACAAGGTGGCGGTAAAGTCTTTCACAATCACTTTCACATCGCCTTCGGGTGACGTGAAAGATTTGCACACATCGCTTAATTCGGCCACCAATTTGCCACTCGGTGCGCCAGATGCTACCTCCATGCGGACACGTCCCACCTGTTCTCTGCGGGCACTGCGCGTGGCGCGCAAATTTTCAAGACGCGCTATGCGACTTTGACTGCGTGTGCGCCGGGCTTCAACGCCTTTGCGAATCCACACTTCTTCTTGTGCCAACAGTTTGTCGGCCTTGGCGCTGATCACGGCCTCTTGCGCCAACTGTTCTTCTTTGTTGATTTGGTATTGCGCAAAGTTGCCCGGATAGCTTCGAAGTCTGCCGCGGTCCAATTCCACAATGCATGTGGCAATGCGGTCCAAGAAAGCGCGGTCGTGCGTAATGGCCACCACACTGCCTTTGAAGTCGATCAGCAATTGCTCTAACCAGGAGATGGAATCCAAGTCCAGGTGATTGGTGGGTTCATCTAACAACAAGACGTCCGGGCGAGTGACCAGTGCTTGTGCCAATGCCACACGTTTGCGATTGCCACCAGAAAGCGTGCCAATCTTGGCAGTGGGGTCCAAATGCAAGCGATGCAATGTCTCCTCAACGCGTTGCTCCCAGCCCCAACCGTCTAGCGATTCGATTTGACTTTGCAGGGCATCCAAATCGCCGACGCAATTGCTGTAATCATCGATCAACTTCATCACGGGTGCAAGGCCGCGCTGAACAGATTCAAAAATTGAGTCTTCAGTTTCTAGCAAGGGCTCTTGCGCCACATAGGCAATGCGAATGCCTTGCTGAACATGCAAGTTGCCATCGTCGGCGTGCTCCATGCCAGCCAGAATTTTCAGAAAGGATGATTTGCCTGTGCCATTGCGGCCAATCAGGCCGATCCGTTCGGATGTTTCGAGCGCAAAGTCTGCGTGATCCAAGAGTGCAACGTGGCCGAAAGCCAGTGATGCGTCCAATAAAGTGATTAAAGCCATTGGCTCATTATCAATGAGGCCGGAAAATTTTTTACAAAACTATTGCCAGCCTCTAAAAAGTAGTGCTATAGTGGAGGGCTTCGCTGCTGACTAGTTGTTTAAGACGTCAACAGCAAGGCTTCCGCCAAAAGCCGTTGAAAAGCATTCATGGTTTTTCAAAGTAGGTGGCAAGTAAAGCCTTGTGGGCAGAGCGGCAACTTGATCAAAAAATCAGTTGCAGTCGAAACCAAGAGGCTGAAAAAATTTTTCAAAAATATGAAAATTTTTTCAAAGCAGGCAAAAAATGCGTGCTATACTGCAAGGCTTCGCTGATCGCAGCGAGTGATGCAAAAACAACAAGGGCTTCGGCCTGAAATTGTTTGCAACGAGATCTTTAAAAATATACAGCCGATAAGCGTGGGCGTTTGATGGCGATTGCCAAGTTCTACGGAACTAAGTCTTAACTGACTTACAAACGCTCATGAGAATAGAAGTGAAGTTCACTTCAATTCCGTTTTTATGAGTTGCTCGAAAGAGCGAAAAAATTCAAGATCGAACTATAGAGTTTGATCCTGGCTCAGATTGAACGCTGGCGGAATGCTTTACACATGCAAGTCGAACGGCAGCACGGACTTCGGTCTGGTGGCGAGTGGCGAACGGGTGAGTAATGTATCGGAACGTGCCCAGTCGTGGGGGATAACGTAGTGAAAATTACGCTAATACCGCATACGATCTATGGATGAAAGCGGGGGATCGCAAGACCTCGCGCGATTGGAGCGGCCGATATCAGATTAGGTAGTTGGTGGGGTAAAGGCCCACCAAGCCAACGATCTGTAGCTGGTCTGAGAGGACGACCAGCCACACTGGAACTGAGACACGGTCCAGACTCCTACGGGAGGCAGCAGTGGGGAATTTTGGACAATGGGCGCAAGCCTGATCCAGCCATTCCGCGTGCAGGATGAAGGCCCTCGGGTTGTAAACTGCTTTTGTACAGAACGAAAAGGTTTCTACTAATACTAGGAGCTCATGACGGTACTGTAAGAATAAGCACCGGCTAACTACGTGCCAGCAGCCGCGGTAATACGTAGGGTGCAAGCGTTAATCGGAATTACTGGGCGTAAAGCGTGCGCAGGCGGTTATATAAGTCAGATGTGAAATCCCCGGGCTCAACCTGGGAACTGCATTTGAGACTGTATAGCTAGAGTACGGCAGAGGGGGATGGAATTCCGCGTGTAGCAGTGAAATGCGTAGATATGCGGAGGAACACCGATGGCGAAGGCAATCCCCTGGGCCTGTACTGACGCTCATGCACGAAAGCGTGGGGAGCAAACAGGATTAGATACCCTGGTAGTCCACGCCCTAAACGATGTCAACTGGTTGTTGGGTCTTAACTGACTCAGTAACGAAGCTAACGCGTGAAGTTGACCGCCTGGGGAGTACGGCCGCAAGGTTGAAACTCAAAGGAATTGACGGGGACCCGCACAAGCGGTGGATGATGTGGTTTAATTCGATGCAACGCGAAAAACCTTACCCACCTTTGACATGTACGGAAGGATCCAGAGATGGATTTGTGCTCGAAAGAGAACCGTAACACAGGTGCTGCATGGCTGTCGTCAGCTCGTGTCGTGAGATGTTGGGTTAAGTCCCGCAACGAGCGCAACCCTTGTCATTAGTTGCTACATTTAGTTGGGCACTCTAATGAGACTGCCGGTGACAAACCGGAGGAAGGTGGGGATGACGTCAAGTCCTCATGGCCCTTATAGGTGGGGCTACACACGTCATACAATGGCTGGTACAAAGGGTTGCCAACCCGCGAGGGGGAGCTAATCCCATAAAACCAGTCGTAGTCCGGATCGCAGTCTGCAACTCGACTGCGTGAAGTCGGAATCGCTAGTAATCGTGGATCAGAATGTCACGGTGAATACGTTCCCGGGTCTTGTACACACCGCCCGTCACACCATGGGAGCGGGTTCTGCCAGAAGTAGTTAGCCTAACCGCAAGGAGGGCGATTACCACGGCAGGGTTCGTGACTGGGGTGAAGTCGTAACAAGGTAGCCGTATCGGAAGGTGCGGCTGGATCACCTCCTTTCTGGAAAAACTGCAATCAAAATTGAACGCTCACACTTATCGGTTGTTGGAAGGTTGTCGCCGACGACATTGGCTTAATGCTGGTGCTGTGACGCGACCGGCTTGGGTCTGTAGCTCAGTTGGTTAGAGCACCGTCTTGATAAGGCGGGGGTCGTTGGTTCGAGACCAACCAGACCCACCAGTCCTTTCACACAAGACACGTAAAAAAACGGGGGATTAGCTCAGCTGGGAGAGCACCTGCTTTGCAAGCAGGGGGTCGTCGGTTCGATCCCGTCATCCTCCACCAATTTATTGTTTGTATTCTTATCGTGGTTGAAGAAATTCATTCAAAACCAAAGTTGCCTTCAATGAGGCTATTTTGGTGTTGATTGGTATCTATCAATTAACAACGAGTCGCAAGACTCACGGCTGTTCTTTAAAAATTCATAGAGTCGAATTAGATGTCATTAAGGGAAACTGCACATTCGTAAAGGTTTAGTGCAGACCGTGCCCTTAATGACGAGATTTTTGATTGCGTCAAAACGAATATTCAAACCTAGTTTGAATTCAGTAATGACGAATAAAGTTCTCGATATGGGCAGCAATGCCTGTGTCAAAGAGTTATTCACATTACGGCATAACGCGTCAGGTGAAAGACCTGACAATCAGTCCTTGAAATAAACGATGGGTTCTCGATAAGAGAAGTCAAAGTTATAGGGTCAAGTGACTAAGAGCACATGGTGGATGCCTTGGCAATGATAGGCGACGAAAGACGTGAAAGCCTGCGATAAGCTTCGGGGAGCTGGCAAATAAGCTTTGATCCGGAGATTTCTGAATGGGGAAACCCACCCTTAGGGGTATCGCATACTGAATACATAGGTATGCGAGGCGAACCGGGTGAACTGAAACATCTCAGTAGCTCGAGGAAAAGACATCAACCGAGATTCCGAAAGTAGTGGCGAGCGAAATTGGAAGAGCCTGTTAGTGATAGCACGATCTTTAGCAAAACAGTCTGGAAAGGCTGACCGTAGGGGGTGATAGTCCCGTATGCGAAAGGGAACGTGTGGTACTAAGTTAACGAAAAGTAGGGCGGGACACGAGAAATCCTGTCTGAATATGGGGGGACCATCCTCCAAGGCTAAATACTCATCATTGACCGATAGTGAACAAGTACCGTGAGGGAAAGGCGAAAAGAACCCCGGGAGGGGAGTGAAATAGATCCTGAAACCGTGTGCTTACAAAAAGTAGGAGCCTCGTAAGGGGTGACTGCGTACCTTTTGTATAATGGGTCAGCGACTTACATTCAGTGGCAAGGTTAACCGAATAGGGAAGCCGTAGAGAAATCGAGTCCGAATAGGGCGTCATAGTCGCTGGGTGTAGACCCGAAACCAAGTGATCTATCCATGGGCAGGATGAAGGTGCCGTAACAGGTACTGGAGGTCCGAACCGACTAATGTTGCAAAATTAGCGGATGACCTGTGGATAGGGGTGAAAGGCTAAACAAACTTGGAAATAGCTGGTTCTCTCCGAAAACTATTTAGGTAGTGCCTCAAGTATTACCGACGGGGGTAGAGCACTGTTTTGGCTAGGGGGTCATGGCGACTTACCAAACCAAGGCAAACTCCGAATACCGTCGAGTACAGCTTGGGAGACAGAGCACCGGGTGCTAACGTCCGGACTCAAGAGGGAAACAACCCAGACCGCCAGCTAAGGTCCCTAAAATTGGCTAAGTGGGAAACGAAGTGGGAAGGCTAAAACAGTCAGGATGTTGGCTTAGAAGCAGCCATCATTTAAAGAAAGCGTAATAGCTCACTGATCGAGTCGTCCTGCGCGGAAGATGTAACGGGGCTAAGCCAGTTACCGAAGCTGCGGATTTGCAATTTATTGCAAGTGGTAGGAGAGCGTTCTGTAGGCCTGTGAAGGTGTCTTGTAAAGGATGCTGGAGGTATCAGAAGTGCGAATGCTGACATGAGTAGCGTTAAAGGGGGTGAAAAGCCCCCTCGCCGTAAGCGCAAGGTTTTCTACGCAACGTTCATCGGCGTAGAGTGAGTCGGCCCCTAAGGCGAGGCAGAGATGCGTAGCTGATGGGAAACAGGTCAATATTCCTGTACCGATTACAAGTGCGATGTGGGGACGGAGAAGGTTAGCTCAGCCAACTGTTGGATATGTTGGTTCAAGCCTGTAGTCATGCCCGGTAGGCAAATCCGCCGGGCTTAGATGAGGGGTGATAAGGAGTCTGCTTGCAGACGAACTGAGTGATACCCTGCTTCCAGGAAAAGCCACTAAGCTTCAGCTTGTAACGACCGTACCGCAAACCGACACTGGTGCGCGAGATGAGTATTCTAAGGCGCTTGAGAGAACTCTGGAGAAGGAACTCGGCAAATTGATACCGTAACTTCGGGAGAAGGTATGCCCCTAGTAGGTGAACTCGAACAGAGGGAGCCCAATGGGGTTGCAAAAAATCGGTGGCTGCGACTGTTTAATAAAAACACAGCACTCTGCAAACACGAAAGTGGACGTATAGGGTGTGACGCCTGCCCGGTGCTGGAAGATTAAATGATGGGGTGCAAGCTCTTGATTGAAGTCCCAGTAAACGGCGGCCGTAACTATAACGGTCCTAAGGTAGCGAAATTCCTTGTCGGGTAAGTTCCGACCTGCACGAATGGCGTAACGATGGCCACACTGTCTCCTCCAGAGACTCAGCGAAGTTGAAATGTTTGTGATGATGCAATCTCCCCGCGGAAAGACGGAAAGACCCCATGAACCTTTACTGTAGCTTTGTATTGGACTTTGAACAGATCTGTGTAGGATAGGTGGGAGGCTTTGAAGCCGGAACGCTAGTTTCGGTGGAGCCAACGTTGAAATACCACCCTGGTGTGTTTGAGGTTCTAACCTAGGTCCATTATCTGGATCGGGGACAGTGCATGGTAGGCAGTTTGACTGGGGCGGTCTCCTCCCAAAGTGTAACGGAGGAGTTCGAAGGTACGCTAGTTACGGTCGGACATCGTGATAATAGTGCAATGGCATAAGCGTGCTTAACTGCGAGACTGACAAGTCGAGCAGATGCGAAAGCAGGACATAGTGATCCGGTGGTTCTGTATGGAAGGGCCATCGCTCAACGGATAAAAGGTACTCTGGGGATAACAGGCTGATACCGCCCAAGAGTTCATATCGACGGCGGTGTTTGGCACCTCGATGTCGGCTCATCTCATCCTGGGGCTGTAGCCGGTCCCAAGGGTATGGCTGTTCGCCATTTAAAGAGGTACGTGAGCTGGGTTTAAAACGTCGTGAGACAGTTTGGTCCCTATCTTCCGTGGGCGCTGCAGATTTGAGGAAGCCTGCTCCTAGTACGAGAGGACCGGAGTGGACACACCTCTGGTGTATCGGTTGTCACGCCAGTGGCATTGCCGAGTAGCTAAGTGTGGAAGAGATAACCGCTGAAAGCATCTAAGCGGGAAACTCGTTTCAAGATGAGATCTGCCGGGGCCTTGAGCCCCCTAAAGAGTCGTTCAAGACCAGGACGTTGATAGGTCAGGTGTGGAAGCGCAGTAATGCGTTAAGCTAACTGATACTAATTGCTCGTGCGGCTTGACCCTATAACTTTGATCGGTTGTTTGCTTGGAAATATTCAGGCAAGCGGCTTCATGATCAAGGAAGTTATGCCAAGTTTGACGCATTCAAAATAAGGCTGAAAAGCCGATCTAATTCGAACTCTGTGAATTTGCTGGTTTGACCGTGGTGGTCAGACGAGCACAAAAGTTTTGCCTGATGACCATAGCGAATTGGTACCACTCCTTCCCATCCCGAACAGGACAGTGAAACGATTCAGCGCCGATGATAGTGCGGGTTCCCGTGTGAAAGTAGGACATCGTCAGGCTCTTATAGCGAGAAACGCCCCATAGAAATATGGGGCGTTTTCTTCAGTACTTTCTAAATCACTTAAAAAGTTTTTGAAAAAGTATTGAAGGAAACGCAAAAATGCGTGCTATACTGCAAGGCTTCGCTGATCGCAGCGAGTGATGCAAAAACAACAAGGGCTTCGGCCTGAAATTGTTTGCAACGAGATCTTTAAAAATATACAGCCGATAAGCGTGGGCGTTTGATGGCGATTGCCAAGTTCTACGGAACTAAGTCTTAACTGACTTACAAACGCTCATGAGAATAGAAGTGAAGTTCACTTCAATTCCGTTTTTATGAGTTGCTCGAAAGAGCGAAAAAATTCAAGATCGAACTATAGAGTTTGATCCTGGCTCAGATTGAACGCTGGCGGAATGCTTTACACATGCAAGTCGAACGGCAGCACGGACTTCGGTCTGGTGGCGAGTGGCGAACGGGTGAGTAATGTATCGGAACGTGCCCAGTCGTGGGGGATAACGTAGTGAAAATTACGCTAATACCGCATACGATCTATGGATGAAAGCGGGGGATCGCAAGACCTCGCGCGATTGGAGCGGCCGATATCAGATTAGGTAGTTGGTGGGGTAAAGGCCCACCAAGCCAACGATCTGTAGCTGGTCTGAGAGGACGACCAGCCACACTGGAACTGAGACACGGTCCAGACTCCTACGGGAGGCAGCAGTGGGGAATTTTGGACAATGGGCGCAAGCCTGATCCAGCCATTCCGCGTGCAGGATGAAGGCCCTCGGGTTGTAAACTGCTTTTGTACAGAACGAAAAGGTTTCTACTAATACTAGGAGCTCATGACGGTACTGTAAGAATAAGCACCGGCTAACTACGTGCCAGCAGCCGCGGTAATACGTAGGGTGCAAGCGTTAATCGGAATTACTGGGCGTAAAGCGTGCGCAGGCGGTTATATAAGTCAGATGTGAAATCCCCGGGCTCAACCTGGGAACTGCATTTGAGACTGTATAGCTAGAGTACGGCAGAGGGGGATGGAATTCCGCGTGTAGCAGTGAAATGCGTAGATATGCGGAGGAACACCGATGGCGAAGGCAATCCCCTGGGCCTGTACTGACGCTCATGCACGAAAGCGTGGGGAGCAAACAGGATTAGATACCCTGGTAGTCCACGCCCTAAACGATGTCAACTGGTTGTTGGGTCTTAACTGACTCAGTAACGAAGCTAACGCGTGAAGTTGACCGCCTGGGGAGTACGGCCGCAAGGTTGAAACTCAAAGGAATTGACGGGGACCCGCACAAGCGGTGGATGATGTGGTTTAATTCGATGCAACGCGAAAAACCTTACCCACCTTTGACATGTACGGAAGGATCCAGAGATGGATTTGTGCTCGAAAGAGAACCGTAACACAGGTGCTGCATGGCTGTCGTCAGCTCGTGTCGTGAGATGTTGGGTTAAGTCCCGCAACGAGCGCAACCCTTGTCATTAGTTGCTACATTTAGTTGGGCACTCTAATGAGACTGCCGGTGACAAACCGGAGGAAGGTGGGGATGACGTCAAGTCCTCATGGCCCTTATAGGTGGGGCTACACACGTCATACAATGGCTGGTACAAAGGGTTGCCAACCCGCGAGGGGGAGCTAATCCCATAAAACCAGTCGTAGTCCGGATCGCAGTCTGCAACTCGACTGCGTGAAGTCGGAATCGCTAGTAATCGTGGATCAGAATGTCACGGTGAATACGTTCCCGGGTCTTGTACACACCGCCCGTCACACCATGGGAGCGGGTTCTGCCAGAAGTAGTTAGCCTAACCGCAAGGAGGGCGATTACCACGGCAGGGTTCGTGACTGGGGTGAAGTCGTAACAAGGTAGCCGTATCGGAAGGTGCGGCTGGATCACCTCCTTTCTGGAAAAACTGCAATCAAAATTGAACGCTCACACTTATCGGTTGTTGGAAGGTTGTCGCCGACGACATTGGCTTAATGCTGGTGCTGTGACGCGACCGGCTTGGGTCTGTAGCTCAGTTGGTTAGAGCACCGTCTTGATAAGGCGGGGGTCGTTGGTTCGAGACCAACCAGACCCACCAGTCCTTTCACACAAGACACGTAAAAAAACGGGGGATTAGCTCAGCTGGGAGAGCACCTGCTTTGCAAGCAGGGGGTCGTCGGTTCGATCCCGTCATCCTCCACCAATTTATTGTTTGTATTCTTATCGTGGTTGAAGAAATTCATTCAAAACCAAAGTTGCCTTCAATGAGGCTATTTTGGTGTTGATTGGTATCTATCAATTAACAACGAGTCGCAAGACTCACGGCTGTTCTTTAAAAATTCATAGAGTCGAATTAGATGTCATTAAGGGAAACTGCACATTCGTAAAGGTTTAGTGCAGACCGTGCCCTTAATGACGAGATTTTTGATTGCGTCAAAACGAATATTCAAACCTAGTTTGAATTCAGTAATGACGAATAAAGTTCTCGATATGGGCAGCAATGCCTGTGTCAAAGAGTTATTCACATTACGGCATAACGCGTCAGGTGAAAGACCTGACAATCAGTCCTTGAAATAAACGATGGGTTCTCGATAAGAGAAGTCAAAGTTATAGGGTCAAGTGACTAAGAGCACATGGTGGATGCCTTGGCAATGATAGGCGACGAAAGACGTGAAAGCCTGCGATAAGCTTCGGGGAGCTGGCAAATAAGCTTTGATCCGGAGATTTCTGAATGGGGAAACCCACCCTTAGGGGTATCGCATACTGAATACATAGGTATGCGAGGCGAACCGGGTGAACTGAAACATCTCAGTAGCTCGAGGAAAAGACATCAACCGAGATTCCGAAAGTAGTGGCGAGCGAAATTGGAAGAGCCTGTTAGTGATAGCACGATCTTTAGCAAAACAGTCTGGAAAGGCTGACCGTAGGGGGTGATAGTCCCGTATGCGAAAGGGAACGTGTGGTACTAAGTTAACGAAAAGTAGGGCGGGACACGAGAAATCCTGTCTGAATATGGGGGGACCATCCTCCAAGGCTAAATACTCATCATTGACCGATAGTGAACAAGTACCGTGAGGGAAAGGCGAAAAGAACCCCGGGAGGGGAGTGAAATAGATCCTGAAACCGTGTGCTTACAAAAAGTAGGAGCCTCGTAAGGGGTGACTGCGTACCTTTTGTATAATGGGTCAGCGACTTACATTCAGTGGCAAGGTTAACCGAATAGGGAAGCCGTAGAGAAATCGAGTCCGAATAGGGCGTCATAGTCGCTGGGTGTAGACCCGAAACCAAGTGATCTATCCATGGGCAGGATGAAGGTGCCGTAACAGGTACTGGAGGTCCGAACCGACTAATGTTGCAAAATTAGCGGATGACCTGTGGATAGGGGTGAAAGGCTAAACAAACTTGGAAATAGCTGGTTCTCTCCGAAAACTATTTAGGTAGTGCCTCAAGTATTACCGACGGGGGTAGAGCACTGTTTTGGCTAGGGGGTCATGGCGACTTACCAAACCAAGGCAAACTCCGAATACCGTCGAGTACAGCTTGGGAGACAGAGCACCGGGTGCTAACGTCCGGACTCAAGAGGGAAACAACCCAGACCGCCAGCTAAGGTCCCTAAAATTGGCTAAGTGGGAAACGAAGTGGGAAGGCTAAAACAGTCAGGATGTTGGCTTAGAAGCAGCCATCATTTAAAGAAAGCGTAATAGCTCACTGATCGAGTCGTCCTGCGCGGAAGATGTAACGGGGCTAAGCCAGTTACCGAAGCTGCGGATTTGCAATTTATTGCAAGTGGTAGGAGAGCGTTCTGTAGGCCTGTGAAGGTGTCTTGTAAAGGATGCTGGAGGTATCAGAAGTGCGAATGCTGACATGAGTAGCGTTAAAGGGGGTGAAAAGCCCCCTCGCCGTAAGCGCAAGGTTTTCTACGCAACGTTCATCGGCGTAGAGTGAGTCGGCCCCTAAGGCGAGGCAGAGATGCGTAGCTGATGGGAAACAGGTCAATATTCCTGTACCGATTACAAGTGCGATGTGGGGACGGAGAAGGTTAGCTCAGCCAACTGTTGGATATGTTGGTTCAAGCCTGTAGTCATGCCCGGTAGGCAAATCCGCCGGGCTTAGATGAGGGGTGATAAGGAGTCTGCTTGCAGACGAACTGAGTGATACCCTGCTTCCAGGAAAAGCCACTAAGCTTCAGCTTGTAACGACCGTACCGCAAACCGACACTGGTGCGCGAGATGAGTATTCTAAGGCGCTTGAGAGAACTCTGGAGAAGGAACTCGGCAAATTGATACCGTAACTTCGGGAGAAGGTATGCCCCTAGTAGGTGAACTCGAACAGAGGGAGCCCAATGGGGTTGCAAAAAATCGGTGGCTGCGACTGTTTAATAAAAACACAGCACTCTGCAAACACGAAAGTGGACGTATAGGGTGTGACGCCTGCCCGGTGCTGGAAGATTAAATGATGGGGTGCAAGCTCTTGATTGAAGTCCCAGTAAACGGCGGCCGTAACTATAACGGTCCTAAGGTAGCGAAATTCCTTGTCGGGTAAGTTCCGACCTGCACGAATGGCGTAACGATGGCCACACTGTCTCCTCCAGAGACTCAGCGAAGTTGAAATGTTTGTGATGATGCAATCTCCCCGCGGAAAGACGGAAAGACCCCATGAACCTTTACTGTAGCTTTGTATTGGACTTTGAACAGATCTGTGTAGGATAGGTGGGAGGCTTTGAAGCCGGAACGCTAGTTTCGGTGGAGCCAACGTTGAAATACCACCCTGGTGTGTTTGAGGTTCTAACCTAGGTCCATTATCTGGATCGGGGACAGTGCATGGTAGGCAGTTTGACTGGGGCGGTCTCCTCCCAAAGTGTAACGGAGGAGTTCGAAGGTACGCTAGTTACGGTCGGACATCGTGATAATAGTGCAATGGCATAAGCGTGCTTAACTGCGAGACTGACAAGTCGAGCAGATGCGAAAGCAGGACATAGTGATCCGGTGGTTCTGTATGGAAGGGCCATCGCTCAACGGATAAAAGGTACTCTGGGGATAACAGGCTGATACCGCCCAAGAGTTCATATCGACGGCGGTGTTTGGCACCTCGATGTCGGCTCATCTCATCCTGGGGCTGTAGCCGGTCCCAAGGGTATGGCTGTTCGCCATTTAAAGAGGTACGTGAGCTGGGTTTAAAACGTCGTGAGACAGTTTGGTCCCTATCTTCCGTGGGCGCTGCAGATTTGAGGAAGCCTGCTCCTAGTACGAGAGGACCGGAGTGGACACACCTCTGGTGTATCGGTTGTCACGCCAGTGGCATTGCCGAGTAGCTAAGTGTGGAAGAGATAACCGCTGAAAGCATCTAAGCGGGAAACTCGTTTCAAGATGAGATCTGCCGGGGCCTTGAGCCCCCTAAAGAGTCGTTCAAGACCAGGACGTTGATAGGTCAGGTGTGGAAGCGCAGTAATGCGTTAAGCTAACTGATACTAATTGCTCGTGCGGCTTGACCCTATAACTTTGATCGGTTGTTTGCTTGGAAATATTCAGGCAAGCGGCTTCATGATCAAGGAAGTTATGCCAAGTTTGACGCATTCAAAATAAGGCTGAAAAGCCGATCTAATTCGAACTCTGTGAATTTGCTGGTTTGACCGTGGTGGTCAGACGAGCACAAAAGTTTTGCCTGATGACCATAGCGAATTGGTACCACTCCTTCCCATCCCGAACAGGACAGTGAAACGATTCAGCGCCGATGATAGTGCGGGTTCCCGTGTGAAAGTAGGACATCGTCAGGCTCTTATAGCGAGAAACGCCCCATAGAAATATGGGGCGTTTTTTTTCGTCCAATATTTGCAGTGACCGTTTGGTTCACTGACACCGTCAAGTGTTAAACATTGACGAGCATGTGGCCTTGAAATTCCAATGCTTGGCTTCTTTCCAGGTCTTTCAACATCAGCATCACCCAGTCTGTGATGGGCGAGCCCGCACTGTAGGTGCGGTGCAGTATTTGAAAATAACGAACCTTGCTGGCCCAATCAATGAACTTGTCTTGTTCAATCTGATGCAATTCCAACAGTTTGTATTTCAACAGTACTTTGGCGCCGTACTTGGCGTGTTTCGCGGGATTTTGCACAAAGCCATCCAGTTTGTGTCTGGCATTGGCAAGCGCGGCATCGACCTCTTGAAAAACGGAACCATGTCCTGGAATGACCCAAAGCGGATGCAAAGATTCAATCAAGTCGAGTGTGTTGGCAACTTCTTCAAAGGCAGCAATCCCTTCCATCTCTGGAAACACCACACCAAATCCATTGGCCCACAAAGCATCCGCCGACATCAAAATCCGATGCTGAGGTTCAAACAAAATGACTGAATGCGGATCGTGACCGGGTGCCGACATCACTTGCCAATCCAAGTTGGCCATTCTTAAAGTTTGTCCTGCGTGCAGGACATCAGAAAAACCAAACCTTGGGCAAACTTGTCCTGTTGCGTCATAACTCAAGGCCTCCGCATCCCACGCGGCAACAGCTTTCGATTCGCCAGGCGGAATCAAGGTGTTCAGTTGCGGGTAAGTGCGTTGCAGCAAGGCGTTGCCACCACAGTGATCGCTGTGTAAGTGGGTATTAACCAACCTGTCTAATTGGCGATCACCCAAGGCCTTTTGGATCAGCATCAAGGTTTGATCTTGGTGCGTCACATAGCCACTGTCGACCAGTGTGCTGGAGGCTGCGTCCGTTAAAAGAATGTTGTTGGCCGACAGCCAACCGCGCTCAAAAACTTGCAGTCCAGGAATGTTGAGCGCGTTGGGCATTCAATCAGTGTGTGTTGGTTCGCAGTTCACGTCGCAAAATTTTGCCGACGTTGGACTTGGGCAATTCATCGCGGAATTCAATGTACTTGGGTCGCTTGTAGCCCGTGAGGTTGTCGTGGCAATAACGTGCCACGGCATCTTCGGTCAGCATGCTGTCGCTTCGGACCACAAAGACTTTGATGACTTCGCCTTGCATGCTGTCGGGAATGCCGATGGCGGCACACTCGATCACACCAGGGCACATTGAAATCACATTTTCCAATTCAGATGGGAATACATTGAAGCCGCTGACAATGATCATGTCTTTCTTGCGGTCGACAATTCTGAAGTAACCCTCTTCGTCCATGATGCCCACGTCGCCCGTGCGCATGTAGCCGTCGGGTGTGAAGGCCTTGCGTGTTTCTTCTTCTTGTTTGTAATAGCCGACCATGACGTTGGGTCCGCGAATGCAAATTTCACCCGACTCGCCTTGGGGCAAGCTGTTGCCCGCATCGTCCTTGATGGCCAACTCAATGCTGGGCAATGGCAAACCAATGTTGCCGCTGAACGATGTGCGTGTCACAGGATTGTTGGTGCCAATGGCACAAGTTTCACTCATGCCCCAGCCTTCGATCATGGCACTGCCCGTTGCAGCTTGCCATGCGCGTGCAGTACCTTCAGAGGCCGCCATGCCACCTGCTTGGGTCAAACACAGGTTGGAAAAATCAACCGACTTGAACATGGGATGTTGCAACAAGGCATTGAACAGGGTGTTCACCCCAGGCAACATGTGGAAGGGGCGCTTTTTAAGCGTTTCAATGAACTTGGCAAAGTCGCGGGGATTGGGCACCAAGGTGAGGTGCGAGCCTTGACGAATTGCCAAGAAACACAGCGTCAACGCAAAGATGTGATACAGGGGTAAAGCCGCAATGCTGTTCACTTTGCGCAAATCGGGCAAGCGTTCGAGTGCCGGCGCAAACCATGTCTCGGCTTGCAAGATGGCCGCCACAATGTTGCGGTGGGTGAGCACAGCACCCTTCGACAAGCCTGTCGTACCACCGGTGTATTGCAAAAAGGCAATGTCGTCCAAGGTTTGAGGAACGGTCTTGAAGGACAGGTGACGGCCAGCCGCAATCGCGTCTTTGAAGGAAGTGACTTTGTGATGATCGCCAAGTGGCAGCTCAAACTCGGGCACCATTTTGGCCAAGTGACGAACGGCAAACGTGATCCAACGGCCATATACGGGTCCTAGCAAATCACCCATCGAAGCCAGCACGGTGTGCTTGATTTGGGTGTGCTCAATCACTTCTGCCAAGGTGTGGGCGAAGTTCTCCAGAATCACAATGGCACTGGCGCCGCTGTCTTTCAGCTGGTGCTCTAATTCACGGGCTGTATAAAGCGGGTTGACATTCACGCAGGTATAGCCAGCGCGCAAAATGGCCGCCATGGTGACGGCAAATTGCGGAATATTGGGCAACATCAGGGCCACGCGATCGCCCGGTTTCAGGCCTTGCGCTTGAAACCAAGCGCCCAAAGCTTGAGACAGTTGATCCAACTCGCGGTAAGTCATCCACCGCTCCATGCAGACCGAAAAGGGGCTGTCTCCGTGGTGTTGAAATGCGCGAGTGAGTAAATCTGTTAACGAGGCATACTCGTTGGGGTCAATTTCGTGTTTGACGTTGGCAGGGTAATTCTTAAGCCAAATCTTGTCCATGTACTGCTCCTAGGAATGCTGACATTGTCATCATTCTGCAGAAAGATCACCATGAGGCATTACCCCTGAAGCACGTGCGGAAAACCGCTTTTCGTCCCCTAAGCGACAAAATTGTTGTGGACTTGATGTCCTAGCGCACAGACAGATTTGCAAACTTGTGCAAAAATACGGGTAAACCCTTATGACTCAACTCGCTGCTCTCACCAAATCCCTGTGGCGTCGCTGGATGCTGTGGATCCCTATCCGCATCTTGAGTGCCAAGCATCGGCCCAAGATTGCAGCGCATTTGAAAAGTCTGGGAACGCAGGATCGGTATTTGCGATTTGGCTATCCTGCCACCGATGAGCAGATTGACGGCTACGTCGCCAAATTGGATTTTGTGCGAGACGACATCTACGGCGTCTTCAACCGCCGGCTGCAAATTGTCTCGATGGCGCACTTGGCCTTTTCGGTCGATCCGCAGTGGGCCACCTGTGCCGAGTTTGGGGTGTCGGTTGATCTGAAGATGCGGGGCAGGGGCTTGGGCGCGCGCATGTTCGACCGCGCCATGACCCACGCCCGCAACGAAGGCGTGTCCTTGATGTTCATTCATGCCTTGAGTGAGAACACGCCCATGCTGAAAATTGCGCGAAAAGCCGGTGCCCGTGTTGAGCGCGACGGCAGTGAGAGCGATGCCTACCTGAGCCTTCAGCCTGCCAATTTGGACAGTCAAATGCATGAATTCTTGGAAGAAGGCATGGCCGATTTGGACTTCCAGATCAAAACCCGGGCGCGCCAATTCCTTCAACTGCTCAGAACCATGCAAGAGGTGCGCCGAGGTGTACGCGATGCGCGCCACCAATCCGGCGTTTAATCCGCTATCCTTGAGGTTCTGCAACAACGGCATTTGCCCATTTGACTGTGTCCGACCCTCACCCTGCGCGTTTGAATGAACGTGACGACAAACACGATTCAAAGCACGAGTCGAAACACGACCCAAAGCGTGAATCAAAGCGCGAAGACAAACGCTCTTTTTTGCAAAAACTGGCGGAGTTCATTCACCCAGGTCCCGACTCCAAAGACGAGCTGATCGAAACACTCGCAGAGGCTGAGGACAACGACATCATCAATGCGCAAAGTCGATTCATGCTGGAAGGTGTGATTCGAATGGCCGACATGACGGCAGGCGATGCCATGGTGGCTGCCCCCCGCATGGAGTTGTTGTCGATTGATGCGCCCTTTGATGAGTTGTTGCATCAGGTGATTGACACCGCACATTCCCGATTCCCCGTTTACGAAGGCGACCGCGAGAACATCATTGGCATCTTGATGGCCAAAGATTTGCTCAAGCTGCAACGCGCGCCAGAGCTCAACATTCGGGCACTGTTGCGTCCCGCCGTGTTTGTGCCCGAGAGCAAAGGGCTCAATGATTTGCTCAGGCAGTTCAGGGACAATCGTCAACACTTGGCCATCGTGATTGATGAGTTTGGCCGCACAGCTGGCCTCATCACCATCGAAGATGTGCTCGAAGAAATTGTGGGCGAGATCGAAGACGAATTTGACATCGAAGAAGAAGCCGGCGACATCTTCGGCTTGGCGGATCAAACTTACCGCGTCAGCGGCGACACATCTTTAGAGCGAGTTTCAGAAGCCTTTGGTGTGAAGCTCAACCCCGATGTGGTCGACGAAGAAACACATGACTTTGACACCATCGGCGGCTTGATTGCCCACGAGATGGGGCATGTGCCGCAACGGGGTGAAAAGTTCAGCTTGTCGGGCTTGGATTTTGTGGTTCTGCACACGCGCGGCGGTGCTGTGCGGTGGTTCAAGGTGTCGCCCACCTCTCACCCCAAAAAATGAACATGTGGGCATTCGGCGCTTCATTGTTGGCCGGTGTTTTGCATGGTTTTTCAATGGCATGGCCAGCCTTTGCGTTGGGCGATGCCTTGGGCATTTCGGGGCAATCGTTTGGCACTTTGCAAGGCCTCAGTTTGGCCTGCTTAGGCGCTTTGCTTTTGCAAGCTGCGTCGCAAGAATCTGAACTCACAAACTTCACCAACACGCGTCGCTCAAACCGCACTGGCCCCAAAGCTTGGGCGAACGGCTTCAAGATTGCAGGTCTGTTTGCCACAGCCGCCATGACCTCTACATGGGGCTGGCTGTATGTGTCGATGCATCAATACGGCGGACTGCCTTCATGGCTGGCGTGTTTGGCTGTTGTGCTGCTGGCCATGGCATTGGCCAGCTACTTTGCAATCGCCGGTGGCCTTTGGGTGTTGCTGTATCGCCGTTGGCTCTTGAATGCGCGCCATCAAGAAGGGCGGTATGCCACCCACCCTCAAAGCTTTTTGAGACAGTCTGAATTCAACTTGGCCATGGCAGGTGCCGTGTTGTTTGCGGCCTTGTGGACGCTGGCTGAATTGGCCCGAGGTCAATGGTTCACAGGCTTTCCTTGGGGCGCTGCGGGCTATGCGCATGGACAAAGTAGCTTGGCCGTTTATGCGCCCTGGGTTGGGGTGTATGGCATGGGCGCCATCGCCGCTGGCTTGGCCATGGCGTTGCCGCTGATGCTGTCTGTTTGGATGGCTGGACGCACGCGTGCCTGGCTGTGGTTGTTGGTGCTTTGCGTCTTGTTGGCCGCGTTGATTCCTGCCGCACTTCAGCATTGGCCCCAGTCCTTCACGCAGCCGGCCGGCACCATGAAGGTTCGCCTGCTGCAAGGCAATATTCCGCAAGACGAGAAGTTCATCCCAGGACAAGGCGTGCAGATGGCGCTCAGTTGGTACGGCGAACAATTGCTGTCCAACACAGAGACCTTGGTGGTCACCCCCGAAACGGCCATTCCCGTGTTGCCACAGCAACTCTCGCCTGCCTATTGGCAAACGCTCAACAACAAATACCAGCCGCAAGCCGCCCTGCCTGGCCAGCCCATGGCTGCCCAACTGGCTTTGATCGGCCTGCCCATGGGGGGCGCCAATGTGGGCTACAGCAACTCGGTGTTGGCGTTGGGACCTGACGCCTCAAAGTACCGTTACGACAAACAACATCTGGTGCCCTTTGGTGAATTTGTACCGCCGTTTTTTCAGTGGTTTGTGCGCCTGATGAACATTCCTTTGGGTGACTTTGGCCAGCAGCGTTCTAAGGCTGGTGTGATGACTTGGCAAGGTCAACGTATGTTGCCCCAAATTTGCTACGAAGATTTGTTTGGCGAGGAAGTGGCGAAATACTTTGCGAACGCGGACCAGGCGCCTACCGTGCTGGTGAACATGAGCAATTTGGCGTGGTTTGGCAACACCACCGCGCCCGCCCAACATATCGCCATCTCGCAACTGCGTGCTTTGGAATTTCAACGTCCTGTCATTCGCGCCACCAACACGGGCTTGACCGCTTTGATTGACGCCAAAGGCGAGGTGAAGGCCTCACTGCCTGTGTTCACGCGCGGCGCGTTGGTGGGGGAGTTTGAAGGGCGCACGGGGCTCACGCCTTATGCACAATGGACCTCGCAATGGGGTTTGTGGCCGCTTTGGTTGCTTTGCGGCCTAATTGTTCTTGTTTTGGGGGCGTTTTTCCGGCGCGCTAGGTCTCAGGCGATTTAAAATCAAGGGTTGCCACCGATGTACGGGGGCCTAAATTTTTTCAGCCATGTTGACCTTCCAACAAATCATTTTGAAACTGCAGTCCTACTGGGATGCTCAGGGGTGTGCATTGTTGCAACCCTATGACATGGAAGTCGGTGCTGGCACTTCACACACCGCCACGTTTTTGCGCGCCATTGGCCCCGAGCCATGGAAGGCCGCCTATGTGCAACCCAGCCGCCGTCCAAAGGATGGCCGATATGGCGAAAACCCAAACCGCTTGCAGCACTACTACCAATACCAAGTGGTCTTGAAGCCAGCACCTTCCAACATTTTGGATTTGTATTTGGGCTCGCTTGAAGCCTTGGGCTTCGACCTCAAAAAGAACGACATTCGTTTCGTGGAAGACGATTGGGAAAATCCAACACTGGGTGCTTGGGGCTTGGGTTGGGAAGTTTGGCTCAATGGCATGGAGGTGACGCAGTTCACGTACTTCCAACAAGTGGGCGGCATTGATTGCAAACCCATCACCGGCGAAATTACCTACGGTCTTGAGCGCTTGGCCATGTACCTGCAAGGTGTCGACAACGTTTACAACTTGAAGTGGACCGACACCCTCAGCTACGGCGATGTGTACCACCAAAACGAAGTGGAACAGTCCACCTACAACTTTGAGCACTCTGACGCTGAGTTCTTGTTCACCGCATTCTCTGCCTACGAAAAACAAGCGCAGCATTTGATTGGTGCGCAGTTGGCTTTGCCCGCTTATGAGCAAGTGCTCAAAGGTGCACACACGTTCAATTTGCTCGACGCACGCGGCGCCATCAGCGTCACGGAGCGTGCGGCCTACATCGGTCGCATTCGCAATTTGGCGCGTGCCGTGGCACAAAGTTATTTCGAAAGCCGTGAACGTTTGGGCTTCCCCATGGCGCCTCGCGAGTGGGTTGAACAGTTAAACGCGCTGAGCAAAAAAGCAGCCTGAAGGTAAGCATCCAAATGACACATCAAAACCTTCTCGTTGAATTGTTTGTTGAAGAGTTGCCACCCAAGGCACTCAAAAAATTGGGCGAATCATTTGCCAACGTGTTGTTCGAGCAACTGCGCGACGCTGGTTTAACGGCGGCCCAATCGGTGGTCACCGCTTATGCCTCGCCTCGCCGATTGGCTGCACATGTGACGCAAGTGGCCGCACAAGCTGCCGACAAAGCTATTCAGCAAAAACTGATGCCCGTTGCTGTGGGCCTCGATGCCAGCGGCAATGCCACACCCGCCTTGCTCAAAAAATTGCAAGCCCTTGGTGCTGACGTCAGCAATCCGGCTGCTGTGGTGGCTTCACTGAAGCGCGCCCCCGATGGCAAAGCGGAAGCTTTGTTTTACGACAGCGTGGCCAAAGGCGCAAGCTTGTTGCAGGGTTTGCAAAAAGCATTGGACGAAAGCTTGACCAAGTTGCCCATTCCCAAAGTCATGACCTATCAGTTGGAAACCGACTGCGAATTGCCCGGTTGGACCAGTGTCAACTTTGTGCGTCCTGCGCACGGCTTGGTCGCATTGCATGGCAAAGACGTGGTGCCCGTTAAAACCTTGGGTTTGAAGGCTGGTCAGCAAACGCATGGCCATCGCTTCGAAGCCAACTTGTCGCCTGTGGTCATTCAAGACGCCGACAGTTATGCCGCCACCTTGGCGCGCGACGGTGCCGTGATTGCCAGCTTTGCGGAGCGCCGTGCAGAAATCGTGAAGCAACTTCATGCCGCTGCTGCCAAAGTAGGCGGTGGTGCCAAAGCTATTGAAGACGAAGCTTTGTTGGATGAAGTCACGGCCTTGGTGGAGCGTCCCAACGTGCTCACCTGCGAATTTGAAACACAGTTTTTGGAAGTGCCTCAGGAGTGTTTGATCCTGACCATGAAGGCCAACCAAAAATACTTCCCGCTGCTCACCGCAGAGGGCAAGCTCACCAACAAGTTCTTGGTGGTCAGCAACATTTCGCCAACCGATGCCAGCGCTGTGATTGGCGGCAACGAGCGCGTGGTGCGTCCCCGCTTGGCCGATGCCAAATTCTTCTTCGATCAAGATCGCAAGAAAACATTGGCATCCCGCGTCGAGGGTTTGAACAAGGTGGTGTACCACAACAAACTGGGCACACAAGGCGAGCGCATGGCGCGCGTGCGCGGCATTGCCAAAGATTTGGGACAAGCCCTGGGCGGTGATGCATTGGCGCAAGCTGCCGACACTGCAGCCCAGTTGGCCAAAACCGATTTGCTGACCGACATGGTGGGCGAGTTCCCCGAGTTGCAAGGCATCATGGGCGGCTACTATGCGCGCCACGATGGCTTGTCGACCGAGATTGCCGATGCCATTGAAGACCATTACCGTCCCCGCTTTGCTGGAGACGAGTTGCCCCGCAACAACGTGGGCTTGGTGGTGGCCTTGGCCGACAAACTCGAAACCTTGGTGGGCATGTTTGGCATTGGCAACTTGCCAAGTGGCGACAAAGATCCGTTTGCCCTGCGCCGTCACGCCTTGGGCGTCATTCGCATGTTGATGGAAAAAGATTTGGCGCTCGATTGGCGTCAGCTCTTGGCTTTGTCGGTGCCTGTGTTCGGCGACAAGATCACCGATCCTTCCGAAGCCCTCACCCCCTTCTTGTTTGACCGTTTGGCTGGCGCATTGCGCGAGCAAGGTTACAGCGTTCAAGAAGTGGACGCGGTGTTGGCTTTGCATCCTGCACGCTTGGGCCAGGTGCCCAAGTTGTTGGCAGCAGTGCGCGCCTTTGCGGCTTTGCCCGAAAGCCCCGCCTTGGCTGCTGCCAACAAGCGCATTGGCAACATCTTGAAGAAGGCCGATGAGGTCGATCCGCATGTCAATCCTGCACTGCTGAAAGAATCAGCCGAGCAAGCTTTGCACGAAGTGATGCAACGTTTGCTGCCCGAGTCTGAGGCTTTGTACAAAGCAGGTGACTACACCGGTTCATTGCAAACACTGGCCGCATTGCGTTCTCCCGTGGATGCGTTCTTTGACGACGTCATGGTCAACGCCGAAGAAATGGATGTGCGTTTAAACCGCCAAGGTTTGCTCAAGTGCTTGCATGTGGCCATGAACCGCGTGGCCGATTTGTCGCGCTTGGCATAAGCCGTTACGCATCAACCTCAGCCGCCCATGAAACTAGTCATTCTCGATCGCGATGGCACCCTCAATCACGACAGTGATGAGTACATCAAGTCGCCCGAAGAATGGCAGGCTTTGCCAGGCGCCCTCGAAGCGGTGGGTCGCTTGAATCACGCGGGCTACCACGTGGTGCTGGCCACCAACCAGTCGGGCTTGGGGCGTGGCTTGTTGGATGTGGCATCCCTCAATGCCATTCACAAACGCATGCTGAAACAATTGGCGGCTGTGGGTGGTCGCATTGATGCCATTTTTTATTGCCCGCACACACCCGAAGATGCCTGCACGTGCCGAAAGCCTTTGCCGGGTTTGATTGAACAAGTGGCCGATCGCTTTGGCATCGACGTGAAAGATGTGCCCTTTGTGGGCGACAGTTTGCGCGACATGCAAGCGGCCTCGGCCGCAGGCTGTGCACCTCATTTGGTGCTGACCGGCAAGTCGCTGGCTTTACGTGGTGCAAGCTTGCCCCCTGCATTTCCTGCGGGCACGCAAATGCACACAGACCTCCATACATTTGTCGATGCACTCTTGAAGAAAACGCCGGAACACACCTTATGAACTTCATTCGCTCATTGATTCACATGGTGTGGATGACGGTCACTGTCATCCCATGGGCGCTGGTGGTGGTGGCGGCTTCAATGTTCATGAGCAGCAGCCGTTTGTACTGGTGGTGTGCCGCATGGCTGCGCAACGCCATCCACAGTGGCACTTACATCTTGGGCATTCAAAACCGCATCACCGGCATGGAAAACTTGCCGCTGGGTGAAAAAGATCCGGTCATTCTGTTGGTCAAGCACCAGTCCACGTGGGAAACCTTTTTGATGCCCGCCATCATGCCGCACCCCTTGGCCTATGTGTTCAAAAAAGAATTGTTGAGCGTGCCCTTCTTTGGCTGGGCCATGGGCCGCATGGACATGATTCACATCGACCGCAGCCAACGTGCCCAGGCTTTTCAGAAAGTGGTCACGCAAGGCAAACGTTTGATGGAACAAGGCGTCTGGGTCATCATGTTCCCTGAAGGCACGCGCATTCCACGTGGCCAAAAAGGGGTATACAAAACAGGTGGCACTCGCTTGGCCATTGAAGCCGGTGTGCCTGTGGTGCCCATCGCGGTGACGTCTGCCAAATGCTGGCCCACCAAGGCCTTCATCAAAAAACCAGGCATTGTCGATATCTCCATTGGCAAACCCATTTCAAGTGTGGGTCGCCAACCTGAAGAGTTGATGCAAGAAGTGGAAAACTGGATTGAGTCAGAAATGCGACGCCTAGACCCAGAGGCCTATCCGGCTACCGATTCCGAGTCAGCTGCACCTGACGTCTGAAGCTTGGACACAGAACACCGATGCGCAATCCGCTGCAACTTGTTCTTGATTTCTTAAGTCCAGCACCCGCGGCAGAGGTGCCGCCAACAAGACAAAGTTCGGGGCCAACCCTGACGCATCCCCGAGCCAATCGCGAAACGGTTTTGGAGGGTATGCGGGTCAGCTATTTGTTTCAACGCGTTCGCAGAAGGTCGATTGGCTTTGTGGTGGGCCCCGATGGCTTGGAGGTGAGGGCACCTAAGTGGGTCACCTTGAAAGAAGTGGAGTTGGGTTTGCAAGAGCGCGGCGAATGGGTGCTGCGCAAATGGGCTGAAGTGCAAGAGCGCCAAAAAAACATTCGACAAATTGAATGGGCGGATGGTGCCAGTCTGGAGTACTTGGGCAGCGCCATTCATTTGCGGCTGAGCCCTGAAGTGGGTCGCAGCGAACTGCATGACGGCAGTGAGCTCAGGCTGGCATTGCCCTTGAATGCGGAGGCGTCACAAATTCGTGATGCGGTGCAAGCGTGGCTGATGCGTGAAGCACGTGAATTGTTTGAAATGCGCTTGAATTTCTTTGCACCCCAAATGGGGGTGCAATGGCGCAAGCTCAGTTTGTCGAACGCGGGTTCACGCTGGGGCAGTGCCCGCATCGATGGCGCCATTCGCCTCAATTGGCGACTGATTCATTTAAAGCCAGAAGCCATCGATTATGTGGTGGTGCATGAGCTGGCGCACCTGCGCGAGATGAACCACAGCCCCGCGTTTTGGAAAGTGGTGGCCGAGATCTTGCCCGACCATGTGGAGCGCCGCAAAGCCTTGCAAAAAGAGAACTTGGCCAACTGGGCGTAGGCGCAAGCTGGCGCGCTTAGCGCAGCGTTTTAAACCGCCACACACCTTGCGCATCTTTGACGCGCGACATTTTTCCGTCAAACCACAGCGCGTGCAAATGCGCCACAGACTCGCCAATGGCAAACGTGGTCTGGTGAAAGTCCAAGGGCCGTTTGAAAATCACTTTGAGCATGTCGTGTGCGCTGCCTGCTTGCACGCTACAAGCTTCTAAGACTTCGTCCAAGCGATCTTCATGGTGCTTCAACAATTGCGCTGTGCGCGTGTGCAAGCCCACAAAGGGTCGACCATGGGACGGCAACACCAAGGTGTCTGCTGGCAGCGGGTCAAAATGATGCAGCGATTGCATGAACAAGGACAGGGCATTGGCCTCGGGCTCTTGGGCATAAACGCTGACATTGGTGGAGATTTTGGGCAGCACCATGTCGCCGCTGATCAAGACATTGGCGGCTGCGCAGTGCAGTGCCATGTGTTCGGGTGAATGGCCCCAGCCACTGATGCAGCGCCAGGTGCGACCGCCAATTTGCAACTCGCGCCCGTGCATCAAGCGGTGATAAGCCTCCGGCACGGCGGGCACCATCTTGGCGTAATACGACACGCGGTCTTTGATTTGCTGCTGATCGGCGGGGTCGTTCCAGCCATGGTCAGCAAAAAATCGTTGGGTGCTCAGTCCGCCAAAGTTGGATGCACCTGTGGATGCCAACAGCGCGGCTTGGTACTCGGTGGCACTCATCCATAAAGGCGCATTGAATTCTGCGCACAGCCAGTGTGCCAGGCCCATGTGATCGGGGTGCATGTGCGTGACCACCACGCGCAAAATGGGCAAACCCTTCATCGGGCCGGCCATCACTTGGCGCCAAGCTTCTTGCGTCCCGGGGTTGGTGACGCCGCAATCCACCACGGTCCAGCCGTGTCGAAGGCCTGTGGGTGTTTCTTCGGCATCGGCCAACAGCCACAAATTGATGTGATCCAAGGCAAAGGGCAAAGCCATGCGGATCCACCAAACGCCTTCTGCCACTTCCAAAGCTTGACCCAATTCGGGGAGGGTGGTGCCCAAAGGAAAGTGCAAGGCTTTTTCGCCTGCCAGCAGATCGGCGGGCGGCACTTGCGGGGGTGAGGCGGTGGTTTGGGTCATGGCAAATCTGAGTTGGGGAAAATTCCCGTCGATAGATTGACGTTTACGTTAACGTCAATTACAGTGGAGGCATTGTAAGACGCACCTGTCGACCCCGTCTGTCGCCTGTGCGCAAGCAGGAAAGCAAGCACCATGGCAACACAATTTTCAATCAGCGACTTGGCCAAGGAATTTGACCTGACCACACGCGCCATTCGCTTTTACGAAGACATGGGCCTCCTAGAGCCCGAGCGCTCGGGCCCTGGCGGCCGCAACCGGGTTTATTCGTCTCGCGATCGCACCCGCCTCAAACTCACCTTGCGCGCCAAACGTCTGGGCTTGTCACTCACCGAGGCCAAAGAGCTGATTGACATGTACGACAGCCCCCGCGACACAGGTCCTCAACTGAAAAAGTTTTTGGTGGTGTTGGCCGAGCATCGCCAACAATTGGAATCGCAACTGGCCGACTTGCATGCCACGCTGGAAGAGGTGAAGACGCATGAAAAAGATGCACGCACTTTGCTGGCCAAGGCCGATAAGTTGGCGCAGAAAAAGGGCGCTGCATGAGCACGCATGATTTGACCAGCCCGATGGCGCAGCGCGTTGCGGCCAGCATGGCGCGGCAAGGCCTGATGGTGCATTTGGATGCGAAGCTGGTGCGTGTTGAAAAAGGCGAAGTGGAAATTGCGCTGCCTTATGCCGACAAAGTGACGCAGCAACAAGGTGGTTTCCACGGCGGTGCCATGGGCGCACTGGCCGACATTGCGGGTGGCTACGCTGGCCTCACGGTTCTACCTGAGGGCATGGAAGTCGTCACGGCCGAATACAAAATCAATTTTTTAAGCGCTCACCAAGAAGGTGAATTGCGCGCAATTGGCAAGGTGGTCAAAGGCGGTAAAAGAATCGTCGTGACCACTGCTGACGTTTTCCATATTGATGCACAAGGCAAGAAATCCTTGTGCGCCGTGATGCAACAAACCTTGGTGCCTGTTGCACAAACCTACTGAATGAATTGGGAGAGATGAACATGAACATGCCAGGCTTGAATTTTCAATTGGGTGAAGACATTGATGCGCTGCGCGATGCCGTGCGCGATTTTGCGCAAGCCGAAATTGCACCGCGTGCAGCTGAAATCGATCGCACCGATCAGTTCCCCATGGACCTGTGGCGCAAAATGGGTGAGGTGGGTGTCTTGGGCATTACCGTGCCCGAAGCCTATGGTGGTGCCAACATGGGTTACTTGGCGCACATGATTGCCATGGAAGAAATTTCTCGCGCATCGGCCAGCGTGGGCTTGTCGTATGGTGCACACAGCAATTTGTGTGTGAACCAAATCAAGCGCAACGGCACCGAAGCCCAAAAACAAAAGTACCTGCCCAAGCTGATCAGCGGCGAGCACGTGGGTGCTTTGGCCATGAGCGAGCCAGGCGCTGGCTCCGATGTCATCAGCATGAAGCTCAAAGCTGAAGACAAAGGCGGCTACTACGTGCTCAACGGCAACAAGATGTGGATCACCAACGGGCCTGACGCCGACACCTTGGTGGTCTATGCCAAAACCGAGCCCGAGATGGGCGCGCGCGGCGTCACCGCATTCTTGATCGAGAAAAACATGAAGGGCTTCTCCATTGCGCAGAAGCTCGACAAGTTGGGCATGCGCGGAAGCCACACAGGCGAGTTGGTCTTCCAAAACGTGGAAGTGCCAGCTGACAACATTTTGGGCGGCCTCAACATGGGTGCCAAAGTGTTGATGAGTGGTTTGGATTACGAGCGCGCTGTGTTGGCCGCCGGTCCTTTGGGCATCATGCAATCGGTGATGGACAACGTGATCCCCTACATCCACGATCGCAAGCAGTTTGGCCAAAGCATTGGTGAGTTTCAACTCATTCAAGGCAAAGTGGCCGACATGTACACCGTGTTGCAAGCCGGTCGTGCGTTTTGCTACACCGTGGGCAAAAATCTCGACATGCTGGGTACCGACCACGTGCGTCAAGTGCGCAAAGACTGCGCCAGTGTCATTTTGTGGTGCGCTGAAAAAGCCACCTGGATGGCCGGTGAAGGCGTGCAAATTTTTGGTGGCAATGGCTACATCAACGAATACCCCTTGGGCCGCCTGTGGCGCGATGCCAAGTTGTACGAAATTGGTGCCGGCACCAGCGAAATTCGCCGCATGCTGATTGGGCGTGAACTGTTTGCGGAAACTTGCTGAGAAAATGCAGGCATGACTTCAAAACACCTTTCTCACCTCTTTGACAACAACCGAGTTTGGGCCGAGCGCATGGAGCGCGAGCAGCCTGGCTTCTTCAACCATTTGGCGCAGCAGCAGTCACCCAAATATTTGTGGATCGGTTGTTCCGACAGCCGTGTGCCTGCCAATCAAATTACCGGCCTCGAGCCCGGTGAGGTGTTTGTGCACCGCAACGTGGCCAATGTGGTGGTGCATTCCGATTTGAATGCCTTGTCGGTCATTCAATATGCGGTGGACGCGCTCAAGGTAGAGCACATCATCGTCGTGGGTCACTATGGATGTGGTGGTGTTTTGGCTGCCACCCGAGGCACGCGCATTGGTCTGGCCGACAACTGGCTGCGCCATGTGCAAGACGTGCGCTTGCGTCATCGCCAACGCTTGAACCATTTGCCACAACAGCAACTTGAAGACGCCATGTGCGAGATGAACGTCATTGAGCAAGTGGGCAACGTGGCTTTGTCCAATGTCATGCAAGACGCTTGGGGCCGCGGCCAAAAGATTGCCGTCCACGGTTGGGTCTATGGCTTGAACGATGGCCTGGTCAAGGACATGGACGTCACCATGACAGGCTCACACGAGGTGGTCGATGTGTTTCGGCGCGCCTTCAAACGCTACCCACGCGGTGCGTAAACCATTTTTATCTTTTCATTCGATCTGGAGAATTTCAAATGACCCCATCACATGACCCCGTCGTCATCGTCAGCGCAGCACGCACGCCCATGGGCAGCTTTCAGGGTGACTTTGCGTCCTTGGCGGCACACGACTTGGGCGGCGCTGCCATCAAAGCGGCCGTAGAACGTGCCGCTGCAGGTTCAAAGTTCAGTGCCGATTTGGTGACTGAAGTGTTGTTTGGCAATTGCCTGATGGCAGGCCAAGGCCAAGCACCTGCGCGTCAAGCAGGCTTCAAAGGCGGTCTGCCCAAGAGTGCAGGCGCCGTCACCATGTCCAAGATGTGTGGCTCTGGCATGCGCGCCGCCATGTTTGCGCACGACATGTTGGTAGCAGGTACGCACGATGTGTTGGTGGCTGGCGGCATGGAAAGCATGACCAACGCACCCTACTTGATGCTCAAGGGCCGCGGTGGTTATCGCATGGGCCACGACAAAATTTACGACCACATGATGCTCGATGGTTTGGAAGACGCGTACGAAGCCGGCCGCTCCATGGGCACCTTTGGTGAAGACTGCGCTGCCAAGTACAACTTCTCGCGCGCAGAGCAAGACGCCTTTGCCATTGCCAGCGTAGAGCGTGCCAAGGCCGCTACAGCCTCCGGTGCATTCCAAGCAGAAATCACGCCTGTCACCTTCAAAACACGTGCCGGTGAAACCACCGTGTCTGTGGACGAAGGTCCCGGCAAAGTGAAGCTAGACAAAGTGACCAGCTTGAAACCTGCGTTCAAAAAAGACGGCACCATCACCGCCGCTTCTAGCTCTTCCATCAACGATGGCGCTGCAGCACTGGTCATGATGCGTCAAAGCACCGCAGACAAATTGGGATGCAAACCTTTGGCACGCATTGTGAGCCACGCCACACACGCGCAAGAACCTGAATGGTTTGCCACAGCCCCAGTGGGTGCCACGCAAAAAGCCTTGGCCAAAGCCGGTTGGACTGTTGGCGATGTGGACTTGTGGGAAGTGAACGAAGCCTTTGCTGTGGTGCCCATGGCCCTCATGAAAGAGCTCAATGTGCCACACGAGAAGGTGAACGTGAACGGTGGTGCGTGCGCCTTGGGTCACCCGATTGGCGCATCCGGTGCGCGCATCATGGTGACGCTCATTCACGCACTCAAAGCACGTGGCCTGAAAAAAGGTTTGGCCACACTGTGCATCGGTGGCGGTGAAGGCACTGCGGTCGCGTTGGAATTGGTTTAAGCGAAAGTTCAGCAAGGAGCCCAGCGATGAAAACTGTTTTGATCTTGGGCGCCTCGCGCGGCATTGGCTTTGAATTTGCGCGTCAATATGCCGCCGATGGCTGGCGCGTGTTGGCCACAGCGCGCGATGAAGAAGGCTGTGCCAAGCTGCAGGCTGTGGGCGCAGAAACTTTCAAACTCGATGTGGCCAAGCCTGCCAGTGTGAGCGGGCTGTCTTGGCGCTTGGATGGCGAAAAAATTGATGTGGCTTTGTATGTGGCGGGTGTGATGGAACGCGCCTCGCCGCAAACACCGCCCACACAACAAGTGTTCGATGACCTCATGCACGCCAATGTGTTGGGCGCCATGCAGGCCTTGCCGCAAGTAGCGCCTTGGGTGGCTGACGCTGATGGCACCTTTGCCTTTGTCAGCAGCCGCATGGCCAGCCTTGCGTTGACCGACAGCGGCCGGGCTGCTTTGTACAAGGTGAGCAAAGCCGCCCTCAACATGGTGGTGCGCACGGCACCTTCTGATTTTCCCAATGTCACTTGGTTGGCGCTCAGTCCGGGTTGGGTGCAAACCGACATGGGCGGTGACGCTGCGCCTCTTACCGTGCAAGACAGTGTGACGCAAATGCGTGCCACGCTTGAAGCGGCCAGCGGCGCCAAGCAACGCGCTGCTGTTCAAGGTCAGTTTTTAAATTACGACGGAACCACCTTGCCTTGGTAGGCAAACACACCTGAAAGAACCCCATGCTGTTGACCCCCGATCAAGAAATGATTCGCGACGCTGTGCGCGCATTTGCCAAAGAACAACTGTGGCCCAACGCCGCCACCTGGGACAAGACCCACGAGTTCCCCAAAGAAGCGCACAAAGGCTTGGCGGCCTTAGGTGCTTATGGCATTTGTGTGCCCGAGTCCTTGGGCGGTGCCAATTTGGATTACCTCACGCTGGCCTTGGTGCTGGAAGAAATTGCCGCCGGAGATGGTGGCGTCAGCACCACCATCAGCGTCACCAACTGCCCCGTCAACGCCATCCTCATGCGCTACGGCAACGATGCGCAACAACAAAAGTGGCTGACGCGTTTGGCGCAAGGTGAATTGCTGGGTGCGTTTTGCTTAACCGAACCGCATGTGGGCTCGGATGCTTCTGCCTTGCGAACCACAGCCACGCGCAAAGGCGATGCCTATGTGATCAATGGCGTGAAGCAGTTCATCACCAGCGGCAAGCATGGTGATGTGGCCATCGTCATTGCCGTGACTGACAAAGGGGCAGGCAAAAAAGGCATGAGTGCGTTCATTGTGCCCACAGCCACGCCGGGTTACCAGGTGGCGCGCTTGGAAGACAAGTTGGGTCAGCATTCCAGTGACACCGCGCAAATCAATTTTGAAAACTGCGAAGTGCCTGCCGAGAATTTGATTGGCCAAGAAGGCGAAGGCTACAAGATTGCCTTGTCTGCTTTAGAGGGCGGCCGCATTGGCATTGCAGCACAAAGTATTGGCATGGCGCGAAGTGCGCTAGAGGTGGCCATTGAGTACGCTAAGCAGCGCGAAAGTTTTGGAACGGCCATCTTCAATCACCAAGCCGTGGGTTTCCGTTTGGCCGATTGCGCCACGCAACTGGAAGCTGCACGTCAACTGATGTGGCACGCTGCGTCATTGCGCGATGCAGGCCTGCCGTGTTTGAAAGAAGCGGCCATGGCCAAGTTGTTTGCCAGCGAAGCGGCCGAAAAAATCTGCAGTGCGGCCATTCAAACTTTAGGGGGCTATGGCGTGGTCAGCGACTTTCCAGTTGAAAGAATTTACCGCGACGTGCGTGTGTGCCAAATTTACGAAGGCACCAGCGACGTTCAAAAAATCATCATTCAAAGGGCCTTGGCTTGACCTTGCCTGCACCCAAAGTGTGCCCCTGCGGCGGCGCACCCACCGCCTTGAAGCGCAAGGGCTCAGAGGTGGCCTATGCAGATTGCTGCGGCCGTTTCATTGAGCAAGGCGAGTTGCCGCCCGATGCGCTGCACTTGATGCGCTCACGCTATACCGCCTTTGTGTTGGAAAACGCGGTCTACCTCCAGCACACATGGCAGGCGGCACACCGACCCGAAAGCGTGGACTTTGATGAGGGTGCCAAATGGCTCGGTCTGGAGATCAAAGACTTTGTCGACACAGGCATCCAAGACGGACAAGCCACCGCTGAAGTCGAGTTTGTGGCGCGCGTGCGCGTGACTGGCAAAGCGCATCGCCTGCATGAACGCAGCCGTTTTGTGTGCGAACAAGGGCAGTGGCTTTACCTCGAAGCCATTTGAACTGCGTTGAAGCGGTTAACATCGGCGCATGAATTTTCAAGCCGTACTCTTTGATTGCGATGGCGTGCTGGTCGACAGCGAGCCCATCACCAACGCCGTGTTGCGTGACATGCTGGAAGAGCGAGGCTGGGTGATGTCGCCCGAAGAATGTTTTCGTTACTTTGTTGGCAAAGCCGTTAAAGATCACAAGGCAGAAATTGAAGCCCGAACAGGTTTGCCGCTGACCGAGGAATGGCTGCACGCTTTCAGGCTGCGCCGCAACGATGCGCTTCAAGCCGGTCTGCAAGTGATGCCGGGTGCGCACGATGCGGTGTCGGCTGCCTACGAATTGACGCAAGGCGCCATTGCCTGCGCTTCAGGCGCAGACCGCTTCAAAGTTGAAATGCAATTGACGCATGTTGACTTGATGCCGCATTTTGAAGGCCGTATTTTCAGCGGCCATGAAATGGCGCGAACCAAGCCAGCGCCCGATGTTTACTTGGCAGCAGCGGCCCATTTGGAATGCGATCCGAAACATTGCTTGGTGATTGAAGACAGCACCGCAGGCATTGAAGCCGGTGTGGCGGCAGGCGCTACCGTGTGGGCGCTCTGTGCCGATGAGGCGCTGGCGCCCGTTCTGTTGGAAGCGGGCGCCACCCAGCTGTTCCCTCACATGGGCACTTTGCCAGACCTGTGGCGCGCATCCCGAAAAGCAGCAGGTGTTTGACCGGTCCACCGCTTGAACGCGCGGATAAAGCTTTTTTCATTTTGAAAGCCGGCGCTCTCGGCCACCTGCTTCACAGGCTTGCGAGTTCTTTGTAGCAATTCAATGGCGCGTTCGCGTCGCACTTCATCTTTCAAGACTTGCAGGCTGGTGCCTTCTTCCTTCAGCTGACGGTGCAGGCTGCGCGGCGACAAATTCAACAGCGGCGCCAAGTCTTCTGCGCTGTGCGTGTCTTGTGGGTGCATGGCCAAAGCTTGTTTGACTTGCGTTAGCAGCAGGCGGTCTTTGCGGTATTGCAAGACCGTCAGCGTTAGCGCGGTTTCCAACATGCGCTGCAAGGCGGCTTCATCCCGGCGAAGCGGCAGTTCCAAGTAGCTGGCGTTCATCACCAACTCGGACACCGCGTGGTCACTCGCAGAGGCTTCAGTGTGGCCAAACTGTACGGGCCCTTGAAACATCAAGGGGTACACCGCTTGGTGTGCTGGCGCTTCGAATGCAAACTGCACTTGCTCGAGGGTGATGCGAGAGTCAATCAGCCAGCAGGCCACGCCATACAAATTGCGAAGAATGGACAGCACGCCAAATTCGCGTTGCGCACCCAAATCCTTGAGCTCTCTTAAGCGAATGTGCGCTTTGCCATCCAATTCTTCTACCGAGAGTTTAATGTCGTCGGTCACCAGGCCGTGATGCCGGCACCAACGCTTGAGCGCCACGCCCAACGTGGGTGAGGTGAGGGAGGCGCGCACCAGCATGCCGTAAGTGCCCCATGGCAATTGGCGGCTAAGGCAGCCCAAGACCTCGTCATCGAGCTCGTGCATGGCGAAGCTGGAGATGCGTTCCATTTGCAGGGCGGTGATGTGGGCGTTAGATTTTTTGGCCTGAGATGGCGTAATTTGTGCAAACTCAAGGGCCTTGGAGGGGCTTTTGTTTTGAGCGGCATAGGCGCGCAAAATAGCCTGCACAAAGGCCATGGGCGTGGCTGCTACTGGGGGTCTTTTGGCGGGGCTGGGACGCATGACCTATTCTGCGTCATTTTTGGCGCAATTTGCAACCTCTGAGTTTCCCGCTTGGCGTGGGTGCGGTCTATCCTTGCGCATCAGGAGATTTCAAACATGTCGGTGCTTCAAACTCAGCTCAACACCCGCTCAGCGGATTTCTTGGCCAACGCAGCAGCCTTGCAGGCCGCCGTAGACGACCTTCGCGTACAACTCAAAAAGTCCGCGGCCGGCGGTGGCGAGAAAGCCCGCGCCAAGCACGTGGCCCGTGGCAAGCTGCCCCCGCGTGAACGCGTGCAAATGTTGCTAGACCCTGGCACACCCTTCTTAGAGATTGCCCCCTTGGCCGCACACGCCATGTACCTCAGCAAAGACGGCACCGAAGACGCCCCTTGCGCCGGCATGATTGCAGGCATTGGCCGCGTCAATGGTGTGGATTGCATGATTGTCTGCAACGACGCCACTGTGAAGGGCGGCACCTACTATCCCATGACGGTCAAGAAGCATTTGCGTGCCCAAGAAGTGGCCCAGCAAAACAACTTGCCCTGCATTTACTTGGTCGACTCGGGCGGTGCCAACTTGCCCAACCAAGACGATGTTTTCCCCGATCGCGAACACTTTGGCCGAATCTTCTACAACCAAGCCAACATGAGCGCCTTGGGCATTCCGCAAATTGCGGTGGTCATGGGCAGTTGTACGGCAGGCGGTGCGTATGTGCCCGCCATGAGCGACGAAACCATCATTGTTAAAAATCAAGGCACCATCTTTTTGGGGGGCCCACCCTTGGTCAAAGCAGCTACGGGCGAAGTGGTCAGTGCCGAAGATTTGGGCGGCGGCGATGTGCACACGCGCCTCTCAGGCGTGGCCGATCACTTGGCGCAAAACGACGCGCATGCTTTGGCCTTGGCGCGCCAAGCCGTGGGGTCGCTCAACCGAAAGAAAAACATCGACGTGCAACTGCGCGAACCCGTGGCACCCTTGTACGACAGCAAAGAAATCTACGGCGTCATTCCTGCCGACAGCCGCAAGCCTTTTGATGTGCGTGAAATCATTGCACGCATTGTGGACGGCAGCGAGTTTGCCGAATTCAAAGCGCGCTTTGGACCCACCTTGGTGTGCGGCTTTGCGCACATCGAAGGCATGCCCGTGGGCATCATTGCCAACAACGGCATTTTGTTTTCAGAGTCAGCACTCAAAGGCGCGCACTTCATTGAGCTTTGCTGCCAACGCAAAGTGCCTTTGGTGTTTTTGCAAAACATCACCGGCTTCATGGTGGGCCGCAAATACGAAAGCGAAGGCATTGCGCGCAATGGCGCCAAGATGGTCACCGCCGTGGCCACCGCCAAGGTGCCCAAGTTCACCATCATCATTGGCGGCAGCTTTGGCGCGGGCAACTACGGCATGTGTGGCCGCGCTTTTGGTCCCCGCTTCTTGTGGATGTGGCCCAACGCCCGCATTTGCGTGATGGGCGGCGAGCAAGCCGCCGGCGTGTTGGCCACCGTGAAGCGCGATGGCATTGAAGCGCGTGGCGGTGCTTGGAGTGCCGAAGAAGAAGCGGCATTCAAGCAACCCATCTTGGACCAATTCGGTCATCAGTCGCACCCTTATTACGCCAGCGCGCGTTTGTGGGACGACGGCGTGATTGATCCGGCCGACACACGCCGTGTGCTGGCACTCGGTTTGTCGGCATCCTTGAACGCCCCTATTGAAGACACGAAGTTCGGCATTTTCCGCATGTGATGTTTTGAAAACACAGTATCAAGAAAGCACAGCATGACCTACACCTTTGACAACATTTACACCACGCCCGAGCACACCTTGCTGCGCGATCAAGTGGCCAAGTTCATTGCGCGCGAAGTCGAGCCTTTTGCGCAAGCATGGGAGGACGACGGCAAGGTGCCGCGTGAAGTGCTGCGCAAGATGGGTGATGCAGGCTTGCTCGGCTTGATGTACGACCCCGAGCTGGGCGGCGGCGGTGCCGACGCCATGGCCAACTTGGTGTTTGCCGAAGCCTTGTCGCAGTCTACGTTTGCGGGCTTCATCATTACCGTGTTGGTGCACACCGACATGGCCAGTCCCCACTTGCACCACGCAGGCACTGCGGCGCAAAAAGCCAAGTACATGCCGCGCATTACGTCGGGCGAGTGCATCACGGCAGTGGGTGTGTCCGAACCCGGCGCAGGCTCTGACGTAGCAGGCATTCGCACCACGGCCAAACGCGATGGCGATCACTGGGTGCTGAACGGCACCAAGATGTTCATCACCAACGGTGTTCATGCCGATTTGTATTTCATCGCCGCCAAAACGGGCGACGCGCGACATGCCATGTCGATGTTCATCGTAGAAAAAGGGACGCCGGGTTTCAGTGTGGGTCGCGCGTTGAATAAAACAGGTTGGTTGTCGTCTGATACCGCGGAGCTGGTGCTCGACAACGTGCGTATTCCAGACCATCACTTGTTGGGCGAAGAGAACAAAGGTTTTTATTCGGTCATGAAAAATTTCCAGACCGAGCGCATTGCCTTGGGCGCCATGGCCATTGGTCATTGCACCCGTGCGTTGGAACTCACCTTGGACTATGTGCGCCAACGCCCTGCGTTTGGTGGCACCTTGTGGGACAAGCAAGTGATTCGTCAACGCTTGGCCATGTTGGATGCCAAAACCCGCGCCGCTAGACAGTTCATGTACCACTGCGCGTGGAGCGTCACACAAGACAAAGACATTGTGCAAGAAGTGTCCATGCTCAAAGCACTCACCGGCGAACTGGTGAACGAAGTGGTGCAAACCTGCCAACAGTTCCATGGTGGCATGGGCTACATCCGCGAAACGGCCATCGAACGTTTGTGGCGCGATTCGCGCATTTTGGGCATTGGTGGCGGCGCCACTGAAGTGATGCTCGACGAAGTGGCCAAGCGCTACTGAACACGTCTAAACGCCAAAGAACAACAGAAAGTGAGCCGATGAGCACTGCTGAAAAAACACTGGACATCCGACGCCCTTCCAAGTGGGTGGCCGAGGTGTGGCTGAACCGACCCGATGTGCGCAATGCTTTCAACGATAACGTCATTGCAGAACTCACGGAAGCATTTCAAACCTTGTCCAAAGACAATGATTTGCGCGCCATTGTGCTGGGTGCGCATGGCAAAGCCTTTTGCGCAGGTGCTGACCTCAATTGGATGCGCGCCATGTCGGGTTACAGCTGGGAAGAAAACCGAGCCGACGCCCAAAAGTTGGCCGACATGCTGTGGACCTTGGACCAATGCCCGGTGCCCATCGTGGGCCGCTTGCAAGGCGATTGCTACGCAGGTGGCATGGGCTTGGCCTCGGTGTGCGATGTGCTGATTGCCGCCGACAACGTCACTTTCTGTTTGTCGGAAGCGCGCTTGGGTCTGTTGCCAGGCACCATCAGTCCGTATGTGGTGCGTGCCATGGGCGCGCAAGCAGCCAAGCGCTACATGGTGACGGCCGAAAGATTTTCTGCCACACAAGCACACGCCATGGGCATGGTGCACGAGCTTTGCACGCCCGAATCATTGGACGCCAAAGTGGCCGAGATCGTCAACACCTTGTGCGGCAATGGCCCGCAGGCATTGCGCGCCTGCAAGCGCTTGGTGCAAGACGTGACCGATCGCGTGATTGACGAAACACTGCGCGCAGAAACAGCCAGACGCATTGCCGACATCCGAGCCAGCGATGAGGGCAAAGAGGGTTTGGCGTCGTTCTTGCAAAAACGTCCTGCAAGTTGGACGCAGACCTAAAGTGCCAAGGCACTGCACACATTTTAAGAATTCAAAGATCAGACAGCAGGCTTACCATGTTCAAAAAAATCCTCATTGCCAATCGCGGCGAAATTGCATGCCGTGTGGCAGCCACAGCCCAACGCATGGGCATTCAAACCGTGGCGGTGTATTCAGATGCAGACGCCAATGCCAAACACGTGGCGGCATGTGACGAAGCCATTCATGTGGGCGGCGCCGCACCCAAAAACAGCTACTTGCGTTGGGAGGCCATCATTGAAGCCGCCAAGGCCACGGGCGCCCAAGCCATTCACCCCGGCTACGGTTTCTTGAGCGAGAACGAAGCCTTTGCGGAAGCCTGCGCCAAAGCGGGATTGGTCTTCATTGGCCCCCCTGCATCCGCCATCCAAGCCATGGGCCTGAAAGCCGAGTCCAAACAACTGATGGAAAAAGCCGGTGTGCCTTTGGTGCCCGGTTATCACGGTGCCGATCAAAACCCCGAGTTACTCAAGCGCGAAGCCGATCGCATTGGCTACCCTGTCTTGATCAAAGCCAGTGCAGGCGGTGGTGGCAAAGGCATGCGCGCTGTTGAAAAATCAGAAGACTTTGCCGAGGCTTTGGCCTCATGCCAACGCGAAGCGCAAAACAGTTTTGGCGATCAAGCGGTGTTGATTGAAAAGTATGTACAGCGCCCACGTCACATCGAAATTCAAGTGTTTGGCGACACGCAAGGCAACTGTGTTTACCTGATGGAGCGCGATTGTTCTGTGCAGCGTCGCCACCAAAAAGTGCTGGAAGAAGCGCCTGCACCTGGCATGAGCGAAGCACTGCGCAAGCAGATGGGCGAAGCGGCTGTGGCTGCGGCACGCGCTGTGAACTATGTGGGCGCAGGTACCGTTGAATTCATCGTGGAACAACGCGACAACCCGAGCACGGGCCAAGTCGACATGAACTTCTTCTTCATGGAGATGAACACCCGCTTGCAAGTGGAGCATCCTGTGACCGAAGCCGTGACAGGTTTGGATTTGGTGGAGTGGCAGTTGCGCGTGGCCAGTGGCGAGCCCTTGCCATTGAAGCAAGATCAAATCAAACTGATCGGTCATGCCATTGAGGCACGCATTTGCGCTGAAAACCCCGACAACAATTTCTTGCCTGCCACCGGTCATTTGCAGGTTTACAAAAAACCAGCACACACCGCCTTTGAACGCGGCACCGTGCGTTTCGACGATGGCGTGCGTCAAGGCGACACCATCAGTCCGTATTACGACTCGATGGTGGCCAAGCTCATTGTGCATGGCGACACGCGCGAGCAAGCTTTGGCTTTGCTCGATCAAGCATTGGCGCAAACCCAAGTGGTGGGCTTGTCAAGCAATGTGCAATTTCTGCGTCATGTGGTGCACAGCCCATCGTTTGCAGAAGCGCGTTTGGACACTGCGCTCATTCCCCGCGAAGCGGACGTGTTGTTCAACCAAGAACGCGTGGGCATGAACGTGGCTGCCGCCGCTGTGGTGGCGCACACCTTGCATCAAGAACAGTCAAAGCAAGGCCATGATCCGTTCAGCAAAAGCGATGCGTGGCAAAGTCATGCCGAAACCAGCCGTCGCTTCCCCTTGGAATTTGCAGGCGAAACCCACACAGCTTGGTTGCTGTATGGCCACGATGGCCAGATGCAATTGACTTGGGGTGATGCGGCAGGCCCTGGTGCCAAAGGTGCGCACGATGAATTTTCTTTCACGGCCGTTCAGTCTGCGGGTCATCACGCGTCCAATGCATTGAACGTCACGTGGCAAGGCCAGCGCGTCACCAGTGAAGTGGTGTTGCAAGCGGGCAAGCCCGGGCAGCCTGCCGAGTTGGCGCATGTGTTCACGGCGCATGGCGCCACCCGCATTCGCCTCATCAACCCCTTGGCCCATGCCGAAGGCGCGCAAGATGAAAAGGGTGGCTTAACCGCGCCCATGCCAGGTAAGGTGGTTTCCTTTGCGGTGAAGGCGGGCGAAAAAGTGAAGGCCGGTCAAACATTGGCGGTGATGGAGGCCATGAAAATGGAGCACACCATTGCGGCGCCCAAGGACGGTGAAGTGACGGAGCTGCTCTACGCCCCAGGCGATCAAATTGCCGAGGGAGCAGAGTTGCTCAAGCTTGCGTAAACTCAAGCTTTCCAATCACTCTTGCGTTTGCCATGAAAATTGTTTTTTGCTGCACCAACACCAAAGCAGAGCCGTGGCTAGAAGGTTTTCGTCAGGCCTTGCCGGGCGTTGACATTTGGGAGTGGCAAGCGGCTCAGCCGGGTGAAGCCCCCAAGTTGGCCGACCATGCCGTGGTGTGGTCACCCCCGCAAAGTTTCTTGGATGAACAAACGCAGTTGCAAAACTTGTTCAACATTGGCGCCGGTGTCGATGCCTTGTTGAAACTCAAGATGCCTGCCAGCCTCAACATCGTGCGCTTGAACGACGCGGGCATGTCAGTGCAAATGGCGGAGTACGTGTGCCATGCTGTCATTCGCTACTTCCGCGAGTTTGACCATTACGACAAAGATGCGCAGGCGCAGCGTTGGTCCTATCGCAAGCCAACATTGCGTGCCGATTTTTCGGTGGGCATTTTGGGCGCGGGCGTGTTGGGCAGTCATGTAGCCAAAACTTTGCAGACCTTTGAGTTTCCAGTGAATGTCTGGAGCCGATCGCCCAAACACATTGAAGGCGTCAAAAGCTTTTCCGGTGCTGCGCAGTTGCCTGAATTTTTAAAAGCCACGCGTGTCTTGGTTAACTTGTTGCCCCTCACCCCCGAGACTGAAAACATCTTGAACAGTGAGCACTTGATGCAATTGCAACAAGGCGCGTACCTCATCAATGTGGCGCGTGGTCGCCATTTGGTCGAGCAAGATTTGTTGGATGCATTGGCCAATGGCCACATGGCTGGTGCCACCTTGGATGTGTTTCGCGAAGAGCCCTTGCCGCAAGCTCACGCTTTCTGGACGCATCCTCAAATCACGGTCACCCCTCACACCTCAGCGCGTACGCTGCGCGAAGAAAGCATTGCGCAAATCGCTGGCAAGATCAAAGCGGTGTATGCAGGTCAAGCCATTGAAGGCCGCGTCGACAAAGTACGTGGCTATTAACAGAGAAGATCTATGACACTTCCTTCACGCGTTAAATTGGTCGATGTTGGCCCCCGCGATGGCTTGCAAAACGAAAAGCAAGCAGTGCCAGCGACCGTCAAAATTGAATTGGTTCATCGCTTGCAAGCAGCGGGGCTGAAAGAAATTGAAGTTACCAGCTTCGTCAGTCCCAAGTGGGTGCCCCAAATGGCCGACAACGCCGAAGTGATGGCCGGCATTCAACGGCAAGCAGGTGTGCGCTATTCAGTGCTCACCCCCAACATGCAGGGCTATCAAGCCGCGGTCCACAGCAAGCCCGATGAGATCGTGGTGTTTGCGGCCGCCAGCGAAGCCTTCAGCCAAAAGAACATCAACTGCAGCATTGAAGAAAGCATCCAACGTTTTGCGCCAGTGGTGGAAGCTGCGCGCGCAGCTGGCATCTATGTGCGCGGCGCCATGTCCTGCGTGGTGGGTTGTCCCTACGAAGGCGAGGTGGCACCGTTGCAGGTGGGCCGTTTGGCGCAGTTGATGAAAAGCATTGGCGTGCAACATGTGGGTGTGGCCGATACCATTGGTGTGGGCACGCCGCTCAAAGTGAAAGCGGCCATGGAGGCCACACTCCAGCATTACGATGTAAACGATGTGTCGGGCCATTTTCATGACACGTATGGCCAGGCCCTGTCCAACACCTTGGCCAGTTTAGAGTTGGGTGTCTGGCAGTTTGATACCTCGGTGGCTGGCTTGGGCGGTTGTCCTTATGCCAAAGGCGCTACTGGCAATGTGGCCACCGAAGATGTGGTCTACATGCTGCACGGCATGGGCATCGACACGGGCATTGACCTCGACAAGTTGGTCGATGCTGGAGCTTTCATCAGTGATTTCTTGCAGCGCAAGTCGGGCTCGCGTGTGGCCACGGCCATCTTGAACAAACGATTAGGCTAAGCAGGGTTTTTCGCAAGCCCTTATCCTTAGCACCATGAGCCAGTTGACCCGATTGCAAACCCGCGCAGACCAAGTCTTGAATTCAGACGCGGTGCACGTGCCTTCGCCTTGCGTGTCGATCTGTGTCGTTCATCCCACGACGGGCATGTGCGAAGGATGCTTGCGCACCCTCGATGAAATTGCTGCATGGGGCCAAATGCCCAGCGCTCAGCAGCGCGGCGTCTGGCAACACATTCAAGTGCGCTGTGCCGACAAATTGCGAGGTATGGCGTCGTGAAAGAAATTCATTTCTATTTTGATTTCATTTCGCCCTATGCCTGGCTGGCCTTTCAGGCTTTACCCAAAACACTCGAAGGCATCAGCCACCGCGTGCACTATCACCCTGTGTTGTTTGGCGCCTTGCTGAAGCACCACGGTCAATTGGGTCCAGCAGAAATGCCAGGCAAGCGTGATTGGACCTATCGCCAAGTGATGTGGTTGGCAAAGCAACAAGGCACTGTTTTGAAAATGCCTGCGTCACACCCGTTCAATCCTTTGGCACTTCTGCGTTTGGCGGTGGCCACTTCCTCAAACGGCCAGCCCAATCGTTATGTCGTTGAAAGTATTTTCAAACATGTGTGGTGTGAAGGTTTGGAAGCCACAGATGCAGAACGATTGGCCACATTGCAAACGCATTTGCTGTCGCAGGCCTCGCTGCAAGGTGTGGCCAAAGATCCGCAATCTGACGATGTGAAGCGCATGTTGCAGCAGCAAACTGAGAGCGCCATTGCACTCGGCTTGTTTGGTGTGCCCAGCATGGTGGTCGATGGGCAAGTGTTCTGGGGGCAAGATGCATTGCCCATGTTGCGCGCTTACCTCGAGGGCGACTCGTGGTTTCAAAGTTCAGAGTGGCGTGATGTGTCGCAGCTGCCGGTAGGCATTCGCCGTGCGCCAGAGAAGAAATAAGTCTTCAGTCGCTTTGCTTTGAGGCAGCGGGCGTGGCCACTTGCCGTTCCCAGTGATTGACCAGCAGCGCATACACCCAGGTGATTGCCAAGAACACCAACACCGAACCCTGTGCAGCCATCCAAAATCCCACTGGCCGATCGAACATCACAAAGTTTAAATCGCGTGCAAAAAATGCCACGCAAAACGTGACGCTGGCCCACAGGCACAACAAGCACCAACGCAGTCGCGCGACACGTTTTGCAAATGCTTCTGCAGTCAAATGGCTTGTTTCCATGTGGCAATCTTCGCATGCGCTTGTCGTAGCTAGCCAAGCAAGTTCTGCTTTTGCTTCGTCAATAGGACCTAGTAGTTACCCTTTGATTTCGATCCAATCCCATGATGTGAAATAAAAACAAAGGGTTTCACCCCAAACTGTCAGCCACCGTTGGTTTGGTGTCAGAGGATGGTCAGAGCTTCCCCCAAGAATCGCGCCCAAGCCTTCGTGTCGAAGGCTATTTTTTGGAGGCAGCTACTATGGCTACAACAGATCCACGTCCGATGTCAGACGAAGAAAAGAAGGTCATCTTCGCTTCGTCACTCGGCACCGTTTTCGAGTGGTACGACTTTTACTTGTACGGCTCACTCGCAGCAATCATTGCGAAACAGTTCTTCAGCGGCTTGGATGAAGGCTCTGCTTTCATTTTCGCGTTGTTGGCTTTCGCAGCTGGTTTCATTGTCCGTCCTTTCGGCGCCATCTTCTTTGGCCGCTTGGGCGACATGATCGGTCGCAAGTACACCTTCTTGGTGACCATCTTGATCATGGGCTTGTCCACGTTCATCGTGGGTATCTTGCCTAACTACGCCAGCATTGGCGTGGCCGCTCCCGTCATCCTGATCTGCTTGCGCTTGTTGCAAGGTTTGGCTTTGGGTGGTGAGTACGGTGGTGCTGCCACTTACGTGGCCGAGCACGCACCGATGGGCAAGCGTGGTGCGTACACCTCATGGATTCAGACCACGGCCACATTGGGCTTGTTCTTGTCTTTGATGGTGATTTTGGGCGTGCGTTCTTACACCGGTGAAGAAGCCTTTGCCGATTGGGGCTGGCGCATTCCGTTCATTGTCTCGATTCTGTTGTTGGCCGTGTCGGTTTACATCCGTTTGAGCATGAACGAGTCACCTGCTTTCGCCAAAATGAAAGCAGAAGGCAAAACTTCTAAAGCACCTCTGACCGAATCTTTCGGTGAGTGGAAAAACTTGAAGATCGTGATCTTGGCATTGGTGGGCCTCACAGCCGGTCAAGCCGTGGTTTGGTACTCTGGCCAGTTCTACGCTTTGTTCTTCTTGACACAAGCGTTGAAAGTGGACGGCGCCACAGCCAACATCATGGTGGCGATCTCTCTGATCATCGGCACACCTTTCTTCTTGGTGTTCGGTAGCTTGTCTGACAAGATTGGCCGCAAGCCCATCATCTTGGCCGGTTGCTTGTTGGCCGCCGTGACTTACTTCCCCGTTTTCAAAGCTTTGACCGCTGCAGCCAACCCCGACTTGGCCGCTGCACAAGCTAAATCACAAGTGGTGGTGACTGCTGATCCAGCAGAGTGCTCATTCCAGTTCAACCCCACAGGTACGAAGAAGTTCACATCTTCTTGCGACATTGCCAAGCAACGTTTGGCTGGCGCTTCAGTGAGCTACGCCAACGAAGTGGCACCTGCCGGTACACCCGCCATCATCAAGGTGGGCGAGACTGTGGTGAAAGTGAAGTACACACCTGAAGACATCGCTGAAGCCAAGGCCAAAGCCGAAGCCAAGGTGGCTGAACTCACAGCGGCACAACCTCAAGATGCCAAAGCTTTGGAAGCTGCCAACAAGTCTGTCAAAGATTTGAGCAACGAGAAAACAGCCGGCTCTACGCTGTTGGCTTCTAACTTGGGCGCTGCTTTGAAGGCTGCGGGTTACCCACCTAAGGCAGACATGGCCAAGTTTGACAAAGTCAAAGTGATCATGATCCTGACTTACTTGGTGATTTTGGTGACCATGGTGTACGGTCCTATCGCTGCCATGTTGGTAGAGATGTTCCCAACACGCATTCGTTACACCTCCATGTCTTTGCCTTACCACATCGGTAACGGTTGGTTCGGTGGTTTGCTGCCTACAACTGCTTTCGCGATCGTGGCGCAAACCGGTGACATGTACAACGGTCTCTGGTACCCCATCGTGATCGCTGCCGCTACGGTTGTGATTGGTGGCTTGTTCATCAAGGAAACCAAAGACGTAGACATCTTCGCCAACGACTAATTTGTAAGCTTTCCGAGACCTTCTCGGTGCTACATTCAAGCCCTCCCTCCGTGGAGGGCTTTTTAATTGGGGCGGCTTTTTAAATGGGGTCAGATCAACATTAATTTTTAATCGAAGTGGGGGAAGTCCCAAGGGGGCTTCCTCATCTGGGGTACCAGAAATCGTTCAGCCCCCTTGGGACTTCCCCCACTTCAATTGACAAAATTAATGTTGATCTGACCCCATTTAAAAATGTGCGCTCACCCTGAACAACGATATTGATTGGAGAAAACTTATGTGGAAAATTGCTGTTGGCTTTGCCATCTTCGCTGGCCTCGCATTGTTTGTCATTTCTAAAGGTGGCGACAGCGTCGACATGACTGGTGAAAAGCACGGTTCTGAAGCTGTGCACGCACCTGCACCCGCAGCGGCTGCCCCAGCAGAAGCGCCCGCAGCGCCTGCTCCAGCACCAGCTGCGCCTGCACCTGCCAGCAAGTAATTGCGCAGGGGCCTTGGCCCATCAATCAAATGGGGTCAGATCAACATTAATTTAATGTTGATCTGACCCCATTTGTTTGACACCATTTGTTTTGACCGAGATAGCCTCACTCGGACCCATTTAATTGTGATCTGACCCCAATTAAATGAATGATGCAAGCCTAGAATGTTGGGCCTCCACCTACAAAGCTTGCCCTTATGTCCAACGGTTTTATCAAGATTCGCGGTGCTCGTCAGCACAACCTCAAAAACATTGATTTGGACATCCGCACGGGGGAGTTGACCGTGGTCACCGGGCCCAGTGGGTCGGGCAAGTCGAGTTTGGTGTTTGACACGCTGTATGCCGAGGGGCAGCGGCGCTATGTGGAGACTTTCAGCGCCTATGCGCGGCAGTTTCTAGACCGCATGGACAAGCCTGCGGTGGACAAGGTGGAAGGGGTGCCACCGGCCATTGCCATCGACCAAACCAATCCGGTTAGAAGTTCGCGCTCAACTGTGGGCACGATGACGGAGTTGAACGATCACTTGAAGTTGTTGTTCGCGCGATTGGGGCATTTGCATGATCGGGACACGGCGCGGCCAGTGAAGCACGATACGCCTGAGTCGATTTATGCCGAGTTGGTTAAAAGGGCCGAAGCTGCAGGCGATCCGCGATTGGTTTTGACCTTTCCTGTTGAGTTGCCTGGCAACACCACGGCGGAGCAAGTTGAGCAGTGGCTGTCGGCAAGTGGATTTACCAAGGTGCAAGCTGAGCGGGACGTTGCGACGCCTACCGGGCCGCGCAAGGTGTTGGATGTGGTGGCCGACAGGTTCAGGTTGGGCGGTGCTGAGAAGGCTCGGGTGGTGGAAGCCATTGAGGTGGCGCTGAAGCGGGGTGGGCGGTTGAATGTTTATGTGCTTGGATCCGACCCCAATTCATCCAGCATGTGGCGTTTCTCGGCGGGCTTGCATTGCCCCGAAAGTGACTTGCGTTATCCCGAGCCACTGCCTTCGATGTTCTCGTTCAACTCGGCCGTGGGGGCTTGCGAAACTTGCCGTGGATTTGGACGGGTGATTGGTGTGGACTTGGGCTTGGTCATTCCGAATGACAAGCTCACGCTGAGAGCTGGCGCAATCAAAACGATCCAAACCCCCGCATGGAAAGAAGCCCAAGATGACTTGATGCGCCACGCCGAAGCGGCGGGCATTCCGCGCGATACGCCTTGGTTCAAGCTCACGGCAGAGCAACAAAAGTGGGTGATCGAAGGCTCGCCCAACTGGAACGGCAAATGGAATCAGCAGTGGTACGGCGTGCACCGCTTCTTTGCCTACCTCGAAAGCAAAGCCTACAAGATGCACATCCGCGTGCTCTTGTCCAAATACCGCAGTTACACCGAATGCGGTTCATGCGGCGGCGCGCGTCTTAAAACAGACAGCCTGTTGTGGCGCATTGGCAGTGCAGAAGATGCCGATGCCACCTTGCCCAAAGAAAAACGTTTCTTGCCCAAAGGCGTGAAGTGGACACGCCAACAACTCGAAGCCTTGCCTGGCCTCAGCTTGCATGACCTCATGATCATGCCCATCGACAAGCTGCGCAACTTTTTTGATCGCATGTCGGCCACGGCCATTCAAGAGAACAGCCAAGACGGCGAAGCGCAAGCGCTCAAATTGTTGCTGGAAGAAATTACCAATCGCCTGAAGTACTTGTGCGATGTGGGCATTGGCTATCTCACGTTGGACCGCCAAAGCCGAACCCTCAGCGGCGGCGAAGTGCAGCGCATCAACCTCACGACCGCATTGGGCACTTCACTCGTCAACACGTTGTTTGTGTTGGACGAGCCCAGCATCGGCCTGCACCCGCGCGACATGAATCGCATCACGCAAGCCATGCACCGCCTCAGAGATGCGGGCAACACGCTGGTGGTGGTTGAGCACGACCCCGCCGTGATGCTGGCCGCCGACCGCATGATCGACATGGGCCCAGGCCCCGGCGAGAAGGGTGGTCAGATTGTGTTTGACGGAAGCACCGCCGACTTGCGAAACGCCGACACCCTGACGGGCGCCTACTTAGGCGGCCGCAAACAAGTGGGCATGGGCTTCAAACGCTTGGTCACCGACAACACGCCGCGCCTCATTTTGGAAGGCGCCCGAGAGCACAACCTCAAAAACGTTTCGATTGATTTTCCGCTGCAGCGTTTGGTATGTGTGACAGGTGTGAGCGGCTCTGGCAAATCCAGTTTGATTCAAGACGTCTTAGCCCCCGCACTCTTAAGACACTTTGGCAAGAGCACCGATGCACCAGGCGCGCACGACCGCTTGTTGGGCGCTGATCATTTAAGCGATGTGGTGTTTGTCGATCAATCACCCATCGGCAAAACAGCGCGCTCTAACCCCGTGAGTTATGTGGGCGCATGGGATGCACTGCGAGAAATTTTTGCCGTTGCACCTTTGTCTAAGCAACGCGGCTACACGGCGTCCAAGTTCAGTTTCAACAGTGGCGATGGTCGCTGCCCCACCTGCGGCGGCTCGGGTTTTGAACACGTTGAAATGCAATTCTTGAGCGACGTGTATTTGCGTTGCCCCGATTGCGATGGCAAACGATATCGCCCCGAAATTTTGGAAATCACCATTGAGCGGCAAGCCATTGGTGATTTGCGTGCACGTCACTTGAATGTGGCCGATGTGCTGGACCTCACGGTCAGCGAAGCGGCCGCCTTGTTTGCGCAAGACCGCGATGTGATTCGCGCCTTGCAACCCATCGTGGATGTGGGTCTTGAATACGTGAAGCTGGGCCAACCTGTGCCCACCTTGTCGGGCGGCGAGGCGCAGCGTTTGAAGTTGGCTGGGTTCTTAGCGGGTGCTGCCAAAACGGCCACTTCCAGCAAACAGTCGATTGCCAAAAAGGGCACCTTGTTCTTGTTCGATGAGCCCACCACAGGCTTGCACTTCGACGACATCGCCAAGCTGATGCGCGCACTGCGCAAGTTGCTAGAAGGCGGTCATTCGCTGATTGTGATTGAACACAATTTGGATGTGATTCGCGCCAGTGATTGGCTAATTGACCTCGGCCCCGAAGGCGGCGACGCGGGTGGCTACGTGGTGGCGGAAGGTATGCCAGAAGATGTGCGTAACCATGCTACGTCGCACACTGCATTGGCTTTGCGTGAATATGCAGAGGCCATGGGGGAGTTTGAAGGGGTGCTGAAAGTTGCCGAGGCTGCCAACTTGGCGGGCGACCGGGTTACGCCGGGTGCCTCATACTCTGACAAGAAATCGTTACCCGGCGCAACCCGATCGCCCACCAAGTTGGCCGGTCAATTTGGGGGCAAGAGTTCTAATGCACGTGTTCTAAGCGCAGAAGATAACAGCATCCGCATCGTCAACGCCAAAGAGCACAACCTCAAAAATCTGAGCGTCAACATTCCGCGCGGGCAGTTCAACGTGATCACCGGTGTCAGTGGGTCTGGTAAATCGACACTGGCGTTTGACATTTTGTTCAACGAAGGTCAACGCCGATACCTTGAAAGTTTGAACGCCTACGCGCGCAGCATCGTGCAACCTGCAGGCCGCCCCGAAGTGGACGCGGTCTATGGCATTCCGCCCACGGTGGCCATTGAACAGCGACTGTCGCGCGGTGGCCGCAAGAGTACGGTGGGCACCACCACCGAGGTGTGGCATTTCCTGCGACTGCTCTACGTCAAGCTAGGCACTCAACATTGCATTCACGACAACGCCGCCGTGGCCCCACAAACGCCCGACAGCATTGCCGCGCAGTTGATGAAAAACTTCAAAGGCCAGCACATTGGTTTGCTGGCGCCGTTGGTGATGAACCGCAAAGGCGTTTACACGGAGCTGGCCGAATGGGCGCGCCCGCGTGGTTACACACATTTGCGCGTCGATGGTAATTTCTTGCCCACGCAAAATTTCCCGCGCATTGACCGTTTCAAAGAGCACACCATTGAGCTGCCTGTTGCCAGTCTCAAGATCAGTGCCGATCAAGAAAAACAACTCAGAGAGGCACTCACCAAAACTTTGGAATTGGGCAAAGGCGTGGTCCATGTGTTGAGCGATTTGAATGGCCTGCAAGACGCCATGGAAGCCAACCAAGCCACGGCCCACATCGGCAAACTGAATGTGTTCTCCACACTCAGAGCTTGCCCTGAATGCAGCACCTCGTACAACGAACTCGATCCACGTTTGTTCAGCTACAACAGCAAACACGGTTGGTGCCCAGAGTGCGTGGGCACCGGTGTGAAGCTAAGCAAAGACCAACGCAAGGTGTTTGACGACTCCGTCAGAGACGACGATCAAAAAGGCCGCGAGCAAAGTTTTGCCGAACCTGAAATTGAAGACTTGATTGAGCAAGTATGTCCGCACTGTGAAGGCACACGTTTGAATCAAACGGCGCGCCATGTGAAGTTCACAGCGCAGCAATTGCCCATCACCGATATTGCCAGCATGAGCGTGACGGACGTGCGCAAATGGGTGCAAAGTTTGGCCAAAACCAATGAGTTGACACAAAGAGAAAACGACATCGCCCGCGACCTGCTGCCGGAAATTGAAAGCCGCTTAGAGTTCCTCGAAGAAGTAGGCTTAGGCTATCTCACGCTAGACCGCGGCGCACCCACACTCAGCGGCGGCGAAGCACAGCGCATTCGACTGGCCGCCCAACTGGGCAGCAACTTGCAAGGCGTGTGCTACGTGCTCGACGAACCCACCATCGGTTTGCATGCGCGCGACAACCAAATCTTGTTGAACGCTTTACACAAGTTAGGCGACAAGGGCAACACCTTGGTGGTGGTGGAGCACGACGAAGACACCATCAGAAGAGCCGACCACATCATCGACATTGGCCCTAGCGCAGGCAAGCGCGGTGGCAAGTTGGTGGCGCAGGGCAGTGTGAAAGACATCACCGATGCCCAAGATTCGCAGACCGGCAGATACCTGCTGCACGCCATGAAACACCCGCTGCAAACTCGCCGATTGATGCCCGCGTTTGATGCGGTGGCCAACGCCATCCAACCAGAAAAGAAAGTTCAAGCACCTGCTGCTAAAAAGATTTCTAAAAAGGCACAAGCTGCCGCCGCGGTAGTGGCCGCCGCAGAAGCATCCAAAGCATTGAACGCCCCCCAAGAAGCCATCACCACCCTCAAGTGGTTGGAACTCAAAGGCGCCAATTTGCACAACTTGCAAAACGTCAATGTTGAAATTCCTTTGCAACGTTTGGTCGCCGTTACCGGCGTCAGCGGTTCAGGCAAATCCACCTTGGCACGCGACGTATTGCTGGCCAACGTGCAAACCCACGTGAGTCAACGCAGCACCAAAGCAGGCAGAGACGAACAAGAAGCCGGCAAGTTCCCCACACTCACAGGTTGCACCGAGCTCAAAGGCTTTGAGGCTATCGACCGTGTGTTGGAAGTGGACCAAACCCCCATCGGCAAAACACCACGCAGCTGCCCCGCCACCTACATCGGTTTCTGGGACACCATCCGCAAACTCTTCGCAGAAACCTTGGAAGCCAAAGCACGCGGCTACGCAGCAGGAAGGTTTAGCTTCAATACTGGCGAAGGACGCTGCCACACCTGCGAAGGCCAGGGCCTCAGAACCATCGAGATGAGTTTCTTGCCCGACGTGAAAGTGCCCTGCGAAGCCTGCCATGGTGCGCGCTTCAATCCCGAAACCTTGGCTGTCACTTGGCGCGGCAAAAGCATTGGCGACGTGCTGAAGATGGAGGTGGACGAAGCAGTCACCTTCTTCGAAACCATGCCGTCCATTGCGCACCCGCTGCAACTTTTAAAAGACGTTGGCTTAGGCTATCTCACCTTGGGCCAGCCGAGTCCAACCCTGAGTGGCGGCGAAGCACAACGCATCAAGTTGGTGACTGAACTGACCAAGGTACGTGACGAAGTGGGCAAGCGCGGCAACAAAGCGCCGCATACCTTGTACGTGCTCGACGAACCCACCGTGGGCCTGCACATGGCCGACGTCGACAAACTGATTCACGTGTTGCACCGCTTGGTGAACTCGGGTCACAGCGTGTTGGTGATTGAGCACGACTTGGATGTGATTGCCGAAGCCGATTGGATCATTGACCTGGGACCCGATGGCGGCAAGGCCGGTGGTCAAGTGGTGGCCAGTGCCAGCCCCGAAGACGTAGTGCTCTTGGGCACCCACACGGGCAAGGCTTTGAAGGCGGTTTTGGCCAGATAAGCGCAAGATCAACAAGTACTGCCAAAGTGCGGCGCTTGTTGAAGCGAATTTAGTGCGGCGTCTCTTCGCTGGCCGCCATCACCAGCGCCAGTGAAATACTGAGCGACAACATGGCACCATAGTAGTTATGGACCATGTTGGTGTTCGACAAGCCCGCAGTGAGGTGCATGAACAAAATGCCCAAAATACCTTGCGCCGCGCGCGGATGGGGCACCCACAACTTGCGCACCACCAAGCCCATGCCGGTGGCCAACACCAACAAACTCAAAATGCCCATCAGGCCGTGGCTAACCCAAGCATCTAAAAACTCATGGTGCAAGTGCCCCAACTTTTGCACTTGCACAGAATTGATTTCAAGGCCCCACTGCTTGATCATGGCAATGCTGTTTTCTTTGCCATAGCCAAACCAAGGTTGCACTTCAATGGCATCCAAAGCGCGGCTCCACAAAAACAAGCGCGAGCCCACCGAGGTGTTGGCGGCTTCGCCGGGGTTGCTTTGCGAGAGGGAGGCCTCGACCCATACCTCGGACAGGCGGTGGACCACCGAGGTGAGCCATGCCGGTTGGGCCGACAGCAGCCAAATGAAACCACCAAACACCAAGGCCAAGCCCAACCAGGTGCGCAAGCGGAAGGTGGACATTTGAAGCAGCGTTCGGTTGGAGGCGGCCACATAACTGGCCAGCGCCATCCAAATGAGCAGCCCATAAACGCCCCGGGATTGGCTTAAGACCACGCCCATGCAGCCCATCACCACGCCCAGTGCCCAGAGCACTCGGCGGGCGGACGACAGCAGGGGGTCTAGAACCATCGGCGCCAACAGGCAGACTAAAAAACTGAGACTGACCGCCCAGGCAATGGCATGAAGTGGGGTTTCGCGGCCATACAACACCGTCACGCCCATGCCCAAAGCACAGGCCATGGCCAAAGCGTCGCCCATGCTGCGCTTTTGAAGACTTGTGAGCCGGTAAAACGGTGGCCATTTAACCAAGGCAACCGTGGCCAACGCACCCAAAACCAAGCGGAACTCGGCATGCCGCCGGTCCCAGTCGTCTTGCCAAAAGGCGTGGGGTATGATTCGAATGGCCGTGGCAGCAAGGCAGGCAAACAGCCAGATTCTGGCGGCTTCCTCTACGGGGGATGGGTCCGAATGGGCGCCGTTTGCCGTGAATTGCAAGCCAATGTCAGATTGCTGAATTCGTTCCGACCGCAAAAATGCCCAAAATCCCATCAAGCACAGCAACACCCAGGCCAAGCCACCCAATTTGGTGCTTGTGGGTGCACCTGCCAATACAAGTGCAAACAATGAAAATGCAACAGCAGGAAATGGGCGGCGCAACAATGAATACTTTTTCTTAAATCAGCAATCAGAAATTATAGATTGCCCCACTTTGACAGCCACTGTGTCCCAGGTCACATATCAGGGTGAAAACCCCACCCAAACAGCTTCCAACAGCTTGCATTTGTTTGCAGCGGAAGCACAGACCCCACACAGGTTCTGGTTGGTGGTGCCCACCTACAACCCCGGCCTGGCCGAATGGGCCCAATGGCTTCAAGCCCTCAAAGGCCAAGACTCCCAACCCGACCACTTGGTGGTGGTCGACTCGGGCTCTACAGACGGCAGTTTGGCGCTGTCCGAACAGGCTGCAAACCCAGCATCGCCACAAAGCCCCGGCGCACCAGTCGTCACCTTGCTGCACGTACAAGCCGCCCAGTTTGACCACGGCGGCACACGCCAATGGGCCCTCAACCAAGCCCTACAAGCGCACCCTCACAACCCACCGCAAGTGGTGGTGTTCATGACCCAAGATGCGGTCTTGGCCCAACCCGATGCCTTACAAAAGCTGGTCCAAGCCTTCCAAAGCCCTCAAGTGGCCGCCGCCTTTGGCCGCCAGTTGCCCAAACCGCAGGCCACTTGGCTGGAAGCAAACTTTCGCCAATTCAATTACCCGGCAGCATCGCGCACGGTGCAATTGCAAGACAAAGAAAGCTTGGGCCTCAAGGCCTGTTTTTTCTCCAATGCCTTTGGCGCCTACCGCCTGTCTGCGCTGCAAGCCCAGGGCGGTATGCCCGCGGGCCTGCCCTTGGGCGAAGACACCTTCATGGCCGCCAAGATGTTGCTATCGGGTCAATCCCTGCAATACCAAGCCCAAGCGGCCGTTTATCATTCACACCAGTACAACGGTCGACAGGATTTTCAGCGCATGTTTGACACTGGCGTCTTTCACGCTCAAAACCCATGGCTTTTGCAAAGCTTTGGCCGTGCCGAGGGAGAGGGCTGGCGTCTGTTGCGCCATCAGTGGGCCAACTTGCAATTGCTTGCAAGTGGCAAAGCCACAACAAATCCTGCACCCAGCAAGGTCCCCAGTTTGCTAGGCGGCCTCTTGCAAATGGTCTTCACCAACACCGTCAAATTGTGCGGCTACAAATTGGGCCAGTGGCATCGCCTCTGGCCACGCGCCTTGAACCAACGCTTGAGCATGTACAAATCTTTCTGGCGTCAGCAAGCATGATCAACACGCTGTCGCTGTTCCAAGTTCGCGTTTCTAAATTTGCCATTCTGCTGGGCGACGCCATTGCCTTTGCCATCGCATTTGCCATGGCCACGCTCATCAATGTGGCGGTCAGTCCCAGTCAAAACGTCAGTGTGTGGTTTTCCACGCAAGACATGCAGCGCTATGTGGCCTGGAGCGGCCTGGTGTTTTTGGGGCTCATGCTGTTCCTCATGCGCTTTCAGCACTACAGCGATCGCCGTCCGTTTTGGGACGAGCTGGGCGACATCCTGCGCCTCATGGGAAGCTTGGCCTTGCTCGACATGACCTTGGTGGCCTCCACTCGTTGGAACTCTTCGCGTTTGTGGTGGGTGCTAGTGTGGATCTTGGCTGTGGCCTTGGTGGTGTGGGGTCGCGTGATCACCCGCTGGATGCTCAAACAAATGGGTCTCTGGACTCGCCCCACCATCATCATTGGCTATGGCGAAAACGCCTTAGAAGCCGCCATTGCACTCGAGAGCGAGCCCCGCATGGGCTTTGAAGTGGCAGGGTATGTGGATGTCGAGGAGTCCAGTCCGCGCCTCAAACAAAAGAACCAATCACTGCTCAATTTGCATCAACTCGAATTGCTGGCCGATCAGCCGGGCATTCAGTGGGTTATCGCCTTAGAGCATTCCCAAGCCGAGCAACGCGAGCACTGGCTGCGCACCCTCACGCAGTGGGGCGCCACCGACATCAGCGTCATTCCTGCCATGCGCGGCGTGCCTTTGTATGGCACCGACATGTCGCACTTCTTCTCGCACGAAGTGGCGCTCTTGCGCGTGCGCAACAACCTGCGCCGTTGGCCCGCACGCCTCACCAAACGCTTGTTTGACACCTTGGTGGCAGCACTTCTGTTGCTTGTGTTGTCACCCATGATGTTGTTGATTGCATTGCTCTTAAAACTGGAGGGCGGCAGCGTGTTGTTTGCGCATCAGCGCATTGGCAAAAACGGCCGCAAATTTGATTGCTACAAATTCCGCTCCATGGTGCCCAACGCCGAGCAGCAATTGCAAAGCTTGTTGCAACACAACGCGCACCTCAAAGCCGAGTGGGACAAAGAACACAAGCTCAAAGACGACCCCCGCATCAGCCGCATGGGCGATTTTTTGCGCCGCACCAGCCTCGATGAATTGCCTCAATTGTTCAACGTGCTCAAAAGCGAAATGAGCTTGGTGGGGCCGCGTCCCATTGTGCAAGACGAGTTGCAAAAGTACGGCCTAGAAAAAAGCTACTACCTCATGGTGCGCCCCGGCATGACGGGCCTGTGGCAGGTGAGTGGACGCAACGACGTCGATTATGAAACCCGCGTCTACCTTGACGCTTGGTACGTGAAGAACTGGTCACTTTGGTACGACTTGGCCATCTTGTTCAAAACCATCAAGGTGGTGTTTGCCAAACGTGGCGCTTATTGAATGGAACAAGCTTTGGCGAAACACTCAGATAACCTCACGGCCTTGCGATGGATGGCGGCCAGCATGGTTTTGTTTGGACATGCGTTTGTATTTTTGGGCCTGCCCGAACCGATGTTCATGCAATGGCTTCCAATGGGGCCATTAGGTGTTTACATTTTCTTTTCGATCAGTGGCTATTTGGTGGCTCAAAGCTGGGAAAGAGATCCCAGTGTGATTCGTTTTTTGATACGTCGCCTGCTTCGAATTTTTCCGGGGCTGTTTGTGTGCACGATTTTGAGTGTTTTGGTTTTGGGACCGTTGCTCACTGAAGTTTCGCAGGCAGAGTATTGGAGCAGTCCCCACACTCGGGGCTATTTCTCGAATCTTTATCTCTACATCACTTATTACTTACCAGGTGTGTTCACCCATAACAGGTTGCCAAATGCCGTGAATGGGTCACTTTGGAGTCTGCCTGTTGAGTTCGCAATGTACCTCTTGATCGTGCTCATTGGGGTTGTGCGCGCGCCCAAGTGGGGTGTCTTGGCAGCAGCTGTGGTGTTCATGGTGCTTTCTGCCGGTTGGGCTTTTCAAGCAACCGAAATGCTGGTGATGTACAGAACTGACATGCGCCAATTGGTACTTTGTGGGGTCTATTTTTTTGTCGGTGCGTGTATCAACCAGTTCAAGCTAGACCGCTTTTTCAATCTCACCAACGTCGTGTTGGCAGTCATTGTTTGGCTGGCCATGAGTCGGTGGATGGTGGTGTTCATCATGGCCTCTTGGGTCTTCCTACCCTTCATTATTTTGGCTTTTGGGACTGCAAAAGGCAGCCCATTGGCCCGAATAACGTCCTGGGATTTCTCCTACGGAATCTACATCTACGCTTTTCCAATTCAGCAAACCGTTGTTTACCTCTTTCCGAAGTTAGATTTCTTCTCGTATTTAGGCAGCACCTTGGCGATCACATTCGCCTTGGCCGCCCTGTCATGGCATTTTGTTGAGAAGCCGGCGCTGAAGCTCAAGCCCTTTCGCGGATAATTCAAGAAATTGAAATAAACGCGGCAATGCAAGAGACAACAACAAGACCCGCCCCTGTCCTCACCCTGTCAATCGTCACCTACAACTCTGAAAAATGGCTACCGGCCTTTTTTGAGAGTTTGTTCAAGCAAGATTTGCCTTGTGACCAAATTGCCTTGTGTGTGCTCGACAACGGGTCCACCGACGGCACCTACACCGCGCTCCAAGCGCAGTTGTTGACTGAAGGCGGTGCAGGCAACCGCTTTGCCAGCGTGCAATTGCACCAAGGCCCCAACATTGGTTTTGGCGCGGGCCACAACCACAATCTGGCCCTCACGCAAACGCCTTTCTTTTGGGTCACCAACGTCGACCTCGAGTTTGAGCACGACACCCTCACCACTTTGCTGCAAACAGCGCAACGCGATGCCGCTCAAGCGCTAGGTCAAGCAGGCGCCAAAGTAGCCGCTTGGGAGTGCCGCCAAAAACCTTACGAGCATCCCAAAGACTATCACCCTGTAACGGGCGAAACAGCTTGGTGTTCAAGTGCTTGCGTGCTGTTCAAAACCGAAGCGCTCAAAGCCGTCAAAGGCTACGAGCCCTTGCTCTTTTTGTACGGCGAAGACGTCGAGTTGTCTTACCGCTTGCGCGACCATGGCTACACCTTGCGTTATGTGCCCAATGCCACCGTGTGGCATTTCACGTACGAAGAAGCGGCGCAAATCAAGCCTCAACAATTTTTGGGCAGCACGCTGGCCAATGTGTTGCTGCGTTGCCGCTATGGCCGTCGCCATGAAGTGATTCAAGGCTTTGTGATGTTTGCCGGTTTGTTTGCCATGCGGCCCTTGTTTCCGGGCATGCGCCGCAAATTGCTGGCGCAAAGTTTCAAGCTGTTGAAGTTGGCGCCTCAGTTTTTAAGCACACGCCGCAAGAGCCAAGAGAAGTTTCCGTTTCGGATGTGGGATTACGAAATGGCGCGCGAAGGCGCGTTTTACGAATACCCTGTGGCAGCGCAATCTCCCCTTGAGCAAGCCAAGGCTTCAGCGCAAGGCGCACCCATGGTCAGTGTGCTGATGCGCACCATGCCCGGCCGCGCTGGCAAATTGCACGAGGCCATGGCCAGTGTGGCGCAGCAAACCTATGCGCACTTGGGCGGCCCCATAGAGTTGGTGGTGGTGGAAGACGGTGGCCAAGGTGTTGAAAGCGCCAAAGCCGCAGTCGACGCGCTTCGCAACAGCGGTGTGTTGGCCAAGGTGGTTTATGTGCCTTTGCCCAAATCGGGCCGCTGTGTGGCCGGTAACAAAGCCCTTGAAGCGGCCACAGGTCAGCTGTGCTGTTTCTTAGATGACGACGATTTGTTCTACGCCGATCACCTTGAAGTTTTGGTGACTGAGTGGCTGAAGCAACCGCAATTGGGAGCGGTGTATTCACTTGGTTATGAAGTGCGCACCCATGTGCAAAGTGAAGAGCCTTGGGTCTATGACAACGTGATGCACAGCCTCATTCACCGACAGCCATTCAGCCGTCCCACCTTGTGGCACCACAATTATTTCCCCATTCAAACGGTGTTGTTCCAACGAAAGCTGTACCAAGAACATGGCGGCTTTGATTTGGATTTGGAAAACTTAGAAGACTGGAACTTGTGGGTGCGTTATTCGTTGAAAAACGATTTCAAACTGGTGCCCAAAGTAACGTCTTTGTATCGCGTGCCCGATCAATTGGACAAGGCCTTGCAACGTCAAGCGGTGCTGGACGACTACTACGCCAAAGCCAAGGCCAAGCACGATTTGCTCAAGGTGGAATTGACGCTGCCCGAGATTCAGCAAATTGTGGAAGAGATGACGCGCCAAAGCCAAGTGGCTGGCGTGCCCACTTCATGGCTCAAGCAAGTGGTGTTGAACACGCCAGGCTTGCGCAGCCTGTACCATCCGCTCAAAAAATGGGTGTCTGTGTGGCGCCGCATTCGCCGCTAAGCCATTGTGGGTGCGCCGCTCAAGGCGCAGCCCAACACACATCAGTCTGAAATTTTGCGCAACAACTTGCGCAGCGGTGCTGTGATGCGCCACGAGGTGGACTGCTTCAGCGCCGCAATTTCTGCGTGCAATTCTTGAATCGATTGCTTGTGGTTTTGCAATTGCGATTCGGTCCATGCCAGTGTGGCTTGGGTGTTTTTTTCTTGTGCCATCAGTCCATTGATCAGTGCGACGTTCTGCACGGTAGTCACTTCTTTTTCAAGCAACCAGGCGGCTTTTTGTGCGGCCGATTGGGCGTTCAGTTCAAGCACTTGTGCTTCATGTGCTTTGATCATGGCGGTCCGATCGTTTTCTAACTTTTGCAAATGTGCAGCATCAGTAGCCGGTTGCGCCCGCACCACATGTTGATAAACCTCGCCATCAGCACACTTGGCTTTTAAGAAAGCTTGCGTCTCTTCGTCCAGCAGATGCCAGTAGGCTTTGAGCTCAGCTTGCGCAGGGTCCACTTGCACGGTGTGCCAGTGTTGCCACAGCAAACCGCATTCGCGCAGCAAGGCGTCCAAGTCTTCGCGGCCGTAAAACTTCAGGTGCGTGTGGTCTAGCAAGCCGTTCTTTTGATACGGAAAACGCCCGCCCAGCAAACTGGCCACTACCGTCAGGTGCGAGGCATTGGGCAAGGACATCAACACGCTGCCACCGGGCTTTAAAAACCCATGCAATTGGTTCAGCAAAGGACGTGGATCGCGCAGATGCTCCAGCACGTCGGCGCAAATGATGGCGTCAAAGCTTTCTCCAGCCAATGGAGCGACCCATTGCGGGTCTTCTAGATTGGCTTGCACTGTGCGCTCGCAAAATGGTGCGCACGTGGCCAGTGTTTCGGGGTCCATCTCTACGCCCGTCACCTTGCAGCCTTTGGCGTGCAAGATGCGTGTGACGGTGCCAGGGCCCGTGCCCAGTTCAAGCACGCGCTGCCCGGGCTCGACCATGCGCGCCAAGACCGCGGCGGCACTGCCACCGTTGGGGTCAATTTCGTGGGCGTAGCGATGTTTTATCATTGAGCAAACAATATCACGGTATTCAGAATTACAACATGTGGCAACGGCTAATTTCTTGGCTCCAACCGGCAATAGCAACTGAGGCTGCTTCAGCGAGCGCTGTTGCACCCCAAGCGCCGGCTGTGGATGCAGACCAACCCCCTGCATTGGCCTTGCCCTTTGACCTGGCGGCGTACCGCCAATTCATGTGCGACGAAACCTACCAATACCGCGCGTCTTACATTCAAAAACGCATCGACATTGAAGGGGCCGCGCATTACACCGAAGCCCTTGCCAAAGGCTCGGTCATTGTAGTCTTTGTGCACCACGGCAGCTGGTTGCTGATGAACGGCGCACTGCATCATTTGTGCGGTGGCGCACCCATCACGTCCATTGCTTCGCGTCGCAATTTGGAGTTTTGCACGCCCGAAGAAAAAGAGTTTTGGCTAGGTGTGCACAAGCGCTCTGCCGAAAGTTGCAATGCACCGGTGATCTTTTACACCGACCAAAGCCCCATTGGCTCGGTGCGTTGGCTCAAGCAGCCGCACCATGTACTCACAGTGGCCCTCGATGTGCGCGAGCCCGCTGCCGACAAGCCTGAGCAACAGTTTGAGTTCATGGGTCAACGCATTTATTTGCAAACCGGTCCTGCCAAATTGGCGCAACTCACAGGCGCACAAGTGGTGCCGGCGGCCATTGAATACAACGCGCAAACGCAGCGTCATTTGCTCACCTTGCATCCTGCTATCGACCCCAACACCTGCACGCCAGAGCAGCTGACGCAAACCGCCTTGAATTGCATTGGCCCACACGTGATGCGCGCACCCGAGCAACAGTTTTACGATTTGTTGGGCGCCTTGAAAACGCCGCAAAAGGGATAGTTTTTATTGCCAGCGGTGTGGCAATTGCACAAAGCCTTGATGCACGCCAGGCTGCGTGACCACCACCGTAGCGGCTTGCAGCACCACGTCGTAGACATGCAGTGCACGCTCGTCGAACAAATAGGCGCCTACTGAAAAACGGCCCTTCATCAGCGGCAGTTTTTCAAACACCACCGTGGCTTGGCCACGGCCTTGCGCATCGCGCGCAATGGTGACACCGTCAAACAAGGTGTAAGCGCTGGTAAAAATTTGGCCATCGGGCAATGCAAAGCCGGTGGCAAACGTGGGGCAGGGCTGCGCAGGATCGGACTCAAACTTCACGGTGATGTGCACATCGCTTTGCAAACTGACCGCTTGCAACTCGCGGCCCGCCACGCCGTCCACACTCACCTCAATGCTTGTGATGCGAGTGAGGCCTGTGGGTGCAGATGAAGGGGTTGTAGCGGCATCGCTTACTGAAGCAATCAATGCATTGGCATCTGCGTTCAAGCCATCCTTTGCATCTGCTTTTTCAAGCCCTGCAGCCACTGAAGAAGCTGAATGCAAAGCACCATCACCCCCTTCTGCACGCAAGCTGTCGGTATACGCCGCCACCACATCCGATGCAGGCCCTTCCATTTGCACTTGCCCATGGTCTAGCCACACCGCGCGGTCGCAAAACGATTCCACTTGGTACATGGAGTGCGAGCAAAACAGCACCGTGGTACCTTGCGCTTTGAGTTGCATGATGCGCTCAAACGACTTCTTGGCAAACGCGCCATCGCCCACACTCAAGGCTTCGTCAATCACCAAAATATTGGGGTTGGCGCTGGTGGCAATGGAGAAGGCCAAGCGCACATACATGCCGCTCGAGTAAGTCTTCACAGGCTGGTCAATGAACTCGCGAATGCCAGAAAACTCCACAATGCTTTCGTACAAAGCATCGGTTTCGGCGCCCGACAAACCCATGACCGCAGCAGCCAAATAAACATTCTCGCGACCGGTAAATTCAGGATTGAAGCCTGCACCCAATTCCAACAGCGCGCCAATTTTGCCGTTCACTTTCACGCTGCCGCTGCTGGGATTCAAAGTGCCGCACACCATTTGCAACAAGGTCGATTTGCCAGCGCCATTGCGGCCAATCAAACCCAGCGCTTCGCCGCGTTTCACTGTCAGTGACAGCGGTGCCAAGGCTACAAATTCGTTGGCCTTTGCATCACTACCGCGCAATGCCGAGGGCCATACCGCTTGCCAAAATCGGTCGGAAGGTTTGGCAAAACGTTTGTAGGTTTTGCCTACGCTTTCCAGTGCAATGACAGGTGCATTAGAGGACATCTGCAAACCCCTTGCGTGATGTTTCAAACAACCAAGCGCCGCCCAAAGCCAGCACACAACCTACCAAGAATAATTGCAACAGCGCAAGAAAATTGGGCCACACCCCCATCAAGCCAATGCTGCGCAAAGCTTCAATGGGCACGGCCAAAGGATTGAACGCCACCCAGCCTTGCAAAAAGTCGGGCAACACGCTCAAAGGAAAAAACACGGGCGTTAAAAACAGCAGCATGCCCATGAACAGGCCCACAATTTCACCCAGGTCGCGAAAGTAAACGCCCAGCGCCGACAGCGCCCAACCCAAGGCCAACAGTGTGGGCACCAAGGCCAAAAACACCCAAGGCAAAGCCAACCACGAAGCATGAATGCCTTGGCCAAACAACAAGCAGCCGGCCAACCACACCAAGCACGACACCATCACATGGAAAAAGCTCGACAGCAGCGCAGACCACGGCAGCACCTGCAAAGGAAACACCACCTTGGTGACCAAGTTAGGTTGGTCGGTCATCAGCCGCGGTGCGCGGCTTAAAAATTCTGCAGCCCAGTTGAACACCAACAAGCCTGCAAACAAGTTGAGGGCAAAGCTCATGTTCCCGTCTTCCACACCCGGCCACTTGGCTTTGAAAATGTGCCGGAACACCAAGGTGTAAACCGCCAGCATGGCCATGGGCGTTAGCACCGACCAGCCCACGCCCAACACCGAGCCGCGATAACGGCCCAACACTTCACGCCGTGCAAATTGCCAAATCAAATTGCGATGACCCAAGGGCATCGCAAAGTGTTTCAAAAAAGTAGAAGCAAATGCAAACATGTTCAAGGGGCCTGTGCTCAGTCCGCCGACTTTTCTGCCAACTGCTTCAGCTTGCTGGCGTCAACTTTCAAATCATCGCCATCGCGCGCCAAAGCGCCTTGCGATTGCAGCACCTGAAACGCTCGCGTCACGGTTTCGCGCGTGAGGTTGACCATGATGGCAATCTCTTGGTGGGTGGGCGCATTGGCGATCAAGGAAGGGTTCTTGCCTTCCTTGGTGAGGTTTTGCAACAACGCGCAAATGCGTTGCAGCGGGCTGATGATGCCCAAAATTTGGCGTTGGTTGGCTTGGTCGCGAATGCGCTTGGTCAGGCCCGAGGTAATGGCCTCGATGGCCTGGGGTGAACCAAAAATGTGCGAACGAATGTCGCGGGCCGGCACCATCACCACTTGCGACTTTTTGGTGGCAATGACCACCTCGGGGGAGGGCAGGCCGTCCAGCACCGAGATCTCGCCAAAGTACTGGCCTTCTTCAATAAAGTGAAGGCCTACTTCACGGCCATCCAGCGTAAAGTCAATGGCTTGCAACCTGCCTTCCAGCAAAAACATGAGGCTGGATGAAGGGTTTTCTTTGGCCAACACCACCTCCCGCTTGGCAAATGCATGCGTGCTGGAGTAGGCAGCCAGCTGGGCCAATGAGTCTGCCGAAAACAGACGCATCAGGGCAAACTGCTGCAAAAGGGATGGGTGAACAGCCATAAATCTAGACCCCGTATCTTAGGGGTTTATTCGTCCAGCGGGCTGTGTGGCGCATCGCATTAGGGCGCCAACAGACCGTCTTCTTTTGTGTAAGGTGTGATTGTGCGCACACAGACAGACAAGCTTTCCTTTTTATACTCCGTTCCAATATTGCGACAAAACATGCCAATTCAAGCCATCTTCAACCCACTCAGTTCAGCAGCCCGTCTGCTGAGGGGCGGTGCTGTGGCCATGCTCTTGGGCATGTTGGCCTTGTGCCTCAGTTCTGTGGCCAACGCCTCGCAGGTGGTGGGCGAGGTCACCCTCACCATTGGCAAGTCCAAAATTGAACGCAGCGCCAACGAAGCCGAACCTCAAAAGGGCGGCTCGGTGCAAGAAGGCGACGTTATTCGCACGTCCGACAACGGCCACGTGCACATCCGCTTCATCGATGGCGCCCGCGTTAGCGTTCGCCCCAACTCGGTGTTCCGCATCCACGAATTCAAATACAGCCCTGCCGACCCCGCAGCGTCTGTGGTTCGCCTCAGCCTCGACTCTGGTGAAGCCCGCTCCATTTCTGGCGCCGCTGCCCAAGCTGCCAAAGAGCGCTTCCGTTTGAACACCCCCTTGGTGGCCATTGGCGTCAAGGGTACCGACTTTGTGACGCAAGTTTCCAAAGACGTCATTCGCGTCACCGTCAACCAAGGCGCCATCGTGATGGCCCCGTTTGACAGCGGTTGCAAGGCCGATACCTTGGGCGTCTGCACCACCGCACGCGCCAAAGAACTCACTGCCGACATGCTGGGCCAAGCCCTGGTGTTCCGCTTGGGCAGCACCGACCCCAGCTTCCAAAACGTCAGCAAGCCCGGCCAAGCCGACAACACCAAACTCTTGCAGCTAGACCGCCAAGTGCGCGACGCAGCCGAAAAGCCCCTGGCGTCCGACACCGAAACCAAAAACCCCCTGAATGCCGTTGGCAACAACCGCCTCATTTGGGGCCGTTGGGCCCGCGACCCCATTGCCAACGACAGCCTTACTGTGCCTTTCCTTGAAGCCATGCGCGGCAACGAAGTGACTGTGGGCGATGGCTACTACTTCTTGTTCCGTGAGCCCAGCAACATCAACGTGCTGCCCACCCTCACCACCAAAACCGACTTTGGTCTGAAATCGGCCTCCGCTTATTACCGCAATGCCGCCAACGAAATGGTGCCTGCCACGGTGTCTGCGGGCAGCTTGTCCATCGACTTTGGCGCCAAAACCTACGCCACCCAACTGGGCCTGAGTGCCGAGGGCACGGGTTTGCAAACCTTCAGCCAAAGCGGCAGCATCAATTCAAGTACTGGCATTTTCTTGGGCCGAACTGGTCCCGATGCCGCACCCACCAGCAGCCTGGCTGGCGCCATTTCCTTGGACGCTCGCCAAGCCGGCTACCTCTTTAAAACCCAAATCGGTCGTGGCTCGTTTGTGGGCGCCACCCTTTGGGGCCGCTAAGCCAGTTGCATATGAAACTGGACGCCCTTCTCAAAAAACCACTGTGGCTGTACGCCGCCGTGTCGGTTTTGGCCGCGGTGTTGATGGCGGCAGTGTCTGCCGTTTGGGCGCCCCAAATGCAGCAGTGGGAAGAGCGTTTGGCCAGCCGCACTTGGTCTTTGGCCAACCCCAATGCCACCGAGCGCCGCGTGGTGGTGGTCGACATTGACGAGAAGAGCACACAAGCTTTAGGCCCTTGGCCATGGCCCCGCGAGCGAGTGGCCACTTTGCTGTCAGGCCTTGATGCGTATGGCGTCAACCTCAAAGTGGTCGACGTTTTGTTCGACGGTGCGCAAGACCCTGCACAAGATCAAAAGCTGGCCGCTGCCCTCAAAGCAGGTGCGCCTACGGTTATTTCTCAGCTGTTTGCCCTTAGCCCGCAAGCTCAAGTGAAGTCGGGCCAATTGGCTGGCGCCATGGGCACTTGCCCTGCAAACACCAGCGCTTCTCAACCCTTCGGCACCCCCGCCTTTGGCTTCATGGGTGCCGAAACTTCGTTGGCCCAAAGCAGCGCTGGCGTGGGCCACATCACCCCCATCATTGATGCCGACGGCAACATTCGCCGCGTGCCTGCCGTGGTTTGCTACGAAGGCCAGGCTTACCCTGCATTGGCTGTGGCCAGCTTGGCAGCTGCTACAGGCGCACAACCTGTGTGGCACACCACCCAAGCCGGTTTGTTCAGTTCGGGCAGTGCCCAATTGATTGACGTGGGCGGTTTGCAATTGCCTTTGGACGACAAAGGCCAGTTGCGCGTGTCATATCAAATGCCGCGCGATGGCTTTGCCTCGGTGTCGGCGGTGGACGTGTTGCAAGGCAAAGTTCCTCCCAGCATGCTTAAAGGTGCGTGGGTATTGGTGGGCTCTACAGCGTTTGGCGGCGGCGATGCCGTGCCTACACCGCAAGGCGGCGCCGTGGGCGGCGTAGAAGTGCATGCCCAACTGATGTCGGCCGCACTCGATTCACGCACACCGTTTGCACCTGCATGGGCACCGCTCTGGCCTTTGGCAACTGGCTTGGTGGCCTTGTTGGTATTGGTCTTCTCTTTGCGCGCAGCCGGTCCTAAAGCTGCCGTGGTGATGCCTTTGGTGGCCGTGGCCACCGGCGCTTCTATCTTTGCTGTGCACGCCGTCTTGTTGTTGGTGTCACACCAATGGCTGGGCTGGGGTCAGCCCGTTGTGTTTGTGGCCCTGGCCGCCGTACTGCTGACCGCTTCAGAAATGCTGCGAGTGCGGGCCGAGCGCGAGCGCTTGTTTGAAAACCTCTCCAGCTACTTGCCCGAAGGCGCCGCCCGCCGCGTGGCCTTTGAAGGTCCTACCGCCCAAGTGGTGGCCGAAACCCGCGAAGCCACTGTGATGTTGGTCGACCTGCGCAACTTCTCGGCCTACTGCGAAGAGCGCGCCCCTGAAGACGCCGCCATGGTGTTGCACTTGTTTTACACCACCCTCGACCGCATCGTCACCGAGCATGGCGGCGTGGTAGAGCAGATGGTGGGCGATGGCCTTACCGCTGTTTGGAATGGCTCTAGCCCTTGCAACCAGCACGCCCAAAAAGCTTTGCAAGCAGCCGAAGTGATTTGGAAAGAAGGCGTGGCCCAGTTGCCCAAAGTGGCTTCCAGAAAAACACCGCCCCTAGACATTGGCATTGGCATTGAAACTGGCCCAGTGATGGTGGGCTCGTTTGGTCCCGCCCGCCGCCGTGTTCACACCGTGATGGGCGAGGCTGTGAGTGTGGCGTCCCGCCTAGAAAAACTCACTTCCGAGTTGGGCTACCCCGTGCTGGTAGGCCCACAGGCCAAGGCGCAATCGGGACATGAAGACATGCAAAAGCTGGGCGACTTTTTGTTGGCCGGCATGCGCACACCGCGCACGGTGTATGCGCTGCAAATTGAGGTTGATCCCTCACACTTGCATTTGGTCTCTGGCTTGGACGCAGGTTTTGCATCCGAAGTCAGTATGATCGGCTAATCACCAACCAATTCTCATTTTTATCATCAACGCTGTGCAGAGTGACCTGACTGGCTGCGAACGTATGCGCAACAAGCCGGTGCCCGCGTGGGGTTTGCTAGCCTTGCTAGCACTGGGTATGTGCGCGCCTGTGGCCCACGCGCAAAGCAATGCCCAAGGCACTGCGCATGAGGCTGCAAGCACCTGCCCAGCCGCCACCGAATGGCAAACTGCCACCTTGGCGCAGTTGGCCACATGGGCCGAAGCCTGCGATACCAATGCTTTCTTTCATGCGCACCGCGGCGCCCAATTGCTGGCCCAAGGTCAAACCGAAGCGGCCGCAGTCTCTTTAGAAAAAGCCCTGCTCATCAACCCCGACTTACCGGGCGCCCAATTGGACTATGCCCAAGCCTTGGCGCAAATTGGTTTGAAGGGCTCGGCCCGCGCCATTTTGAACAATGTGCTGCAAAGAACCGACATTCAGCCAGGCCTGAAAGCGCAATTGAGCGCAGCGCAAAGCCAAGAACAAACCGAAGCCAGCCGTATGGCCAGTGGCCCCCTATGGCAATGGAATGGCCTGCTGCAAACCGCACATGGCCACGAAAGCAACCTGAACAGCGCCACCTATACCGACGCGCTAACGCTTTATTTGTCAAATGGCCCCGTCACCTTGGGCCTGACCGACAACGCCAAGCCTGTGGCCGGCAATGCCTTTAAAACAACCGCCGCAGTGCAGGGCGTTTTGAGGGGCGCAGGGGGGCAGGAGTTGTCTGTGAATGCGGCTTTGGCCAACAAAACAGGTGCAGCCAGCGTAGGCGGCAACAACCGCACCGCAGAAGGCGCTGTGAAGTACAGCCTGCCTATGTTGGCGGGCGATGCATCAGGCTTGTGGCAAGTTGCCGCAGGTGGCACGCAGTTTTGGCTGGGTAATCAAACGGCTTACCAAGACCAAGGATTGCAACTTAAGTACGCATGGGACACTTTGGGCGCGGCCTGTAAATGGGCGCCGGCCATTGGGCGCATTGACCAGAGGTTTCCACAGTCCAGTACTTTGAACGGGGTGTACAGCTATGGCCGTATCGAAATGGCCTGTGCCAGCGGCCTGAACCGTGAAACCCACGTGGCTTTGGGTGGTGGACAAGACAGGGCGCAGGATGCCAATCGCCCAGGTGGCAACCGCCTGCGCACAGATGTATTGCTAAGGCATGAACAGATTGTGTCCTTGCCATTGACGCCTGGAATATCGGGGCAATTGTCTGCATGGCTGCGGTATGCGCAAAGCAAAGACAAGATGGCCTACAGCGACCTGTTGGGTGACTTAAAATCCAACACGCAACGTACCGATTTGGGCCTTGGTTATTGGGTGCCGGTGGCTAAACAATGGAGTGCCGGCTTAAACCTTGAAGCCACTTCACAAAAATCCAATAACACCTTGTTTAATTTGAAGAATTCGAGTGTTTACCTGGGCGTGAGGTGGGTGAATGACTGAAATCTGCAAAAACCACCCAAAACCGCGTTGTTTTTTTGCAAATATGCGTTTTCGTGTCCTTGTGTGTGACTCAAATCACAAAAAACGTCGTCAGAAATCTTCTACAATCCCCTCACAGCGAATAAATGGGTGTTCTCTATTGGG